>NZ_JAGIQB010000012.1:0-155383 GCF_017815025.1 Cupriavidus phytohabitans
GGAAACGCCGGTCACGATGCCGGAATCGGCGGTCACGATAATCCGGAATGACCGGTCACGATCGGCCGGAATACGCATTCATAGGCTTCCAACGGGATGCCAGTCAGGATGATCTTGTCGTTGTAAATCAGCGTGGTTAGGTCTTTGTCCTTACCCTTCTTACCGTAGCGCATCTTCTCAACGCGGTAGTCGGCATCGGTCAGCAGCAATCCGCCGCCTTCAACGTGCAAGGGGTACTTCTCCACCGTCTCGAAGTTCAGATGCAAGTCGGCCAGCTTCCGACCAGCCTTGCAGAATGCCCAGAAGTCGGCTGCGCGCTTCACGCAAGGAATGCGCGGCAGTTCCTTAGCAAGATTGTCGGCGTAACGTTCGCGGTAGTCAGGCGAGTGCAGCAGGCCGTAGACGTAGTAGAAAACATCTTGCTTGCTGATCTCTTCGCCCGGATACGCTGAACGGAAGTGTGCAAGACCTTCATCGGTCAGTGCGTCGCGGCGATTGTGATTGCCATCTGTAGGAGTTGTCGCATCAAACAAGCCCACCTGTGGCGCATTTGCTTCAACCTCATCATCTGCGCTGTCATAGAGATACAGTGGAAAACATTGCGAACCGTCAATATCCACCATGTGCAGGCTTGGTACAGCGTTCGTCATCAACGTGCTAAACGCAACTTTGCCGCCCCTGCCGGAAACGCAGATAACACGGTTTTCTGTCGCCGCATCCGGAAAGATGCTAGGCATTTGGTAGCGACTCCAAAGGAAGTTCTTATCGTTGTACAGCCAATGTTTCGTGAACGGTCTATAAAGACTGGTGGCGATCAGCTTCGAGTCGACTTCAAGAATCTTACCCCGCCGTAGAGCGCCTTTCAAATCATCGGCCCAGCTAATCTTCGTTCTGTCTACTGTAATGAACTTATCAATATCTACGTCTTGCGTATCCGATGATGCTGATGCTGATTGGTATCGCTTGACATGCTCGTTGTAGAACTCCGTCATGCGCTGAACCTTGTTTGACAAGGAGGTCTTGGAAAACGCGAAAACCCAAGCATCTCGGTTTGTCTTTACACCCTGAGAGTAGCTTTCAAATAGCTTCAGCGATTGCCCCTTTTTGTCTCCCAAAACCATGAATTGGCTGAAGCTATTATCGCGCTGCTTCAGCCAGTCCGCGTGTTGGTCGGGGACGATGGGTTGCCAACGGCCAGCATTAGCTATGCCTGCCACACTGACAAAGGTGCTGATCCGTTCCAATTTCTCCTCACGACTCAGATAGTCGCCGATGTCGTGAAAATGAATCTGACCATGCTGTGCGGCTTTCGGATTCTTGACCAGCAAGGAAATGGCAATCGGCGCCCGGCTGCCACTACCGAAAATCTTGCCGCCTTCCCTGCGCGATTGTTCGCCAGAAGTACGCTGGTTGCCGCGCAAATGGAAAACGTAGATGCTGGAAAACTCTTCAGCCAGACACCGGCGCATTCCATCGGCAGAGTTCGCGTCCAGGAAACCAGCATTAGTCACGAAGCCGATCACCCCGCTATCACCGATGCGGTCTGAAGCCCAGCGAATGGCGCGGATGTAGCTATCGTAAAGCGACCTTACCATCGTGATGCTTGACTTGGCCGCGTAGGTTGACCGAATTCGGCCATCAAGATGGGGATATTCAACATTCTGGTTGTTGTCGTTGGCGCTTTCCTGACCCGCCGAGTAGGGCGGGTTGCCGAAGATGACACGGATGTCCAGCTTCTTCTGGCGCTTGCGGCGGGCGCTGTTATTCGCCAGCAGGGCATCTACCATGTCTTCCTTCTCATACAATTGGAAGGTGTCGGTCAGGCAGATGCCTTCAAAGGGCTGATACTTGCCGCCCACAGTGCCGTGGTACACGGCCTCGATGTTGATGGCGGCAATGTAGTAAGCCAGCAGTACAAGTTCATTGGCATGGATCTCATGCTTGTACTTGTGTGGGAGTTCTTCCGGTTTGATCAGCCCGCTTTGCAGCAGCCGCGTGATGAAGGTGCCGGTGCCAGTGAACGGGTCGATAATATGCACCCCCTTACTGCCAAGCGTCTGTCCAAACTCGGCTTGCAGGATGTGGGCGACGCTGTGGATGATGAAATCCACCACCTCAACCGGGGTGTAGACAATGCCCAACCGCTCGGTCATCTTGGGGAAGGCATTGCGGAAGAACTTGTCGTAAAGCTCAACAACGATTTTTTGCTTGCCTGCTGCGTTGTCGATACCTTGGGCACGCAGTTTCACGCTGTCGTAGAAGCGTTCAAGCGTGTCGGCTTCCTTGTCCAGCCGGTGCTCATGCAGTACGTCCAGAACATTCTGCATCGCGATGGACATCGGGTTGTGTTGTGCGAAGCTGTAGTCTTGGAATAACGCGTCGAACACCGGCTTGGTGATGAGGTGCTGCGCCAGCATTTCGATGATTTCGCCGTCCGTGATGCTGCCGTTCAGGTCATCGCGTAATTCGGCGGCGAAATCATCGAACGCATCTCGTTCCTTGGTGTTGGCCGGATTCTCGATGATGCCGGTGATGCGGTCGATGTGAGTGCGGGCGATCTTTGCAATGTCGTTGGCCCAGTCTTCCCAATGGTGCCGATTGCCGACCTTCTGGACCAGCTTGGCGTAGATAGCCTTTTCAATCTCACCGATCTCGAATTGCAGGTCGTGTTGTTCCTGCGGGGCAGGGCGCTTCTTGACCGCTTCGCCGATGGAGAAGCCGCCCTTGGCCGCATCCTTGTTCTTGGTGCCCTTCGTTTTTTCCTGTTTTTTCTGAATTTTGTCGGTGATGGCGATGACTTCCATCTTGCTGGTGTCCTTGCCGATCAAGTCCAGCTTATTGACCATCGCGTCGAAGCGGTCATCGTGCGAACGCAGCGCCTGCAAGACCTGCCAGACGACGGAATAGGTCTTGTTGTCATTCAGGGCCTCGTGCGGTTCCACGCCAGCCGGGATCACCACCGGCAGGATCACGTAGCCTCGCTTCTTGCCCGGTGCGTTCCGCATGACGCGGCCTACGGACTGCACCACGTCCACCTGCGAGTTACGCGGTGTCAGGAACAGCACGGCATCCAGCGCCGGAACGTCAACACCTTCGGACAAACAGCGAACGTTGCTGAGGATGCGACAGGTGTTTTCCGGCGCCTCGGATTTCAGCCATGCCAGTTTCGCTTCCTTCTCACTGGCGTTCATGCCGCCGTCTACGTGCTCGGCCTCGCAGGTCAGGCGGGTGATCTGTTCGATTTCCTCGGTTTCTTCGCTTTCCTGATACGCCTCAACCACCGATTGGAACATTCCAGCGATCTGCTTCGAACTGACCTTGTGCGTTTTGGCACCCTTCGAAACCTCGATGACCTGACAGAAGGCAACGGCGCGTTTCATGGCTGCGGCGTCGCCAACCAAGTCCTCGGTCAGGTCCTGCTTTGATAGCGCCTTCCAGCAACCGACGATCCGGGCTGCATCGTCTACCTTCAACTGATTGTTGTCGTCCCGCAGCAGGTCTTGCAGGCGTCGATTGACGTGCGCTTCTTCGACGGCCAGCACGATCACCTTGTAATCGACCAGCAATTGGCGCTTGACGGCTTCTGAGAAGGTGATGACGAATAGTTCCTTACCGTACAGCGATTCATCGTCCATCGAGCACAGTGC
This sequence comes from Cupriavidus phytohabitans, assembly GCF_017815025.1. Taxonomy (NCBI): domain Bacteria; kingdom Pseudomonadati; phylum Pseudomonadota; class Betaproteobacteria; order Burkholderiales; family Burkholderiaceae; genus Cupriavidus; species Cupriavidus phytohabitans. The sequence goes on from NZ_JAGIQB010000012.1 coordinate 3,648, forward strand.
CACGTTGTCCCGTTCGGCACTGGCCTTGGCCGTGTCGCCATAGATGCGCGGCGTCGCCGTCATGTACAGGCGCTTGGCGGATCGAATGAATGTCGAATCGTGGACCTTGACGAAGGCGCTTTCATCATCGTCGCCGAAAGTCGCGCCGGTTGTGCGGTGCGCTTCGTCGCAGACGATCAGGTCGAAATCGGCCAGCCCGAATTCCTCCTGGGCGCGACTGATCACATTGATGGAGTGATAGGTGCTGAAGACGACGGACATGTGCGTGCCATCGTGCCGCTTCGCCATCTCCGTCGCCAACCGGGCCGAATCCGTTGTGGCCGGGTAGCGCAGTTCATGGACGAAGGTCTGGACGGCATCGTCTTCCTTCTTCCGCTTTTTACCCACGTCGCTGTCGGAACAGACGGCGAAGCTGTGGAGGGGCGTCTCGCTTTCCTGTGTCCATTCGGTCAAGGTCTGGGACAGTAGCGACAGACTTGGAACAAGGAACAGGACCCGCTTGCCTGCCCCGGCCAATGTCTCAGCGATCTTCAAGCTGGTAAATGTCTTCCCGGTGCCGCATGCCATGATTAGCTTGCCCCGGTCGGCATCCGCCAGACCATGAATGGCCCCGTTCAGTGCACTCTTCTGGTGGTCCCTTAACTGCTTCTTTGCCTTGATGACCGGCGTAGCCGCCTTTGGTTGGTACTGCGACCAATCGATCTGACTCTCTTCAAGGGCGGTCAAGTCAATCTTGCTGACTGGTGGCTGCTGGTCATAGAGGGCATCTTCGGCGTGGTCACTCCAATGATTCGTCGTGGCGACGATGATCCGGCGCGTGAACGGCTTCTTGCCCGATGCCGTGAAGAAGCTGTCGATGTCACTCTTCTGGACCTTATAGTCCGGTGCGTACAGCTTGCACTGGATGGCGTGGTACTCGCCGGTACCCTGTGTCTTCGCCACAAGGTCGATACCGGCGTCCCGCTTGTCCAGCCCTTGCAGGTCCGCCCATGCCGCATAGGTCCATACATCGCTGTACAGGTCGCGGTAGGTGGCTTCGTTCCGCAGGTAGCAGACGATCAACTCTTCGAAGTAAGTCCCCTTCTCCCGTTCGGTGACTGCGGCGGAGCGGAAGGTGTTCAGAAGCTGTTCGAGGGCCGTCATTCTTGTGTGCGGAAACAATTTGGCAAGGTTCAGCATTATGCCTGCCGACCGCAACGTCTCGGACACACTGTCAGCGATTGCTTGTCATGGATTGCTCAACGTTCCGCGCTTCCCGCTGTTACCAATCGACCGTTTTCTAACAGAGTTCCGAACACGACTCCAAGAACTGTTGGAAATATAGGGTTGACACATTCCAACATCAGTTGATATTCTGACACCCTTTTCCAACATATTGCGGGGCATGATGGCGATCTTCGGGTACGGCAGGGTCAGCACGCGAGAACAGACAACTGAGAACCAGCGCCTTGAAATCGAGAACGCTGGCTTCAAGGTGGATTACTGGTTCACCGACGAAGGCATCAGCGGAAAGACCCATGCGACCCAACGCCCGCAGTTCGTCGCCATGCTGGACAAGATTCGTGATGGTGAAACGCTCGTTGTGTCGCGCCTTGACAGACTTGGCCGGGATGCGGAGGACGTGCTGCGGACCGTTCGGACATTGGCGGAACGCAAGATAGAGGTTGTCGTCCTTCAGCTTGGCAAGCTGGACCTTGGGTCATCTGCCGGGAAGCTTATGTTGACGATGCTGGCGGCGGTTGCATCGATGGAAAGGGACTTGCTGGTGGAACGGACCCAATCTGGTCTGGCGAGGGCAAAAGCACAAGGGAAGGTGCTTGGCCGGCCATCCAAGACCACACCAGCCCAACGTGAAGAAATGAAGGGCAAGTATGCGACGGGAGAGACGGTCAGCGCCTTGGCCCGGACCTATGGCATCTCACGTGCCAGTGTGCTGGCGGTGGTGAATCCGTAGCGGGCTTGCCACAAAAGGTTGCGGATGTCAACTTTAGTTGACGGTGTGATCCAATTCCTGTATAATGTCGTTTTGGTGGCCAATTGTTCGCCGAATTCTGAAAAACTTCCGATGACTAAATAGTACTAGGAAGTGCCTGATTGGCGCTCAGCACCTCTGCTGGATGCCCCCAAGCAGACCCATGTTTCTTCAGGTCTCGCGTCTATATAAATTCCAAAGCGTTTTGTTGACAGCCTGTCGGTACGAACGTGCCCGTGGACTGGCATTGACATTACTCGATGCAGTAGATGTAGCGTTTCGTGCTGACGAGACATCTGCGCTGGCTGATTCAATTTCAGCATCTGGGCCTGACATGCCCGCCGTGCCTGTGATCTTCGAATGACAGGAAGCACTCATCACCGGTCAATTATCCGCGCAAAGCGTGGAAAGGTAGTGCCCGTTCTTTCGGTTGATGAGTATGTCAAATAACAGTGCGTATGATGATATAAGGGAATTTAAAAATAGGAAGCGCCCATTCGTATGGGTATATGTGCCATTAATAGGCACCTAAGCATGGATGCTCATGTGCTTCTAAGTCCGAGAAATCGGCAGGTTGTGGATAACCTACACGGAACCACCCCTTCATCAGTGGATACATACCCGCCACTTAAAATAAAGCGAAATGAGCGACTGACTAGGTCAGTCCATGTCCCCGGTGGGATGTACGCAACAGGTGATACCCCTCTCCCTGCCGAGAACAGCCATTAATGAGGGGCGGCACATTCCATGTCATGCGAAGTATGGGTGTGCCGCCCACATCTCATTTTTGTGCCGCACCTTGGGAGCAGGCCACAATTGTATCTAGTGATTTCAAAAATCACGGTTCTCGCAGGGCGGTCCCCACGTCACGCGATAGTTTCCTCAAACTAAAATATGGGGGGCGGCGCTATTGTGAATAGTTAAGTAACTAGTCTGATCTAATCAGTCACTAGTTAAAAACCAAAAACAAAAACACAAGTTATGAGCCGCAGGCGAATGGGCGCTTGCGCCCCGAATTAGTGACTAATCGTTAATAATTATTCACAATAGCGGGCCGCGTAGCGGCCACTCGGCTTCGCCTCGTAATCTGATGTAGGTCAAACCAGTGACATGAGTTGGCGCGAAGAGCCCAGATCAGTATCGATGGGATCAAATGAAGATTTAATTCGAGGATAATTTGGGCCGCTTTGCGGCCACTCGCTTCGCTCGTAACACAGCCAAGATATAGCAAGTCGGACTAGTGCTGGATTTCCGACCAGATAACACCTGTGAGTCAATTTTTCATCGATACATTTCTGGTGACGACTGATCACCACCTGTCATTTGTAACCGGATTCCTTTCTGGTCACGCACCTACCTCTTCTACTCATACTCGCGTACTGGCGTCAAAGCATCTGTAAGCTTGTTCAGGTCAGGCTTTCCGGCGCTTGCGTCACACCCCACACGAAACTCCGCAAAGCTATATGGCAAGTTCGCTCACGAACGAAATGACCCTCGTCCGTTGCTTCTTTGGCAGTCGGTGAAAGACCAGTAGAAGTTCGGCCTCGTCGTCTTCCATAGCGTAGAAATACGACGCGGGCACCTTCAGGACAGCGGCAATCCTCTCTACAAGCTGCAAATCAGGTGTTCTCTTCCCAAGTTCATATCGATTCATCCGTGTGCTTGCCGACATGGGGTCAAGCCCGGCTTCGATGCCAAGTTTTTCTTGCGACCACCCGGCACGCTGTCGGGCCTCTTTCAGTCGTTTTGCAAGTACGGACATTTCTGCCTTCTGGGATGTGAAGACAGGAATCGTCCGGCGTTGGTCTGGTGCGAATGCTACCGATTTGGTAGTATCGCGTCCTTGCAGACAACCGTCATGAGGTGCACATGAAGAACTGCCCGGCCTGTGCTGAACAAATTCAAGACGCAGCCTTGAAGTGTCGCTACTGCGGTACAGATTTGGCAGCCGCCGAAGCCGCTACCGCAGAGGCCGAAGCCGAACGGGGACTGAATTACGCATTGGGCATCTTCTTTGGGATCGTCGGTGCCGCGATCTTCGGCTTCTTCGCCTACCGGGCTTTCGTGGGTGGTGAACAGAAGATTGCTATGGTCATTGGCGGGTTCGCAGCAGCGTTCCTGGTCGTCGGACCGGTAGCGTCTCGTCTGGGCGATGCATTCAGGCAGGCCGTGATGCCGGACGTTGTGTTCGCACGTAGTGCGTCCGAACTTGCCGGCCAACAGTTGTTTTGGAGTTTCGGGCCGCAAGCCATTGCCGCTGTTGCCGCCTTCATCGGCATGGCGGTGCTACTGACCAAGCTGGTTCCGATGGAAGACATCGTGAACGAGGCGTTCGGTTCAACCCCGGCCAAGACCGTACAGGTCGCCGAAGCGCAGAACGAACCGACCAGTCTCACGTCCGCACCTGTTGAGCCGGACAAGCCGTCTGATCAAGTCGTCGCACAACAGCAGGCTGTGACGATGCCGAACCCAAGCCCACAGGCTGCTGTTCAGGAACCGGCCACTCCAGCAACGCCCGCACCTGCGGATGAAGCCAAGGAAGCACCGGCGACTTCTACAACAGTACCTGCCGTCCCCGAGAAGTCCGTGATCGAGGCTTCATTCGATTGCAACAAAGCAACATCGAAGATCGAGAAGCTGATTTGTTCGACCCCTGAGACTGCGGCTGCGGACAAGCGACTAGCATCCGCCTACAGCGCCGCCAAGGCGAAGTCCACCGACATCCATGCCCTGAAGGCGCAGCAGGTCGAATGGATGAAGCAAGAACGGAATGCCTGTACCGATTCGGCCTGTCTGTTGAAGGCTGTGGACGACAGAATTCAAAAGCTGGCGGCGTCATAACCAACCGCCCCACGAACGATAAAGGATGCCTGTGCGGCATCCTTTTGTTTTTCAGCTAGCCGTAGACCACCATGCTAGCGAACGACGGCGGCACTGTATTTGACAAAATTCCCACTGCGACATCGCCATCGACATGCTTTCAACGCTCATCCGGACGACAGCGGTTTGGTGTCGCGGAAAGTTCAACTTGACATTGGCTGCAGACCGCGAACATATCGGCGAACGCATACCTCGGATTGGCGATTGGAAGTTCGTCCGCGTCGGCACACTCGATCCATCTTGTACGCCCCACGAAAGGAGGGTGATTCGTCATCCTCTTGGTTATAAAATATCAAACTCAGACCAAATGACGGGTCTTCAGTTCATTCAATTCGATAACGATTCGCGGCGAAATCGCGATTCACATTGCCTGCGGAAGAGGGGGGAATCATGAAGGTTTTGGTATGGGCTGCAATTGCGTCGGCGGCAGTGAGCGTTTCCGGTTGTGCGACCTCCACTGCCCATTACTCTCCGCCCACCGCTTCTCAGGTTTCGGCATCGAAGACTGTTGCAACACCATTTGACGCGACATGGGATAAGCTCGTGAAGAATCTGGCGTCGGATTTTTTTGTTATCAACAACATTGACAAGAATTCAAGGCTAATCAACGTTTCGTTTTCGTCCGATAGGCCATCTGACTATGTGGATTGTGGATTTAGTAGTCGGACATTCAAGAATGCACGAGGTGAATCTTCTTATAATTATCGCACGGCGGATTCTGCGCAATTCACCTTCGCCAATAAGGACGGCATGGCATTTAACGTGAATCGCAAAACTAGGTTGGAAGGACGGATTAACGTTTATGTTGCGCCGGAGGCGTCAGGCACGGTTGTCAACGCAAACGTCAAGTATATTCTCGGGGTCAACATCGTTTCCGCTCCCCTAGGAGGTGGAGTCCCTGCGACGGCTAACATTCAAGCTGATTTTTCCACCAAAGCACCTTACGTCGGTAGCGATTTTACCTGCCATGCTAATGGAGCCATAGAATCCCGAGTGTTAGGGTTTGTGGAACGCTAAATGCCGAGAGAAGCTATTTCGACGTGATTTGGGATGTTGGACCAATCCGGCATGCCACGGTACTTCTGCTAGATTGGACGCCAATACGATTTGAACAAGAAATGAGGTGGCTCAATGGGTCGAAGGAGAAGGGAACCGTCTCTGAGCGACATCCTGCTGGATGCGCCGTGGTGGGTGTCGGCTGCGTTGGCCTTGGGCAGCTACATCGGGTTCCATGCGATCCTGCCTGCCTTGTTCGCCTCAAATCCATTCTTGATCGGCCTTGCCATTGTCAGTCGGTCCCTCGCATGGGTCCCGGCAACGATCTTCAGTTTCCTCGGATTTCTTGCGTATCTGCGCGCACGAAGGCGCCAGTCGGAGGCCGGTACCGGTTCTGGTGGTGCACGGCCCTCGCGCAAGGAGCGCAACCTTCGTGTAGTTCCTAGTCCCAGCCCTGTCGTGAACAGAAATCCCGAGGCGAGAGACAGGATCGATGAGGCGCTCTCGGTCCTGCGCCAGAACATTACGCCTGCAAAACCCACAGAATGGTCGCTGGATGCGCTCAAACAACTGGAATGGAAGCGGTTTGAGATGCTATGCGTGTGGTACTACGAGGCGATGGGTTTCGCCGTCAAGACGGTGCCTCATGGGGCAGACGGCGGTATCGATGCCACGCTGTACAAGGATGGACTGTCGGCACCCATTGCTGTCGTCCAGTGCAAGGCATGGCGTTCACCGGTCAAGGTGGAACCAGTTCGGGCACTTGGTGGGGTCATGCACTCGAAGCAGGTGAAGCGGGGCGTTTTCTGGTCGCTGGCAGGGTACATCGGCCAGCCAGTGCAGACCTATGCCGCCGAGGCAGGCATCCAGCTACTGGACGGTGCTGGCATCGTCGAACGTATTCGCGCACTCGATCAGTACAAGCAGGCGACGCTGCTGGCGCAGGCGTTTAAAGGCGACTACTGGACACCGACATGCGCGGCCTGCGGCGTGAAGATGGTGGAGCGGCAAGGTAGGGACAGTTCGTTCTGGGGGTGCCGCAACTACTCGAAGGGGTGCAAGGTCAGGCTTCCACGTGCCGCTTGATGCAGGCGGGACCTTTTGCCATCAGCCGAAAATGGGCAAGTGACGCGGCCCACAATTCTTGAGAGATTGTCTGTGCAAATTCAATGGGTGGGGAGATATAAGCTGTCGTTCGACAGCAACCGCTTCACGGTCGAATGCCCTTTGGGAACCGACAAGTTCTCCGGTCTTGCGACATCTGGCTTACCGAAGCTGTATGTCGTCAGTGTCGAAGATCGACCAATTTACGTCGGAATCACCAAGCAGCCTGTTCGGAACCGGTTACGTCTGGGGTGGAATGCATCAGGGGAGAATGGTTATCACGGTTACGCATGGCGGCATGCGCTGTCTGCGGCCAACTTGGACATATGGTGTCACCGTGATCCGCCCGAGACCGATCCGTGCTTAGACATCGAGACGATTGAGGCTGAGGTGGTCTACTTGATCCGACAGTCTGGTCAGTGGCCGCGTTTCCAGACTGAAATTCACTTTCATCCATCTACCGATGCGCATCGGCAATGGGCTTGCTCAATCGCAGAGAGGTACGATTTGAGACCAGAGGGTCAGCTTGCCGCCATCAGGGATGGTGCGAGACACGACCAACAGCTTGCCTGATGAAACCCGGCGCGTCTGGGCGGGCATAGAAGCAGCCGCTGCGTCGCCCCATCACAAATGAAATGGATCGCCATCCAGTCGCTTCAAGTTCGGTCGTGTCCGGGTACGGCTGCTCCGTGACATCCATCACGTGGCGAAGGTTGACGTAGAGAAGCAAGTCTGTCCCACGCTTGAAGTCAGACGAATACTTGTCGAGACTTGCCGCTCCTTTCTGACAGAGGCGGTATATCTCTCCGAGGCTCATGTCCTTCGGCGTAAAGGGCCGCAGCAGGTCTTTGGCTTCAGTGATGTTTTGCGCACGTTCTAACTCTTGCTTGTACTCGGCATGTCGTCGTCTGCCCGGGTCTAAAATCTCTTTGATCTCGAAACGGGCGTTGCGAAATGCAACGTCGGGCGGGTCTTGTTTGATGCTGATGATCTCGCCTTTCGCCGGGATAATTCCAAGATTTCGGACAAACGCATCTGCAACCCAACATTCGCGCTCATTCTTGTTTTGGGGCGCGAAGTATTCAACGGAGGCTTCAAGGTCTTTGCGGCGCTGCGCGATGAATTTCTGTTCGTCCATACCTTCCTTTGGTCCAGTGTGGGGAAAACTCAGATGATCGGAATGCAGTCCGCAAAGTCCACGTGGAACTTGCGGACGGCTGGCATGTTCCTTTGCGGATCGCCAGTGAGAATGGCGGTCAACTGTGCCGCGATGCAGACAAGCGCATTGGAGTTCCGCATTGCGTCAATTGCAAGCTGGACAGGGAAGCCGGAGAGCGTCCTTGCCAGCGGGTGAAGCCCGCCATGCGTGTAGCTACTCAGTGCTTTCCACGACACATCCTTAAATTGCCGAAGCTGGTCAACCAGTTGTGCCGGGGCTTCACTAGCATCCAATTGCTTCAGCATTTCCGCCAACATCGGCCCTTCGTTCGCCCTGCGGGCACTCTCGACGGTCAGGGGTTCGCCAAGTTTTTCCACCCAATTGTCCGTGGCGGCATGAAGCAGCCAGATGCCACGAACAAGGGATTCGTACTGAGGGCGCAGCAGGGATAGGGCGGAAGTACCCAGACCGTTGCCAATCAGTATCAGCGCACCCCTTGCGTGGTCCATTGACAGAAGCCCGGCCTGAAACGAGACGACGAAGCGTTTTTCCGGGTAGGGGATGAGACTAGCTACATGCGTCTCGACTGCTTCGTGTAGCTGTGCGGTCCGGTCAATTGCAGTAAGTAGCTTTTCTTCGGTCATATCAGTAGGTGCTGCCGGACTGGTGGCGGATCGGGTGGGACATCAGTGTACCGATGTCCCGCCGTCATGGATGAACGGACGGTTAGCCGATCTTCTTCGCCAGTTCGGCGGCGGAAGGATGGTAGTACCGCTTCAGCATGGTCAGGCTGCGGTGCCCGGATACTGCCGCCAGTTCGATCAGGTTTGGCAGCTTCGTCGCCAGCCGGGTGATGGCCGTGTGACGAAGGTCGTGCCAGTGCAGGTCAAGCAGTCCGGCCCGCTTACATGCCCGCTTGAACGCCTTATGGTGTGCCGGTGCATTGATTGGGAATACGCTTCCATCGATCCAACGCGGCAGTTCTTTCAACAGGGCTACCGCCTTCAGGGAAAGCGGCACAGTCCGTGCAGTTCCGTTCTTGGTCATCGGCAAGAAGGCAGTTTGGCTTTCGAAGTCGATGTTCTGCCAACGAAGTTGCAAAAGCTCACCCCGCCGCATGGCCGTTTCCAAGCTCAAGATAGCCATTGGCCGAAGCCACGGATTTCGGCGTGCAGTTGGTGCCAGCGCCGCCAGCAATCGGGCTTCTTCTTCAGCCGACAGCACCCGGTCTCTTCCCTGTGGCGTTGGCGGTTTGCGAATCGATGCAACAGGGTTTGTGATGTTGATGCCCCATTCGCGCCGTGCGTGGTTGATGATTGACGACAGGTAAGCCAGTTCGCGGATCACCGTACCCGCCTGTACTTGTTTCAGTCGTTCATCGCGATAGGCGGCGATTGCCATTGGCGTCAGCGCAGCCATGCTCAGTTTGGCAAGTCTCGTGCGACACATCGCACGCAGTCTGATGGTGTCTTCAGTGCCGCCACGCATCGACGGGCAAATGTCGCTTATGTAGCGTTCGAGAACATCCCCAAGGGTGGTCGATTCAGCCTCACTGCGGCTGACGAAACTACCCCGGTCCATATCCAACTCGATGGACCGTGCCCATCGTTCGGCATCTTGGCGAGTGGTGAATGTCTTTACTTCAAGCGGGAAACCTTTGCGACGAACACGTACCTGCCATCCGTCGCCTCTGCGGGATATGGAAGCCATTTCCTGTCTCCGGTGGAGCAGGATTGGAGCAAGATCGAATTTTTGTGCACTTCCGTCATCATCGTGCCGCGCCAGAGGGGCCGCAGGTGCTGCGCAATGCGGTCGAGAGTGACTGTCTGGAAAGCCTTGTGAATCAAGGGTTCGCCACCCAATCCCCCGACTTCCCGCCGTGCTTCTCCAGTAGCTTCACATTCCCGATCACCATGCCCCGGTCCACCGCCTTGCACATGTCGTAGATCGTCAGCAGCGCCACCTGCACGCCGGTCAGCGCTTCCATCTCGACGCCGGTCTGGCCGCGGGTCTCGGTGCGGACGGTGCAGGCGACGGTGGCGTTGGCCTCGTCGAGCGCAAAATCGACCGCGACCTTGGTCAGCCCGATCGGATGGCACAGTGGGATCAGGTCGGCGGTGCGCTTGGTGGCCATGATCGCGGCCACGCGCGCGATGCCGAGCACGTCGCCTTTCTTTGCATTGCCGTCGCGCACCAGTGCGAAGGTGTCGGGCAGCATGGTGATGGTGCCGGTGGCCACGGCCACGCGGTGCGTGCTGGCCTTGTCGCCGACGTCGACCATGTGGGCCTGTCCGGCGGTATCGAAATGGGTGAGCTGGGTCATGGCTGGGCGTTGTGCGGGAGGCCTTTGGCTGGGGTGAAAGCCGTCTGATGGGAACGGCCACCGGAGGCCGCTATCATAGCAACATGCCAAAACAACCATCGCTTCGCAGGTCTGCCGCACCCGGCCGTTGTGCTGCTGTGGATGCCGCGCCTGCCGGTTCGGCGTCACATCGCGGCCGCCCCGGGTCGCCATGGCGGCGGTCGCTGGCGGCGCTGCTGGCGCTGAGCATCGCGTCGCCGGCGTGGCCGCAGGCGACGCCGCGAACAGCGGCCGCAGCCCCGGCCTCGGCCGCTGTAGCGCCGGCCAGGCCGGCGGCGTCCACGCGCGCGCCGCAGCCGGTGCCATCGTTGTCCGGCGAGGCCAGCGACCAGGTCTACGACAACCTGAACCGCAGCATCAAGGCCGGGCAGAAGTCGGAGTTCGGCCTGCGCACCAATAACGCGGTGGTGGAAAGCGGCGGGGTGCAGCTGCCTGACCTGGGCGACCCGTCCACGGCATCGCTGTCGCCCGACATGGAAAAGCGCCTGGGCGACCGCATCATGCGCGATATCCGCCGCGATCCGCTGTACGTGCCGGATCCGCTGCTGTCGGATTACCTGAACGCGCTCGGCTACCGGCTGGTGCAGGCGGCGCGGCGGCAGAGCATCTCGGGCTCGACCGGAGCCGGCACCTTTGCCACCGGCTTCGACCTGTTCGCGGTGCGCGACCGCAGCATCAATGCCTTCGCGCTGCCGGGCGGCTATATCGGCGTGCATACGGGGCTGCTGGTGCAGTCCGACACCGAGTCGGAACTGGCCTCGGTGCTGGGCCATGAAATCGGCCACGTGATGCAGCGCCATATCGCACGCGGCATCACGTCGCAAGACCAGTCGATGTGGATCGCGCTGGCGTCGATGGTGCTGGCCGGCCTCGCCGCCACGCGCAGCCCCGATGCCGCGGCGGCGCTGGCGATGGGCGGGCAGGGCGCCGCCGTTGCGAACCAGCTGTCGTTCTCGCGCGGCGCGGAGCGCGAGGCCGACCGCGTCGGTTTCCAGATCATGACCGCGGCGGGCTTCGACCCGCAGGGCATGCCCGATTTCTTCGCGCGGCTGCAGCGCGTGTCCGGCATCTCGGAAAGCTCGGTGCCGTCCTATGTGCGCACCCACCCGCTGACTTCCGAGCGTCTTGCCGACATGCAGGACCGCGTGAGCCACGCCAACGCGCGCAAGGTGCCCAATACGCCCGAGTACGAGTTCGCACGGATGCGCGCGCGCGTGATCCAGGAATCGTCGCCGAGCGACCTGCAGGCCTTGCGCAACGCGCTGCGCGCGCAGTTGCCGGGCGCCTCGGCGCTGCGCGCGCCGGCGCTGCACTACGGCCTTGCCTTCACCGAGCAGCGCCTCGGCCGTGCCGCCGCCGCCGAGCAGGAACTGGCCGAGGCGCGGCGGCTGTACGGCACCATCCCCGGCGCCAGCTCGGGCAGCCCCATGCTAGACGTGATGGCGATCCAGCTGGCGCGCACGCAGGGCCGCGTGCCGGAGGCGCTGTCACAGGCCACGGCGTCGATGAAAGGCTTCCCGCTCTCTCATGCGGTATCGGTCGTCTATGCCGAGACCCTGATTGGCTCGGGCCGTTATGACGAAGCGGTGCGCTTCCTGCGCGAACGCACGCGCCAGGAAACCAGCCGCAGCGACTGGTGGGAGATGCTGGCGCGCGCGTACGCCGGCCAGGGCAAGCGGGTACAGCAGCACCAGGCGCTGGCCGAGAAGTACGCGATGGACGGCGCCTACCAGGCCGCGATCGAACAGTTGCAGATCGCCCGCAAGGCCGGAGACGGTGACTTCTATACGCTGTCCGAGGTCGACGCCCGCCTGCACCAGCTGGAACGCCAGTACCGCGAGGACAAGCAGGACAGCAAGGGCATGCCGAACTGAGGCCGGCCCGGTCAGCGCCGGTCGGCGTCAGGCCGCCGGCTGGCGCACGAAGCCGAAGCGCTTCGGCACCTCGCTTTCCGCGATGGGCTCGATCGGCAGGTCGCGGCCGTCGTGGTGGAACAGGCCGAGTTCGGTGCCGCAGGCTTCGCCATGCCAGGTGCTGCTGCCGCTGAAGGTCTCGAGGTCATGGTCGTGCAGCAGCGCTGCCTGCGTGCCATCCACGCCGTCGACCGTCCCTGACAGCACCACGTTGCCATTGTCGTCGGCGTAGCAGGCCTGCAGCGTGAAGGGCTGCCGCGAAGTCGTGCAAAACGCGCGCTGGTGCAGCCGCACGATCCACGGCGCGTACGCCAGCGCCACGAACACCTTCTGCGGCCCGTTCTGGAAGTACCACGCGCCGCGCTCGTCGCACAGGTAGTTGCGTTCGATGAAGGCGACCAGCGCTTCGTTGCGCACCGGCTCGCCGGACAAGCCGTGCTGCTGGGCGTATTCATTGCGCAGGCGCCACTGCCCGCGCCGGTCCAGTGCGAGCCAGCCATAGGCGTTGGGCACGTTGGGCCAGCGCGCCATGGCTTGCCTGACGATGTCGTCCATCTCCTTCTCCTCTGCCGCCCGGGCGGCACGCGCCGCCGGCGGCTTTACATCATGCTGTCGAAAAAGCGCAGGATCCGCGCCGGCAGCCATTCGATGTGGCCGCCGAAGGCTACGCCCCACTGGCTGTCGGGCAGCCACAGATGGCGCCGCCAGCCTTCATCCGGGGTCATGAAGCCGACATGGCCGCCATGCTCCGGCTGTTCCAGCCAGACCTGCGGGCTGACGTCGGTCGGGCCGGGCAGGTGCCGCCCGGGCAGGAAAGGATCGTTGCGCGCATTGAGCACCAGCGTGGGCACGGCGATCGCGCCGAGCACCGGCTTGCTGGCGGCGCGGCGCCAGTAGTCGTCGGTATCGGCATAGCCGTGCAGCGGCGCCGTGACCACGTTGTCGAACGCGTACAGGTCGCGGCTGGCCAGCATCGCCTCGCGGTCGAACAGGCCGGGGAACTGCTGCAGCTTGGCCAGCGACTTGCGCTTGAGGGTCTGCAGGAACATGCGCGTATAGAGCATGTTGAAGCCGGCCGACAGCGCCGCGCCGCCCGCGGCCAGGTCCAGCGGCGCCGAGATCGCGGCGGCGGCGTGCACATGGCCGGCACTGTTGCCGTCTTCGCCGAGCAGGCGCAGCAGCGCGTTGCCGCCCAGCGAGATGCCGACCACCAGCAGCTTGCGGCCATGGGCGCAGTGCTGGCGGTGCACGCGCTCCAGCACCCAGCGCAGCTCGGCCGAATCGCCCGAGTGGTAAAAACGCGGCGCCAGGTTGAGCTCGCCGGAGCAGCCACGGAAATGCGGGATCACGCCCTGCCAGCCGCGCGTGCCCAGCGCGTGCATCAGCGCCTGCGCGTAGTGGCTGTTTGAATCGCCCTCCAGCCCATGGAACATCACCACCAGCGGCGTGTCCGGCCGCAGCGGGTGGGTGGTCCAGTCGAGGTCGATGAAGTCGCCGTCAGGCGTGTCCCAGCGCTCGCGCCGATAGGCAACGCGCGGCGGGCGGCGCGAAAAGCGGGCGGGGATGATGGTCTGGGCATGGCCGCCGCGCAGCCACCAGGGCATGGCGATGCCGTCGCCGTAGCCGTGGCCATGCTCGGGCGGCGTGGCGGCAACAGGCAAACGATGCGTCAGGAGGTCGGGGCGCTGCGTCATGCCAGCTCGGTAATGCGGTCTAGCGGTCTTGCGTTCTTGCCTTCTCGCAGCCCTGCCCGGTTGCAGCCGGGCCGCGCGGCCCGGCAGGCTCAGTGCAACGCCTGGCCGGGCGCCGCGGCCACCGCGGCTACCTGCACGGCGTTGGCCGGGCTGCAGTGGATATGGGCCAGGCGCCAGCCTTCGTGGTTCTGCATCAGCACATAGGTGGTGTGCACGTACAGGTCGGCTTCGACCCGGTCGCTGCCAAAGCGCAGCGCCTCGGTGACGTCGAAAATCGACACGGCCATCGATGCGTGGCTGCTGGTTTCGATCGCGTCGACCAGCACCGGCTGCTCTTCCAGCAGCTGCGAGAACGCCTGGCGCAGTTGTTCGTGGCCAATCATGCGCTGGCCGTCGGGCAGCACGCAGGTGATCGAATCCTCGTCCAGCCACAGGCGCAGCGCGGCTTCGGCATCGCGCAGCTTGAGCGCCTCGCGGAAGGCTTCGACGATGTCTTCGGCAGAATCGAACAGGCGGGCAAAACGAGGCATGGTGGCAGTGTCAGGGTATCAGGGCCGGTGCAGCAGCTTGCGCAGCTCAACGAAGACCATTTCGGGTTCGATCTCTTTCAGGCAACGCAGGTGGCCCAGCGGGCACTCGCGCTTGAAGCACGGGCTGCACTCCAGCTGCAGCCACATGATACTCGCAGCCTGTGACAGCGGCGGCGTGTGGCGCGGATCGCTCGATCCATAGACCGCCACCTGCGGGCGGTTCAGTGCCGCGGTCACGTGCATCAGGCCGGAATCGTTGCAGACCGCGGCCTCGGACAGCGCCAGCAGGTCGACGGCGTCATCGAGCGAAGTCTGCCCGCACAGGTTGCGCACGAACGGCGCGTCCTTGACGATCTCGGCGGCGATCTCGGCGTCCTTGGCCGAGCCCAGCGTGATCATCTGCGCGTACGGGTAGGAGCGCCGCAGCATCTGCGCCAGCCTGGCGAAGTGGCCGGCAGGCCAGCGCTTGGCGGGGCCGTATTCGGCGCCCGGGCAGAACGCGATCACGCGCGTGTGCGGGGCGATGCCGAAGCGCTCCGCGGTCGCCGCCATGCGCGCCGGGTCGACGCGCAGGCGCGGCTCGGGGATGTTCTCGGGCAGGCGCGCGCCGGGCTTGAGCGCGAGGCGGGCATAGTGCTCGACCATCGGCGGACGGTGGTCGCGCGGCGGGTTGGCATGGCGCACGTTGAGCATGCCGAAGCGCGCTTCGCCACGGTAGCCGATGCGCAGCGGAATGCCTGCCAGCCACGGGATCAGCGCCGACTTGAGCGAATTCGGCAGCACGTAGGCGAGGTCGTAGCCTTCGTTCTTGAGCTGCTGCGCGAACATCAGCCGCGCCGACAGCTGCAGCTTGCCGTGCGCCAGGTCGGACGGGAATACGCGGCCGATCTCGGGCATGCGCGCGAGCACGGGCGCCACCCACTTGGGCGCGAGCGCGTCGATGACCAGGCGCGGATGGCGCGCCTTGAGCAGCGCGAACAGCGGCTGCGCCATCAGGGCGTCGCCGATCCAGTTGGGGGCGATGACGAGGGCTTTCTTCATGGGCGGGGCGCGGGAAGCCGGTTCGCCGGCACGATCGCAGACATGGGCGCCGGCGCAATCGCCGGCAACAGCAACGCCCCGGGGCGCCTGCTGGCGGCCCGGAGCGTCAGGGTCGTGCGAAAACCGGCGGCTCGGGTCAGTGGTGGCCCTTCAGCACGGTGCCCGGCTTGAGCTTGTAGACGGTACCGCAGTACGGGCACTTGGCTTCGCCGGTGTCGGCCACGTCCAGGAACACGCGCGGGTGGTAGTTCCAGGCCGGGGTGTTGGCGGTCGGGCAGTGCAGCGGAATGTCTTCGGCGCCGATTTCGATGATGGTGGCGGTTTGCGTCATGGTGTTGCGGGGATTGAGGCTTGTTGTTCGTCAAAACAAGGCATGCCCCGCGCGCACGGCGGCGGGTGCGGGGCACGAGGGCTGGCGGCCGGTGCTCAGACCAGCGTCAGCCACTTCTTGTACTTTTCGTCGGTGCCGCCCACGGCGGCAAAGAACGCGTCCTGGATCTGCTTGGTCACCGGGCCGCGGCGGCCTTCGCCGATGATGCGGTCATCCAGCTCGCGGATCGGCGTGACTTCGGCGGCGGTGCCGGTGAAGAAGGCTTCGTCGGCGCAGTACATCTCGTCACGGGTGATGCGCTTCTCGCGCACCTCGATGCCCAGGTCGCGCGCGATGGTCAGCGTGGCGTCGCGCGTGATGCCGTCCAGGCACGAGGCCAGGTCCGGGGTGTAGATCACGCCGTTGCGCACGATGAAGACGTTCTCGCCCGAGCCTTCGCTGACGTAGCCTTCGGTGTCGAGCAGCAGCGCTTCGTCGTAGCCCAGGCCGGTCGCTTCCTGGTTGGCGAGGATCGAGTTGATGTAGTAGCCGCTGGCCTTGGCGCGCACCAGCGACACGTTGACGTGGTGGCGGGTGAACGACGAAGTCTTCACGCGGATGCCGCGCTCCATGCCCTCCTCGCCCAGGTAGGCACCCCACGGCCACGCCGCGATCGCAACGTGGATGGTGTTGCCCCTGGCCGACACGCCCAGCTTTTCCGAGCCGATCCACACCAGCGGGCGGATGTAGCAGGATTCCAGGTTGTTGGCGCGTACCACTTCGCGCTGGGCGGCTTCCAGGGTGGCCTCGTCGAACGGCATGGCCATCTGGAAGATCTTGGCGGAGTTGAACAGGCGGCGGGTGTGCTCTTTCAGCCGGAAGATGGCGGTGCCTTCGGGCGTCTTGTAGGCGCGCACGCCCTCGAATACGCCCATGCCGTAGTGCAGCGTATGCGTCAGCACATGGATCTTGGCGTCGCGCCATTCGATCAGCTTGCCGTCCATCCAGATCTTGCCGTCGCGATCCGCCATCGACATGTCTATTCTCCCAGCGCCGTGAAAGTAGCAAAAACGACATTGTAAGCCCGGGGGGCATGGGTGCCAACGCGAGCGGCGGGGGGAGGGCGGGGGAATGCGGGAGAAAAAGGGGCAGCGGCGGACTAGAATCCTCATTTCCGTGCGTTTGCCGGCTCGCCGGTCGCATCGTCCGCGCCCGTCCCGACGCCAGTCCGTTCCCTCGTGCCTTTGACCACACATTCCGACCCGCATGCCGAACCCGGCCAGCCTGGCTGGGAGCAGGCGCTGGAAGCGCTGCGCGCGCTCGCCAGCGCCGAACCCGCCGCTGCCAGCGAGGGCGGCCGCCGCCTGCTGTGGGCGCTGACGCTGGAACCGGACGGCGCGGTGGCCACCCTCGAGCCGCTCGAGCAGGTGCGCGGCGCGCGCGGCTGGGGCAAGCCGAAGCCCGTAACGCTGGCGCGCGTGGCCGAGGATGACCGGCTCGAGCCGTGGGACGCACGCATCGCGCGCGCGATCCGGCGCGACGCCTCGCACAACCGGCGCTATGTGCTGGATCGCGCGGCGGCCGCCATGGCGCTGGTCGGCCATCCGGCCGTGGTGCTCGCCCACGCGACGTCGCAGACACTGGAGGTGGTCGAGGACGCGCCCGCGCTGGAGGCCGTGCACAGCGCCGGCCGCTTCGTGCTGCGCCTGTACCCGCCATTGCGCGAGGCGCCGGCGATGGAGGCCTTGCTGCCCGCCGCGGCGCGCCAGGAGGCCGAGGCGCTGCGCCAGGTCACGGTGCTGCGCGACGGGCCGCACCGGCTCAAGGTGCTTCGCTTCACCCCGGCGCAGTTCGACGCCGCGCGGCTGATCGGCGACGGGCTGGCGATCCCGGAGGACGGCCAGGCCCAGCTCGACCGCACCCTGCGGGCGCTGGCCGGCCACTTCCAGGTCCATGCCGACCAGGCCGCCGGCACGCGCCCTGTCGAAGCCGAAGCGAGGCTGCGTGCCGAGGTCGCGCCCATCGGCGGCGTGGCCGGGCGCGGCATCACGATGCGGCTGGTGGTCACGCCGCTGGGCCAGCTCGGGCCGAGGCTCGCGCCGGGCGCGGGCAGGGAACGCCTGATGGCCGCGGTACGGGGCGAGACGCTGGTCACGCAGCGCGATCTCGATGCCGAACTGGCCAGCGTGGCCGAGGTCTTCGCCGCGCTGCCGGTGCTGGTCACGCAGTCGCCGCCGGGCGGCGAATATACGTGGACACTGGACGACCCGGAGGACGCGCTGGCCGTGCTGGAAGCGCTGCCCGGCCTGCCCGCGGTGCAGGCCGTGGAATGGCCGCGCGGCAAGGAAATCCGCATCGTCGCCGCCGACCTGCCGCAGCTCGGCGTCCATATCGAAAGCCGCGGCGCCTGGTACCGGCTGGCCGGCGAGTTGCGCGTGGCCGAAGGGCTGGTGCTGGAGCTGGGCAAGCTGATCGACTGGACCGGCAGCCACGCCGGCCGCTTCGTGCCGATGGGGCAGGGCGTCTACGTGGCGCTGACGCGGGCACTGCGCGGCCAGCTGCGCGACCTGGCCGCGGTGGCCGAGCGCATCCCCGACGGCATCCGCGTGCCGCAGATGGCCACGCCGTGGCTGGACGACGTGCTCGCCGGCGCGGGCGTCGATCCCGACGCGCATTTCCGCCAGCGCATCGCCCGCCTGCGCGCGGCGCGCGACACGCAAATCACCGTGCCCGCCACGCTGGCGGCGGAACTGCGCCCGTACCAGGAAGCCGGCTACCGCTGGGCCATGACGCTGGCCGCCTCGGGGCTGGGCGCCTGCCTGGCCGACGACATGGGCCTGGGCAAGACCGTGCAGTCACTGGCGGTGCTGGTGGCGCGCGCGGCCGGCGGCGCCGCGCTGGTAATCGCACCCACCTCGGTGTGCGGCAACTGGGCCGCCGAGGCGCGCCGCTTCGCGCCCACGCTCAATGTCCACGTCTATGCCGAGGGGGCAGACACTGCGCGCGACACGCTGCTGGAGCAGGCCGGGCCGCAAGACCTGGTGATCGTCTCGTACACGCTGCTGCAGCAGGCGCGCCAGGATTTCTGCGCGCGCGACTGGCACACCGTGGTCGCCGACGAGGCGCAGGCGTTCAAGAATGCCATCACGCGGCGCGCGCAGGCGATGTTCGACCTGCGCGCCGATTTCCGCATGGCACTGAGTGGCACCCCGGTGGAAAACCGGCTGGCCGAGCTGTGGTCGGTGATGCGCTTCTGCAACCCGGGTCTGCTGGGCTCGCTGGCCCGTTTCAACGAGCATTTCGCCAACCCGATCGAGCGCGGCGGCGTGCGCGAGGCCCGCCAGCGCCTGCGCCGCATGATCGCGCCCTTCGTGCTGCGCCGGACCAAGGCACAGGTGCTCGACGAACTGCCGCCGCGCACGGAGCTGGTGATACGGGTCGAGCCCGAAGCGGTGGAAGCCGCGCACTACGAAGCGCTGCGCCGGCAAGCGCAGACCCAGGCCGAAGCCGCGCTGGCGCGGGTGGAGGCCGCGCGCAAGGCCACGCAAGACGCGCCGGCGGGGGCAAAGGCGCGCGCCCTCGCGCAGGCGCAGCAGCAGTCACAGGCGCGCATCCATGTGCTGGCGCAGATCATGCGCCTGCGCCGTGCCGCGTGCGACCCGCGCCTGGCCACGCCGGAAATCGCCAGCCAGCTGGAAGAGGGCGCCAAGCTGCGCGCCTTTGTGGCACTGGCCGGCGAACTGGCCGCCAGTGGCCACAAGACGCTGGTGTTCAGCCAGTTCGTCGATTTCCTGCAGCTGCTGCGCCAGGGCCTGGAGCGCGCCGGGCTGGCGCTGCAGTACCTGGACGGCGCCACGCCGGCGGCAGAGCGCACGCGCCGCGTGGCCGCCTTCCAGGCGGGCGAGGGCGATGTCTTCCTGATCAGCCTGAAGGCCGGCGGCTTCGGCCTGAACCTGACCGCTGCGGACTACGTGATCATCGCCGACCCGTGGTGGAACCCTGCCGCCGAGGACCAGGCCATGGGCCGCGCGCACCGTATCGGCCAGCAGCGCCCGGTGACGGTGTACCGGCTGATCAGCGCCGGCACCATCGAGGAGCGCATCGTCGACCTGCACCGCGACAAGCGCGCGCTGGCCGACGGCTTGCTGGAGGCGGATGACGAACGTGCCGCGGGAACCGGTGCGCCATTGCCGGATATCGACGAACTGGTGGGCCTGCTGCGCCGCTGAGCGCCACGCCATGCGCACCATATGCCGCCACGGCATACCTTCAAGCGAACTGGTTCGTTGGGTTTTGGCAGGATCCTTGCTATCTTGTGGCACTGGCCCGGGGCTCAGACCCCGGCCTTTTTTTGTGCTGACTTTTCCTGACGGTGCCCCCATGCCCATTTCGTCCCGCCTGCCGCGCTTGTCCTTCCGTTCCACCTGCCGCCTGGCCGCAGGCATGGCCGCCCTGTGCGCCGCCGCTGCCGTGAGCGCGCCCGCCCGGGCGCAGGGCGAGTGGCCGACGCAGCCGGTGACGATCCTGATGGGCTTCACCGCCGGCTCCGGCGTCGACATGGTGGGCCGCGCGCTGCAGGAATCGCTGCAGAAGTCGCTCAAGACCACGATCATCTATGACTACCGTCCGGGCGCCGGCGGCAACGTCGCCTCCGAAGTGGTGGCGCATGCCAGGCCTGACGGCTACACGCTGCTGCTCGGCACCGCGGCCACGCACGGCATCAACCCGGCGCTGTACAAGAACCTGCCGTTCGACGCCGACACCGATTTCACGCCGGTGGCGCCGCTGGTCGAAGTGTCCAACGTGCTGACCGTCAATCCGGCCGTGATCGACGTGAAGACGGTGAAGGAATTCATCGAGAAGGTGAAGGCCAATCCGGGCAAGTACAACTATGCCTCGACCGGCAACGGGACGGGCACGCACCTGGCCTTCGCCGAATTCAACGCCCGCGCGGGCCTGGACATGACCCACGTACCGTACAAGGGCGGCCCCGATGCGCTGCAGGCCGTGCTAAAGGGCGAGGTCTGCTGCATCTTCAACCAGGTGCAGAGCGTGCTGCCGCAATACCGTGCCGGCAAGGTGCGGCTGCTGGGCGTGACCACCAGCAAGCGCGTGCCGGTGATTCCCGACGTGCCGACCATTGCCGAGAGCGGCGTCGCCGGCTACAACAGCACCATCTGGTTTGGATTCTTCGGGCCCAAGGGCCTGGATCCGAAGATCGCGCGCAAGATCAACGGCGCGGTCAAGGTCGCGCTGGAAACGCCGTCGATCCGGCAGAAGCTGGTCGATGCCGGCAATACGCCGCGGATCGAGTCGGTGGAGCAATTCAAGGCTACCGTCAAGGCGGACCGGCAGAAGTGGGCGGGGGTGGTGAAGACGGTGGGGGCTTCGATCGATTGAGGCTAGGCAAGGGCTTCACTTCGTTGAAGCTCCGGCCCTCTCCCCCGGCCCCTCTCCCGCAGGCGGGAAAGGGGAGCAGACAAGCGGGTGCCTTAAGCCCTAACTCCCAACCGCGTCAGCAAATGCGCCAGCTGCGCCTGCGTCCCGGTAGCAGTCTTGTTGAAAATCGCCTTCAACTGCGTCCTCCCGGTTTCCCGCCGAATCCCGATCTGCTCGCAAGCTTCAGGCAGCCCGATCCCCGTTGACAGCTGCAGCGCCAGGCGCGTCTCCGCCGGCGTCAGCCCATACAAGTCCCGCAGCACAGCGGGCAGCGTCATCGGCACGACTCCCGGCTCATGGATCGCCACCAGCGCGCTGGGCCGCTGCCAATCCATCGACAACTGATGCGCCGGCGGCAAAGGCAACAGGATCACCTGCGCCTGCCGCCCACTGCCATCCACCGCCCGCAGCGCCTGCGCCGGCTGCGTATTGCCCGGATCGCACGCGGCCTTCAATGCCTCAGGAAACGGCCGTGACAGCCGCCATTCTTCAGGCCGCGCGCCCGCGGCAGACGCCGCCGCGCTGGTCTCGATCGACACCGCCGGCAGCAGCCGCCGCACCCACGCCTCCCCGGTACTGTTGGCCAGCAGCGTCTTGCCATCGTCCCGCAACACGATCACCCCGAACGGCAGCCGCTCCAGCAACTGGCTCGATGCATGCGCCAGCGCCGACACCTGGTGCGTGCGGTCGCGCAGCGCCATGGCGTGGCGCACATGCGGAATCGCCCAGTCGAGCGCGCGCGCGTCCTCGGGTGAATACTGGTTGCCGCCCAGCGGCCGCTGCAGCGACAGGAACACTTCATAGTGCGGCTTGCGCTCGATCAGGCAGGCCATCACCGACGATTGCTCGAACTGGTGCAGGAACTCGCCGTAGAACGGCGAGTGGCGCATCGCCTGCGAACCAAGCTCGCGCGAATCGATATACCAGTTGCCCACCGACATGCGCTGGGCGAAGGGCAGGGCCGGGTCGATGGTCTCGTAGTATTCGCTATAGGCGGCCACTGCTTCGGGAACGGGATTGACCACCTGGTTCACCAGCACGCGTTCGTGGACCGTATCGCGCACCAGCAGCAGCGCATGCGAGCTGTCGCTGGCCTGGCAAAGCGCGCCCAGGCTGCGGCGCCAGGCATCGGCGTCAAAGATTCCCTCGTACAGCGCGCGGATGGTGTCATGCATCGGCGTGTCGCTCATGGTTTTTCTTCTTTCTTCTTTTTTGTACTTTTGGTACTTTCTTTGCGCGGCTGTGCCAGGGCTGCCGGTGTGTTGCCGGCCGGTGTACCGCGCGAGGGTGTAATTCAGGCCCCTTCCAGCGCCGCGCCCAGGCGCGAAAGCAGGTGGGTGAGCTGGGCCTGGCTGTTGGTGCCGGTCTTGTGGAAGACGGCCTTGAGCTGCGTGCGCGCCGTTTCGTGGCGGATGTTCAGCTGCTGGCTGGCTTCGGGCAGGCCCTGGCCGCCGGCGAGCTGGGTCGCCAGCCGCGTTTCCGCCGGCGTCAGGCCGTACAGGTCGCGCAGCACGGGAGCCAGCAACAGCGGCGCGTTGTCATGCTCGTGCACCACCACCAGGGCCGCCGGCTCCTGCCATTGCGCGGCAAAGGCGTGCGAGGGCGGCAGCGGCAGCACGATCACCTGCGCGCTGGCGCCGCTGCCGTCGGTGGCGCGCGCGGCCTGGGCGGCCACCGCGCGCTGCGGGTCGCAAGCCGCGGCCAGCATTTCGCCGAAGGGCCGCGACAGGGTCCAGTCCGAGACCTTGCCCGCCGGGTCCAGGCGCCGCACCCAGCGTTCGCCGGCGCGATTGCCCAGCAGCACCTGTCGCTGCGGCGAAAACACCAGCAGCGCGAAGTTGAGCCGCTCCACCAGCTGCGACGACAGCCGCGCCAGCACGGTCAGCCCCAGCGTGCGGTCGCGCATGGACATGGCACTGCGCATATGCGGGATGATCCAGTCCATGCCGCGGGTGTCGTCGGTCGAGAACAGCGGCTGCGTGCGCCCGCGCTGCATCGAGAAATAGACTTCGTAGTGCGGCTGGCGCGCGACCAGGCATGCCACGTAGGAGCGCAGGTCGTAGCGGTGGAAGAAATCGCGGTAGAACGGGTGGCGCGCCATGGCGCCTTCGCCCAGCTCGCGCGCGTCGACGTACCACGCGCCCGGCTGAAGCCGCGGTGCGAAGTGCTTGGCCGGATCGATGGCCTGGAAATCCGATTCGTACTCGGTGAACAACTCCACCACCGGATTGACGATTTCATTGACGGTGACCTGGTCGCGTACCGTGTCCCAGACCATCATCGAGGCGTGCGCCGAGCCGGCCATATCGGTCAGGGTGCGCAGGCTCTGCTGCCAGGCACCCGGATCGAGAATGCCCTCGTACAAGCCACGGATCGCTCCGTGCATGTCGGCTTCGTTCATCTGATTACCCCCTGCATTCGCGACAAGATAATGCGCGGCGCCGGCTGTGCGCCCACGCACGCCGGCATGCCTTGTTGTTATCCGCCTGGTGCGATCCTGGCCGTTTGCCTTACCGGCTCTGCTGTCAGCGCGTGTCTGTTTTAGCAGACGTTGCATACATTACCGCACTCGGGGGGGCAGGGGGACGTCCACTTGACCCTTCTTTCGTGGGGCGTGCAGGCCGGTGGGAAATGTCATTGTGTACGTTGATGCACATTGCAAGTCCATTGCCGCCCGGAATGCCAAAGCGTCGACCGCGATCAGGTAAAATCCCCGTTTCCCCGATTTTTCAGCGAAATCTCGCGCCTTTCACCGTCATGACCACTGTCCTGCGTCTTTCCGATCTGATTTCCCAAGGCAAAATCTCCGGCAAGCGGGTGTTCATCCGCGCCGACCTGAACGTGCCGCAGGACGACGCCGGCCATATCACCGAGGACACCCGCATCCGCGCCTCGGTGCCCGCGATCGAGGCCTGCCTGGCCGCCGGCGCCGCGGTGATGGTCACGTCGCACCTGGGCCGCCCGACCGAAGGCGAGTTCAAGCCGGAAGACTCGCTGGCGCCGATCGCCACGCGCCTGTCCGAGCTGCTGGGCAAGCCGGTCAAGCTGGTGCAGAACTGGGTCGACGGCGTCGAGGTCGCGCCCGGCCAGGTGGTGCTGCTGGAAAACTGCCGCGTCAACAAGGGCGAGAAGAAGAACAGCGACGAGCTGGCGCAGAAGATGGCCAAGCTCTGTGACGTCTATGTGAACGACGCCTTCGGCACCGCGCACCGCGCCGAGGCCACCACCCATGGCATCGCCAGGTTCGCCCCGATTGCCTGCGCCGGCCCGCTGCTGGCCGCCGAGATCGACGCGCTGGGCAAGGCGCTGGGCCAGCCGGCCCGGCCGCTGGTGGCGATCGTGGCCGGCTCCAAGGTCTCGACCAAGCTGACCATCCTGAAGTCGCTGGCCGACAAGGTCGACAACCTCGTCGTCGGCGGCGGCATCGCCAACACCTTCATGCTGGCCGCCGGCCTGAAGATCGGCAAGTCGCTGGCGGAAGCCGACCTGGTCGGCGATGCCAAGGCCATCATCGACATCATGGCCGGGCGCGGCGCCTCGGTGCCCATTCCCGTCGACGTGGTCTGCGCCAAGGAATTCAGCGCGACCGCCGCGGCGACCGTCAAGGACGTCAAGGACGTGGCCGACGACGACATGATCCTGGACATCGGTCCCAAGACCGCCGCCCTTCTGGCCGGGCAACTGAAGGCCGCCGGCACCATCGTCTGGAACGGCCCGGTGGGCGTGTTCGAGTTCGACCAGTTCGGCAACGGCACCAAGGTACTGGCCGAGGCCATTGCCGATTCGAAGGCATTCTCGATCGCCGGCGGCGGCGACACGCTGGCCGCCATCGCCAAGTACGGCATCGCCGACCGCGTCGGCTATATCTCCACCGGCGGCGGCGCGTTCCTGGAATTCCTGGAAGGCAAGAAGCTGCCCGCCTTTGAAGTGCTGGAACAACGCGCTGCAGGCTGAAGCATCCGCCGGGCCTGGCGCCATGCCGGGCCACTGTCCTTCACCAAGGAAACCCGCGCATGACCCGTTCCACCAAGATCGTCGCCACCATCGGCCCCGCCTCCAGCTCGCTGGAGATCCTGACGCGCATGATTGCCGGGGGGGTCGACGTGGTGCGGCTGAATTTCTCGCACGGCACCGCGCAGGACCATATCGACCGCGCCCGGCTGGTGCGCGAAGCCGCCCAGGCTTGCGGCCGCGAGGTGGCGATCATGGCCGACCTGCAGGGCCCCAAGATCCGCGTCGGCAAGTTCGAGCACGGCAAGATCACGCTCAAGCCGGGCGATCCCTTTGTCCTCGATTCCGCCTGCCAGCTCGGCAATGAAGAACGCGTTGGCCTGGACTACCAGGACCTGCCGCGCGATGTCGGTCCGGGCGACCTGCTGCTGCTGAACGACGGCCTGATCGTGCTGGTGGTGGACCGCGTGCTCGGCACCGAGATCTTCACCACCGTGCGCATCGGCGGCGACCTGTCCAACAACAAGGGCATCAACCGCCAGGGCGGCGGCCTGTCGGCGCCGGCCTTGACGGCCAAGGACATGGACGACATCAAGACCGCCATGGCCCTGGGCGCGGACTACGTCGCGGTCAGCTTTCCGAAGAACGCCACCGACATGGAAATGGCGCGCCAGCTGGCCGCCGTGGCCGGACAGCCGCATGGCCACAAGGCCCGCATGATCGCCAAGATCGAGCGCGCCGAAGCGATCCACCCGGGCGTGCTGGAAGAGATCCTGCAGGCCTCCGACGGCATCATGGTGGCGCGCGGCGACCTCGCCGTTGAAGTCGGCAATGCCGCCGTGCCGGCGCTGCAGAAGCGCATGATCAAGCTGGCGCGCGAAGCCAACAAGCTCACCATCACCGCGACGCAGATGATGGAAAGCATGATCGTCAACCCGGTGCCGACGCGCGCCGAGGTGTCGGATGTGGCCAACGCCGTGCTGGACGGCACCGACGCGGTGATGCTGTCGGCCGAGACCGCCGCCGGGCGCTATCCGGTCGAGACCGTCGAGGCCATGGCCGCGGTCTGCATCGAGGCCGAGAAGTCCGAGGTGGTGCAGCTCGACACCGACTTCCTGAACCAGACCTTCTCGCGCATCGACCAGTCGGTGGCGATGGGTGCGCTGTTCACCGCCTATCATTTGCAGGTGAAGGCGATTGCCGCGCTGACCGATTCCGGCGCCACCGCGCTGTGGATGAGCCGTCACCGCATCCATGTGCCGATCTACGCCATGACGCCCAACCTCGCCTCGCAGCGCAAGATGCAGCTGTACCGCAACGTGGTGCCGCTGCCGCTGCAGTCCAGCGCCGACCGCGACACCGCGCTGGAGCAGGCCGAAGAGCTGCTGCTCGCGCAGGGCGTGGTACAGCGCGGCGATTTCATCGTGCTGACCATCGGCGAACCGATGGGGCAGCCGGGCGGAACCAACACCCTGAAGATCGTCAGGGTGGGGCATTGAGCGCCGACAGAACAAGTAGAGACACCCCATTTTTATTTAGGAGTTAGACATGCCACTCGTTTCGATGCGCCAGCTGCTGGACCACGCAGCCGAGAACAGCTACGGCCTGCCGGCCTTCAACGTGAACAACCTCGAGCAAGTGCAGGCCATCATGCAGGCGGCCGACGAGGTCAACGCTCCGGTGATCATGCAAGCCTCGGCCGGCGCCCGCAAATACGCCGGCGAGCATTTCCTGCGCCACCTGATCGAAGCCGCGGTCGAAGCCTACCCGCACATCCCCGTGGTGATGCACCAGGACCACGGCCAGTCGCCGGCGATCTGCCAGGGCGCGATCGACCTGGGCTTCTCGTCGGTGATGATGGACGGCTCGCTGCGCGAAGACGGCAAGACCCCCGCCGAGTACGACTACAACATCGACGTCACCCGCAAGGTGGTGGAACTGGCCCACGCCGTCGGCGTGACCGTGGAAGGCGAACTGGGCTGCCTGGGCTCGCTGGAAACCGGTGAGGCCGGCGAGGAAGACGGCATCGGCGCCGAAGGCGTGCTGGACCACTCCATGCTGCTGACCGATCCGGAGCAGGCCGCCGACTTCGTCAAGGCCACCCAGCTGGACGCACTGGCCATCGCCATCGGCACCTCGCACGGCGCGTACAAGTTCACCCGCAAGCCCACCGGCGACATCCTGGCGATCAGCCGCATCAAGGAAATCCACGCTCGCATCCCCAACACCCACCTGGTGATGCACGGCTCGTCGTCGGTTCCGCAGGAACTGCTGGAAGAAATCCGCAAGTTCGGCGGCGACATGAAGGAAACCTACGGCGTGCCGGTCGAGGAAATCCAGGAAGCCATCAAGTACGGCGTGCGCAAGATCAACATCGATACCGACATCCGCCTGGCCATGACCGGCGCGATCCGTCGCTTCTTTGTCGAGAACCCGAGCAAGTTCGACCCGCGCGAATACCTGAAGCCGGCCCGCGAAGCCGCCAAGCAAGTGTGCAAGGCGCGCTATATTTCGTTCGGCTGCGAAGGCCAGGCCAGCAAGATCAAGCCGGTCACGCTGGTCGACGTCGCGCAGCAGTACAAGTCGGGCAAGCTGGCGCAGGTCGTGCAGTAAGCAGTGCCCTGGCCCCGCACCGACGGGGCCGACGCTGACGCCTGGGGCTTCGCTACCGCACGAAGCCCCGTATTGTTTTCTCCCCTCTCCCGCTTGCGGGAGAGGGGTCGGGGGAGAGGGCAGGCGGTTGCCCGTGCCACGGTGCCCGTTGATGCGCTCCCCCTCTCCCCCAGCCCTTAGCCCCTCCCTCCCGCGAGCGGGAGAGGGGAGCAAACCGGACGGCGATTTGCCAACTACATCATGTCCAACGCTCTCTACCAGTCCTCCATCAACTCGCTGCCGCTGCTGGGCCACGGCAAGGTGCGCGACAACTACGCCGTCGGCAATGACAAGCTGCTGATCGTCACCACCGACCGCCTGTCGGCGTTCGACGTCATCATGGGCGAGCCGATCCCCGACAAGGGCCGCGTGCTGAACCAGATGGCCGACTTCTGGTTCAAGAAGCTGGCGCATATCGTGCCGAACCATGAGACCGGCATCGCGCCCGAAACCGTGGTGGCGCCGGCGGAAGTGGAACAGGTCAGGGGCCGCGCCGTGGTGGTCAAGCGCCTGAAGCCGATCCTGGTCGAAGCCGTGGTGCGCGGCTATCTCGCCGGCAGCGGCTGGAAGGACTACCAGGCTACCGGCAAGGTATGCGGCATCGCGCTGCCCGCCGGCCTGCAGAACGCGCAGAAGCTGCCCGAGCCGATCTTCACCCCGGCCGCCAAGGCCGAGATGGGCGAGCACGACGAGAACATCTCGTTCGCCGAGGTCGAGGCCCGCATCGGCATCGCGCTGGCGCGCCAGATGCGCGAGATCTCGATCCGCCTGTACAAGGAAGCGGCTGAATTTGCCGCCACGCGCGGCATCATCATTGCCGACACCAAGTTCGAGTTCGGCCTGGACGACAACGGCGTGCTGACGCTGATGGACGAAGTGCTGACCGCCGACTCGTCGCGCTTCTGGCCGGCCGATTCGTACCAGGTCGGCACCAACCCGCCGTCGTTCGACAAGCAGTTCGTGCGCGACTGGCTGGAAGCCGTGCGCATCGACGGCAAGCCGTGGCCCAAGACCGCGCCGGCGCCGCAACTGCCGGATGACGTGATCGAGAAGACCGCGGCAAAGTATCGTGAGGCGCTGACGCGCCTGACCGGTGAAGAATTGAAGTAAGGTTTCCACCGGCTTCCCGTAAGCCGACTGTGTTCCCCTCTCCCCGCATGGGGAGAGGGTAGGGTGAGGGGTGGTTTAGCAAGACACCACGCGTCGAGAGGCGCATGGCCCTCTCCCCCGGACCCTCTCCCGCAAGCGGGAGAGGGGAGCAAACAAGCAAGGATCAAACGTGAGCAAGCAAGACAAGCCGCTGGTCGGCGTCGTGATGGGCAGCAGTTCCGACTGGGACGTGATGCAGCACGCGGTGGCCATGCTGAAGGATTTCGGCGTGCCGTTCGAGGCTAAGGTGGTGTCCGCGCACCGCATGGCCGACGACATGTTCCGCTATGCCGAGACCGCGCGCGGCCGCGGCATCCGCGCCATCATCGCCGGTGCCGGCGGTGCCGCGCACCTGCCGGGCATGATTGCCGCCAAGACCATCGTGCCGGTGTTCGGCGTGCCCGTGCCGTCGAAGTACCTGCGCGGCGAGGATTCGCTGCTGTCGATCGTGCAGATGCCCAAGGGCGTGCCGGTCGCCACCTTCGCCATCGGTGAAGCGGGCGCCGCCAATGCCGCGCTGCATGCCATCGCCACGCTGGCGACCACCGACGACGCGCTGGCCGTTGCGCTGGATGCCTTCCGCGCGAAGCAGACCGAAGCCGCGCGTGCCATGACGCTGCCGCTGTAATGCTGCCGCTGTAATTCTCCGGACCCACACGGAACCGAGCAATGCCGACCGATATCCATCCCTACCTCTCCGAAGCCCATACGCCGGAATCGCGCGCCGAGTTCGGCGTCGACCGTCCCGACGCGCCCATCCTGCCCGGCGCATGGCTGGGCATGCTGGGCGGCGGCCAGCTCGGCCGCATGTTCACGCATGCGGCGCAGGCGATGGGCTATCGCGTGTGCGTGCTCGATCCCGACCAGGATAGCCCGGCGGGCGCGGTGGCGGACAAGCATATCTGCGCCCAGTACACCGACGAGGCCGCGCTGGCCGAGATGGCCAAGCTGTGCCAGGCGGTGAGCACCGAGTTCGAGAACGTGCCTTCGCTGTCGCTGGACCGCCTGGAGCAACTGGGTTCGTTTGTCGCGCCGCGCGGCTACTGCGTGTCGATCGCGCAGAACCGCATCGGCGAGAAGAAGTTCTTCGCCGCCTGCGCCGAGCGTACTGGCGTGCCGACGGCCCCGCACTGGGTGATCCAGCACGACGCCGACGTCGACCAGCTGCCCGACCACGTGCTGCCCGGCATCCTCAAGACCGCGCGCATGGGCTACGACGGCAAGGGCCAGGCGCGCGTGAAGACGCGCGACGACGTGCGCGCCGCGTGGAAGGCGATGCAGCACGTGCCGTGCGTGCTGGAACAGATGCTGCCGCTGGCCTATGAAGTCTCGGTACTGGCCGCGCGCGCCGCGGACGGCTCCACTGCGACCTGGCCGCTGGCGGAGAACGTGCACCGCGACGGCATCCTGTTCTCGACGGAAATGCCGTCGACCAGCGTCTCGCCGGAGATCGCCGACCGCGCCCGCGCCGCGGCCGCCGCCATCGCGACGGAAATGGGCTATGTCGGCGTGCTGTGCATCGAGTTCTTCGTGCTGACCGACGGCTCGCTGGTCGCCAACGAAATGGCGCCGCGCCCGCACAACTCGGGCCACATCACCATGGATGCATGCGAAACCAGCCAGTTCGAGCAGCAGGTGCGGGCCATGGCCCGCCTGCCGCTGGGCAGCACGCGCCAGCATTCGGCCGGCAAGATGCTGAACCTGCTGGGCGATGTGTGGTTCGAGTTCGGATTGGAACGCACGCCTGCGTGGGACGAGGTGGTGGCGCAACCCGGCGCCAAGCTGCACCTGTACGGCAAGAACGATCCGCGCCCGTCGCGCAAGATGGGGCACGTCAACTGCATCGGCGAGCATGCGGAGGCGGCCGAGGCCGCCTTTACGGCCGCTGCGCAAGCACTGCATATCCCGCTCTGATTCCCGCTCTGATTCCCTCTCTGATTCCCGCTCTGATTCGACGCAAGGAACACGATGTCGCCGCGCATGCCAACGGCTGCTGAACTCGAAGAAGCCGTCCGCCTGCTCGAGGCGGGGCAGCTGGTCGCTTTCCCGACCGAGACGGTCTACGGGCTGGGCGCCGACGCCGAGAATCCCGACGCGGTCGGCCGCATCTTTTCGCTCAAGGGGCGGCCGTCCAACCACCCGGTGATCGTGCACGTGGTCGATGGCGCGGATATCAGCTACTGGACCGACGAGGTCCCTGAGGCCGCGCAGAAGCTGATCGATGCGTTCTGGCCGGGGCCGCTGACGCTGATCCTGAAGCGAGCCTCGCATATCGACGCCGCGGTGGCGGGGGGGCAGGACAGCATCGGGCTGCGGTGCCCGTCGCATCCGGTGGCGCAGGCGCTGCTGGCTCGCTTCAAGCGCGGCCGCGGCGGCATTGCGGCGCCTTCGGCGAACAAGTTCGGCCAGGTGAGTCCGACCACCGCGCAGCATGTGCGCGAAGAGTTCGGCGACGCGGTCTATGTGCTGGAAGGCGATGGGGTCGAGGTCGGGATTGAATCGACCATCGTGGATCTGTCGCGCCTGGACGCCGGAGTCGGGCCGGTCTTGCTGCGTCCCGGCGCGGTCACGGTCGGGATGCTGGCGCAGGTGCTGGGCGAGGCGCCGTTGCCGCCCGACGCCGCAGCACCGCGCGCGTCAGGAACGCTGAAGGCCCATTACGCGCCGCACACGCCCTTGTTGCTGGCGGATGCGCAGGCGGCTGCCGCGCGGCTGGTCGCCCTGCCGGCCGATGCGCGCGTAGCATGGGTAGGACGCGCGCCGCTGGCGGATCAGCGCTGCACCTGGGTGCAGGCGCCGGCCGATGCTGCCGCGTATGCGCAGGAGTTGTATCGGTTGCTGCGCAAGCTCGACAAGCAGGGCTATTCGCAGCTGGTGTTCGAGACCTTGCCTGAGGGTCAGGATTGGGCCGGGGTGCGGGATCGGCTGGAGAGGGCGGCTGCGGCGTTCGGGGGCTGAAGGGGAACAAGGCTGGCACTGACAACAGGCCCGCGCTTGCCCTCACCCCAACAACCGCAACGCCGTATAAACCGCCATCCCCACCGCAATCATCCCCACCATCCGCCGCGTCAGCAGGTAGAACGCGGTGGCTACCACCCCGGCAACCAGCTTGTAGTTCGACAGCGCCACGGTGAAATGCCCCTGCCACGTCATCAGGTCCGGCAGGATGATCGCCGCCAGTGCCGCTGCGGGCGCATAACGCAGCGCTCGCTGGATGCGGTCAGGCACCGAGACGTGCTCGCCGGCCATCAGGAACAACGCGCGCGTAATCACCGTGATCACGGCCATGCCGACCAGCGCGATCCAGGTCTCGACATGGCTCATGCCCGGTCTCCCGGCGGCGCGTCAGCCGCATTGCCGATCGGCGCAGACTTGCGTCGGCGGATACCCCGCAGCGCAGCCCGCGCCGCCAGGTCATCGCTGGCCATGCCCGCGGCGATTGCACCGACCACTGCCACCACCAGCCCAAGCCGGTACGGCAGATCAAAGCACAACAATGCCAACACCGCCGAAATCACCACAGCCATCAACGTCGACCGCGAATTGATGGTGGCGATCATCACCGGGATCAGCGCCATCGTGCCCGCCAGCCCCAGCCCCCAGCTGTCCGGGAACAGGCTGGCCAGCAAGATGCCGAGGATCGACGACACCTGCCACATCGCGAAGTTGGTCAGCGCCATGCCCCAGAAGTAGCCTTCCTTGCCGGGCTCATAGCCCGGCGTCGAATACTTCTGCAGGAAATAAACAAAATGCAGATCGCCGTTGAAGAACCCCAGCACCGTGCGCCGCGCCAGCGTCAGGTAGCTGAAGTGCGGCTGCATGGCGGCGCTGAAGATGACGAAGCGCAGGTTGACCATGGCCGCGGTCAGCCAGATCGTCCACAGCGGCAGGCCGGCGGCGAACAGCGGCAGCACCGCCAGCTGCGCCGAGCCCGCATAAACCAGCAGCGACATGCCGATGGCTTCGGGCACGGTCAGCACCGATTTGCTCATCGCCACCCCTGTCACCAGCCCCCAGGAAAACACCGCGGGAAGGGAGGGGGCGAAGCGGCGCACGCCGGCCATGAAGCCGTCGCGTTCGGCGGGCGCGAAGCGATGCCAGAGGCGCAACCACACCGGGGGTTGTCGGAAAGTCATGTCAGAGGAAGGGGGCAATGCAGGTCCGGGACCGAGGGCCGGTCCGGGAAGCTGCCGCCGCAGGACGCGGCCGGCACCCTGGCATTATAGGGTCGGATCGCGTCCTGGTAAGCGGGCGCTTAACAAAATGGCGCGCCGGCGTTGGCGGCAGGCCACGCGGAGTGGTCCGGCGGGCGCAATCCCAACGCGCAATCTCAGGGCGCGCCGCGATACACCCACTGCATCAGCGCATCGTGCGCCTCCCGCGCCTGCGAGGCGTTGGGGTGGTTGATCATGCTCACCAGCACGTAGCGGTTGCCGTCTTCCGCGTCGACATAACCAGCCAGCGCACGCACGTCGGCCAGCGTGCCGGTCTTGAGGTAGCCGCGGCCGGCCGCATTGGCGCCGGTCAGCCGGTTGCGCAGCGTCCCGTCGACGCCCAGCACCGGCAGCGAATCGACCAGCACCGGGCCGACGCTGCTGGCGGCGGCCTGCTGCAGCAGGCGCGCCATGTCGTAAGTGCTGATGCGTTCCTCGCGCGACAGGCCGGAGCCGTTGTCCAGCACCAGCCCGGGCATGTCCAGTCCCTGCTTCGCGAGCCAGCGCCGCACCACGCGGATCGAGCGCTCGGGGCTGGCCGGGCCGCCGCGGTCCAGCTCGGCGCCGATGGTCAGGAACAGCTGGCGCGCCATCACGTTGTTGGAGAACTTGTTGATGTCGCGCACGATGTCGGACAGCGGCAGGCCATAGTGGCGCGCCAGCAGCACCGCGCTGCGCGGCACCTTGCCGCTGCGCAACGCAGGCAGATGGGTAAAGCGCCCGCCTGCGCGCTGCCATTCGGCGACGAAGCCGCCCCAGGTGAACTCCGCGTGCGACAGCGTGGCGATATTGAGCACGTGCTCGCCGCAGTCGCTGGAATAGTCGCCGGCGAACGATGCCAGCACGGTGCCGTCGGACTGCGGCCGCACGCTGGGGGTGGCGCGGCTCTGCCAGTCGCCGCAGCGGGCGTTGGTCAGCGTCAGCTGGTTGTCGAGCTTGAGTTGCGCCAGCTCCGGCGTGACGCTGACCGCGACAGTCTGCGTGACGGGATCCGGCGTCAATGTGAACGACAGCGTCTTGAAGGCGTAGAGCAGCGCATCGGGGCCGACGTTGTAGGCGCGCTGCACTTCGCCGTCGATGGTGCCATTGCCGTCCAGGCCATCGGCAAAGTAGCTGCGATCCAGCACCAGGTCGCCGTTGATGGCGGTGGCACCCCCGGCGCGGGCGCTGGCGACCAGCTTGGCCATTTCCTCAGGCACCAGCTTGGGATCGCCGCGGCCGCGCAGGTAGACATTGCCGTTGACGGTGCCGTCGAAGCCGGGCTGCGCGTCGGCGTAGAGCGCGGTCTGCCAGCGGTACTCCGGTCCCAGCAGTTGCAGGCCGGCGAAGGTCGTGACCAGCTTCATGGTCGAGGCCGGATTCATCGGCTGCAGCGCGTTCCAGCTGGCGCGCGCGCTGGGTGCGCCCAGTTTGACCACGTAGAAGCTCGCGGCCGAAGCCGGCACGCCGGCGCGGCGCAGGGCCGCGGCCACCGGCGCCGGCACGCCGGCCTGCACCAGGCCAGCATCGGCGGACGGCGCGGCTTTTGCCGCTTTGCCGGCAATCTGGTCCTTCTGTGCTTTCGCGCTTTTCTGGACCTTCTGCGCTTTCTGCGCCTTCTGGGATTTCTGTACCTTGGCCGGCGGCTTGGCCAGCGCCGGCGCGATGACAGGCCCACCGGCCATCAGCAAGGCGGCGGCAAGAAGAGGCGACAGGCGGCGCAGCAGCGCGCCGGGCCGCGATGCGGTTCGCGTGGCGGTTGTTCTTGGCATGGCGGCCATGTTAACGCATGGCAAGCGCCTGCCGGATGACAGCGGCCTGGCGTCAGCCCGCGCGCGGCGGCGCCAGCCGGGACAGCAGCGATTTCAGCGTGGCCTGGTCGCTGTCGGACAGCGCGCTGCCCACATGCGCGTCATGTTCGACCACCGCGCGGGTGGCAGCGTCCAGCGTCTTGCGGCCCGATGGCGTCAGCACCAGGCTGTAGGCGCGCCGATCGCCCGCCGCCGGGCGGCGCGCGACCAGGTTCATCTCTTCCAGCGCATCGACCAGCAGCACCGCGCCCGAGCGCGCAATGCCCAGGATGCGCGCCAGCTCGGTCAGCTTCAGGTGCGGATTGCGCGAGATGATCACCAGGGCCGAGAAGCGCGGCGGGGTGATCTGCCATTGCGACAGCGACAGCACGAAATCCTCGTAGATGCGGATCTGCGCGCGGCGGATGGCGTAGCCGATCAGGCTGTCGAGCACGCCATAATCGACATTCGGCACATGCGGATCGAAGCCGCCGTCGGCCACCGCCGGATCCGGCGCAAGCGGCTCGCGCGGTTTGCGCCGCGAGCTGGCGGTGTGGGTGCCGCCAGTCTTGCCTGCCGCGGCGGGTGCGTCGGATGCACCGGATGCGTCGGGGATCATTGCACTAGTTTCCAGTTGCCGTTGTCGATTGTCAGCATAACGCGGCCGCGCTGGTCAAAGCCATAGTGGTCTTGCCCACTGTAGTTGAGCACGCCGTGCGACACCACGATGTCCTTTTCGCTCTCCAGCGCCTGGCGCAGCGCCTGGCGGAAGGCCTGCGTCCCCGGCCTGGCGCTTTTCAGCGCCACCGGCACGATCCGCTCCAGCACCAGCCCGGCATCGTAGGCATGCGCGCCGAACTGCGTGCGCGACTCGGCGCCGTATTGCTTCTCGTAGCGGGTGACGTAGTCGAGTCCCGGCTTGCGTACCGGATCGCCGGCCGGCAACTGCTCCGGCACGATCACCGGGCCCGCCGGCAGGATCGCGCCATTGACCATGCGTCCGCCGATGCGGATCAGGTCCTTGGTGGCGGCCCCGTGGGTCTGGTAGATGGTGCCGCCGTAGCCGCGCTCGCGCAGCGTGGTGTGCGGCAGGGCCGCACCGGTGCCGGCGCCGGCGACCAGGATGGCATCGGGTTTGGCGGCGATCAGCTTGATGGCCTGTGCGGTCACGCTGGTATCGGCGCGGCCATAGCGCTCGGTGGCGATCAGGCGCAGGCCGTTGGCCGTTGCCGCGGCGGTGAAATCCTTCAGCCAGGTTTCGCCGTATGCGTCGGCAAAGCCGATAAAGCCGATGGTCTTGACGCCCATGGTCTTGGCGGTGGCGGCGACGGCATTGGCCATCAGCCGCACCGGCTGCGCCAGGCGGAAGGTCCAGGCGCCCCGGCCGGGCTTGAGCTCGATCGGCGAGAAGGCAAGCTGGACGGTCTGGCTTTCCTCGGCGACCTCGGCAATGGCGATCGACGGCGCGACCGCGGAGGAGCCGAGGATGATGTCGACCTTGTCCTCGGACACGAAGCGGCGCGCGACCTTGGCGCCCTGGGTCGGATCGGAGGCGTCGTCCAGCACGATGTAGCGCACCGCCTCGCCGCCGATCTTCTGCGGCAGGTATGGCATCGAGTTCTTCTGCGGGATACCGAGCGAAGCGGACGGGCCCGTCGTCGACAGGCTGACGCCGACGGTGATGTCGGCCTGTGCGGCGGTGGCGGTGAAGGCGAGGACTGCGGCCAGCGCAATGTGCGCGGGGCGGGTGAGCCGGGTGAGCCGGGTGAGATTGGGGGGCGCCATGTTGTCTCCTCTTGATGGCTTGTTTCTTGTTGTGGCCTGGCGGATCGCGATGCTATCGCGCGCCCTGCATCGACTGCCGGTCGAACCCGGCCAGCTGCTTGTACCGCAGCGAAATCGCTTCCAGCTCGGCGCGCGGAATCACCTGTTCGACAGCGTGGAACCCCTGCGGCGCGCGTTCCTCCGCCAGCTGCATCACCTGCTCCGGCCCGTTCATGCGGTTGCGCAGCACGATGCCCGCGGTGCGCGGCAGGCGCTCGGCCTCGTATTCGCGCAGCGCGTAAGGGGTGTCCTGCGTGCCGAGCAGGCTGTCGAGCAGGTAGCGCGCATCCAGGATCGCCTGCGCGCTGCCGTTCGAGCCGATCGGGTACATCGGGTGCGCGGCATCCCCGAGCAGCGTGACGCGGTCAAAGGTCCAGCGTGGCAGCGGGTCCTTGTCGACCATCGGGAATTCATAAATCGCCTCGGCACCGTCGATCAGCGCGGGGATGTCGATCCAGTCCCACTGCCAGCCGGCAAACTGTGCCCGGAACACCGACTTGTCGACCTGCTTGTTCCAGTCGCTGCGCGGCGGGGTGTCCGGCACGCTGTCGGGCACGCGCAGCTCGGCGATCCAGTTGACCAGCGAGCGGCCCTGCCGGCGCAGCGGCTCGGAGATGGGATAGGCGACGAACTTCTGGTCCTGGTGACCGGCCATGAACATCGAGCGTCCATCGAGGTAGGGCGGCGCCTCGGTGACCGCGCGCCACAGCATGCGGCGCGAGAAGCGCGGTGCATCGCCGCTGGCATAGAAGTGGCGGCGCACCGCGGAGTGGATGCCGTCGGCGCCGACCAGCACGTCGGCGCTGGCTTCCACCTCGGCGCCATCGCTGCGGCGGCGCAGGACGAAACGCGCCGGCCCGCGCGCGCCGGTATCGAGCACGGTCTCGAACGCATGCCCTGTGTGGATGGCATCGGCACCCAGCCTCTCGACCACGGTGCGATGCAGCAACATCTGGAACTCGCCGCGATGGATCGAGAACTGCGGCCAGTCATAGCCCGCCGCCAGTCCGCGCGGTTCATGCCAGATGCGCTGGCCGAGCTTGTTGTAGTAGGAGAGCGACGAGGTCTCGATCGCGAGCTCGGCCAGTGCATCGCGCAGGCCGAGCTCGGACAGGATGCGTACCGCGTGCGGCAGCAGGTTGATGCCCACGCCCAGCGGGCGCAGCGATTCGCTGGCTTCCCAGACTTCGGCGTCGATGCCATGGCGGTGGCAAAGCAGCGCCAGCGTCAGCCCGCCGATGCCGCCGCCGGCGATTGCGATCTTCATGTTGTCTCCCCGCTTGCGGCGCGCAAGTACGCGCCTGGTCGTCGAATTTTGTTATGGAGTATAACAATTCGCGTCCGCTGGGCAAGACGGGGAACACCCCGGAGTGGCCTGTCCGGGGTCAGGAAAAACCCGGCCTCAGCCGGCGGCCACGCCGTCGGGCCTGGCCGCGGCTTGCTTCAGCGACGGCACCGGGAAAACGATGTCGTAAAGCCAGTTGTACACCAGCGCGTAGGCCATGTAGAAGACGGCCACGGCGATATCCATGATCAGCGCGTCGATCAGGCTGATATTCAGGTACCACGCCAGCGCCGGCAAAAACACCACCAGCAGGCCCAGCTCGAACAGGATCGCGTGCAGCACCCGCACCATGACCGATTTGCGGACCTGCCCGGTGATGCGCAGCATGGCCTTGTCGAACAGCAGGTTGTACAGGTAGTTCCAGCCGGTCGCGATCAGCGAGGCGACCGCGCCGATCACGCCCATCTCGTGCAGCTCGTAGCCAAAGGCCCAGCTGGCCAGCGGCGCGAAGATCAGCAGGCCGACAACCTCGAAGCCAACGGCGTGGCGAATCCGGTCCCGGGTGGTGCGCATGGTTTTTCTCCTGCGAGGCAAGAATTCAGACCGGGCCAAGTCTATCTGCTTTGCTGGGATTGCCAAGTTGGATACTATCGTCAGAACCGATAGATCTCGCAGGGGAGCGCCGCATGAGTCTCTCGCTAGACCAACTCCAGGCCTTCGTCGCTGCTGCCGAAGCCGGTTCTTTTTCCGCCGCCGCGCGCCGGCTCGGCAAGGCTCAGTCAGTGGTCAGCGCCGCCGTCTCGAACCTGGAGATCGATGTCGGCAACGCATTGTTCGACCGCACCGGCCGCTATCCCGTGCTGACCCCGGCCGGCGAGCGTCTGCTGGCGGAAGCGCGCGTAATCCTGGAGCGCTGCGAGCACTTCCGCGGCGTGGCCAAGAGCCTGGGCGAGGGTGTGGAGACGCGGCTGGTGCTCGCCGTCGACGAACTCTACCCGGAAGAGACGCTCGGCCAGCTGCTCGAAGCGTTCTCCGGCCGCTTTCCGGCGGTCGAGCTGGAAGTGCTGTTCCCCCTGATGGAAGACGTCAGCCGGCTGGTGCTCGAGGGCGGCGCCGATCTCGGCATCATGTGGCGGCAGGAAGTGCTGCCGCCCGAACTGGGTTTCCATGCGCTGGGCTGGATGCCGATGCAGATCCTGTGCGCGCCCGATCATCCGCTGGCGTCGCAGCGCGTGGACTGGGAAGAGCTGAAGCGCTACCGCCAGCTGATGGTCGCCACGCGGACCGACAGCGAGGAGAAGATGCGCCTGCGCGTGGCGGCGGACGTCTGGTGGGTGGAGAGCCAGTGGGTCATCGTCGAGCTGGTCAAGCGCGGGCTCGGCTGGGCGTTCGTGCCGTGGCACGTGGTGGCCAACTCGCCGGCCGCGGCGCAGCTGGTGTCGCCGCCGCTGGCGTTCCAGCAGCAGGACTGGCCGGTAGCGATGGAACTGGTGTGGCACAAGCAGCGGCCGCTGGGCAAGGCCGCCACCTGGCTGCGCGAGCGCATCTGCGCGCAGCCGTTGCCGAACGCGCCCCAGCGCGGCGCCTAGCGCCGGCCGACTGTGATGGCGGGTGCCGCAGGTGTGGCTGGTGCAGCGCCGGCGGGCCTGCTGCCGGTCGCGCCATCCAGCGGCTGCGGATGCCAGTTGCCGCCCAACGCCTTGATCAGCACCACCGCGGCCGTGTACTGGCGTCCGGCGATTGTCAGCGCGGTGCGCTCCGCGGTGTAGGCCGCGGTTTGCGCGGTCAGCACGTCGAGCAGGCCCGCGGTGCCGGCGCGGTAGCGGTTGTTGACCAGCACCAGCGCGTCGCGCGCGGAGCGCAGCGCGTCGTTCTGCACTACCGCTTCCTGTTCCAGCAGCCGCTGTGCGGCGAGGTTGTCCTCCACTTCCTGGAACGCCGACAGCACGGTCTGGCGGTAGTTGGCTACGGTCTGGTCGTAGGCGGCCACGGCCTGCGCCTTGGCCGCGCTGCGCAGTCCGCCATCGAACAGCGTGCCGGCCAGCCCGCCGCCGATCGACCAGATGCGGTCCGGCAGCGACATCCAGCGCGCCAGTGTGCTGGCGGTCAGCCCGCCGCTGGCCGACAGCGACAGCGTCGGGTAGTAGGCGGCCTGCGCCACGCCGATCTGCGCGTTGGCGGACGCCATGCGGCGCTCGGCCGCGCCGATGTCGGGCCGGCGCTCCAGCAGTTCCGACGGCACCGCGGCCGGCACGCGCGGCGGGGCCTTGCGGAAATCGTCCGCGGCCAGCGACAGCGCCGCGGGCGGCTTGCCGACCAGCACGGCGATGGCATGTTCCAGCTGCGCGCGCGTGATCTGGATGTCGATCTGCTGCGCCTGCGCGCTCTTGAGCTGGGTCTCTGACTGCAGCACATCGGAGCGTTGCGCGGTGCCGGCGGCGTACTGGTTCTGCACCAGCTGCAGCGACTTCTGGTAGTCGGCCACGGTGCGGTCGAGCAGCGCCTTCTGCGCATCGGCCACGCGCAGCAGGAAATAGCTCTGCGCCAGCGTCGCCTGCGTCGACAGCAGCGTCGAACCCAGGTCGGCCTGGCTTGCTTGCGCGCTGGCTTCGCTGCTTTCCACCTGGCGGCGCACGCGGCCCCACACGTCGATCTCCCAGGTCGCGCCCAGCGTCAGGCTCTGGCCGTTAAGCGTATTGCCGCTGGCGCCGCGCGCGCGCGACGCACCGGCCTGCGCATCGACGGTCGGGAAGAAGCCGGCGCGGGCCGCCTGCAGCGCGGCCACGGCCTGGCGGTACTGCGCTTCGGCCGCCTTGATGTTCTGGTTGGAGATCTGCACTTCCGACATCAGCGCATCGAGCTGCGGGTCGCCGAAGACCGTCCACCAGTCGGCGCGCGCGACGGCATCCTGCGGCTCCGCGGTCTTCCAGTCGCCGCGCCAGGCATTGGCATCGGTGGTGGTATCGCTGGTGGCATCGCTGGTGGCATTGGCTTCCTTGAAGGCTTCCGACACCGGCGCATCGGGTCGCTTGTAGTCGGGGCCGACCGCGCAGCCGGCCAGCAGCAGCGCGCACGCCAGCGGCAGCGGCAGGGCATGGGTCAGCAAGCGGCTAAACACAGGGCTAAACACGGGGCTAAACACAGTCATGTGGAATCTCTGCAAATTCAGACAGCGGCCGGCTGGTCCGGCGTGCCGCGATCGCCGCGGCGGCGCTGGCGCCAGGCCTTGACCTTCAGGCGCCAGCGATCCAGCGTCAGGTAGACCACCGGCGTGGTGTACAGCGTCAGCAGCTGGCTCACCACCAGGCCGCCGACGATGGAGATGCCCAGCGGCGCGCGCAGCTCGGCACCGTCGCCGCGGCCGATCGCCAGCGGCACCGCGCCCAGCAGCGCGGCCATGGTCGTCATCAGGATCGGGCGGAAGCGCAGCAGGCAGGCGCGGTAGATGGCATCGCGCGGCGACAGTCCTTCGCGGCGCTCGGCGTCGATGGCGAAGTCGATCATCATGATCGCGTTCTTCTTCACGATGCCGATCAGCAGGATCACGCCGATCAGCGCGATGATGCTGAAGTCCGTCTTCGACGCCATCAGTGCCAGCAGCGCGCCCACGCCCGCCGAAGGCAGCGTCGACAGGATCGTCAGCGGGTGCACGTAGCTTTCATAGAGCATGCCCAGCACGATGTAGATCGTGATCAGCGCGGCCAGGATCAGGATCGGCTGGCTCTTGAGCGAATCCTGGAACGCCTTGGCGCCGCCCTGGAAGTTGGCGCGCAGCGTTTCAGGCACGCCGATGCGCGCCATTTCGCGGTTGATCGCCTCGGTTGCCTGCGACAGCGAAGTCCCTTCGGCCAGGTTGAACGAGATCGTCGATGCCGCGAACTGCCCCTGATGGTTCACGCCCAGCGGCGTGCTGGTCGGCACCACGCGCGCGAACGCGGACAGCGGCACGCGGTTGCCGTTGCCGGTGACGACGTAGATGTCCTTAAGCGCGTTCGGCCCTTGCAGGTATTCCGGGCTCAGCTCCATCACCACGCGGTACTGGTTGAGCGGATGGTAGATGGTCGACACCAGCCGCTGGCCGAAGGCATTGTTCAGCACCGCGTCGACCTGCTGAGCGGTCACGCCCAGGCGCGACGCCGCGTCGCGGTCGATGATCACTGAGGTCTGCAGGCCCTTGTCGTTGGTATCGGTGTCGATGTCCTCCAGCCCCTTCAGGTTGGACAGCGCCGCGCGCACCTTGGGCTCCCACGCGCGCAGCACCTCCAGGTCGTCGGACTGCAGCGTGAACTGGTACTGCGAGCTGCTCTGCCGCCCGCCGACGCGGATGTCCTGCACCGATTGCAGGAAGAGCCTTGCCCCCGGTTCCTTGGCCAGCTTGTCGCGCAGCCGCGCAATGATCGCGTCGGCCGATTCCTTGCGC
This sequence comes from Cupriavidus phytohabitans, assembly GCF_017815025.1. Taxonomy (NCBI): domain Bacteria; kingdom Pseudomonadati; phylum Pseudomonadota; class Betaproteobacteria; order Burkholderiales; family Burkholderiaceae; genus Cupriavidus; species Cupriavidus phytohabitans. Next base: position 46,312 of record NZ_JAGIQB010000012.1, read on the forward strand.
TCCGCCAGCGGCTTGAGCGTGACGAACATCTGCCCGGTATTGCGCTGCGAGCCGCCGGTAAAGCCGGTCACGTTCTCCACCGCCGGGTCCGACTGCACGATCTTGATGAAGCTGTCGAGCTTGCCACGCATGGCCTGGAACGACGTCGCCTGGTCGGCGCGGATAAAGCCGATCAGCCGGCCCGTGTCCTGCTGCGGGAAAAAGCCTTTGGGCACGATCACGTACAAGTACACATTGAGCGCGATGGTGGCGATCAGCACCAGCCACACCAGCGGGCTCAGCCGCAGCGCGGTGGAAAGCGAACGCGCATAGCCATCGTGCAGCCACTGGAACATGCGCTCTGTGGCGCGGAAGAAGCGACCCTGCTTCTCCGGTTCCACCGGCCGCAGCATGCGCGCGCACATCATCGGCGTGGTGGTCAGCGATACCACCAGCGACACCAGGATCGCCACCGACAGCGTGATCGCAAACTCCTGGAACAGCCGGCCGACGATGCCCCCCATCATCAGCAGCGGAATGAATACCGCGATCAGCGACAGGCTCATCGACAGCACCGTAAAGCCCACCTCGCGCGCACCGCGCAGCGCGGCCGCCAGCGGCTTCATGCCTTCCTCGATATGGCGCGAGATATTCTCCAGCACCACGATGGCATCGTCGACGACGAAGCCGGTGGCGATCGTCAGCGCCATCAGCGACAGGTTGTTCAGCGAGAACCCGGCCAGGTACATCACCGTGAAGGTGCCGATCAGCGATACCGGCACCGCAACGCTGGGGATCAGCGTCGCGCGCACGTTGCGCAGGAAGATGAACACCACCATGATCACCAGCGCCACCGAGATCATCAGCGTGTGCTCGACCTCGCGCAGCGAGGCGCGGATGGTGGGCGTGCGGTCCATCATCACGTCCATCGAGATCGCCGCCGGGATCATCTTCTGCAGGTTCGGCAGCATCTCGCGTACGCGGTCGACGGTCTCGATGATATTGGCGCCGGGCGAGCGGTTCAGCACCAGCAGCACCGACGGCTTGCCGTTGGCCGAGCCGGCATTGCGGATGTCCTGCACCGAATCGACCACGTTGGCCACGTCGCGCAGCCGCACCGGCACTGCGAACGAGTTGGGGCCGCTGGTGGCGCTGGTGCCGCCGGTGGCGCCGCTGGTGATGGTGGTGGTGCCGCTGCTGGTGGTCAGCGTGGTCACGGTGACGCCGTTGACCACCTTGGTGCTGACGCCGCCGCTGGCCGTCGCATTGGCGGTGCTGGCGATCAGCGCGCCCGCCGACGCCGACGAGTACGTGCCCGGCGTGGCGTAGCGGATGATCAGCGGCATGTAGTCTTCCGCCTTCATCATCTGGTCGTTGGCGTAGACCTGCCAGTTGTTGCTGGTGTTCTCCAGCGTGCCGAGCGGCCGGTTGGCGTTGGTCGCGCTGATGGTGTTGCGCACATCCTCCAGCGAGATGCCGTAGTTGTTCAGCGCGGTCGGGTTCAGCTCGACCCGCACCGCCGGCAAGGAGGCGCCGCCGATGGTGACCTGGCCAACGCCTTCCACCTGCGACAGCTTCTGTGCGAGGATGGTCGAGGCCGCATCGTAGAGCTGCCCGCGCGTCATCGTCGGCGACGTCAGCGCGATGATCATGATCGGCGCGTCGGCGGGGTTGACCTTGCGGTAGGTCGGGTTGTTGGGCAGGCTGGTCGGCAGGGTCGCGCGCGAGGCGTTGATCGCCGCCTGCACGTCGCGCGCGGCGCCGTCGATGTTGCGCGACAGGTCGAACTGCAGCGTCACGCGGGTCGAGCCGAGCGAGCTGCTGGAGGTGATTTCGGTCACGCCGGCGATGGTGCCGAGCGCGCGCTCCAGCGGCGTCGCCACGGTGGCGGCCATCGTTTCCGGGCTGGCGCCGGGCAGCGACGCCGATACCGAGATGGTCGGGAAGTCCACCTGCGGCAGCGGCGACACCGGCAGCAGCCGCAGCGCCGCCAGCCCGGCCAGCAGGATGCCGAGCGTGAGCAGCGCGGTCGCGACCGGGCGATGGATGAAGGCAGCCGAAAGATTCATGGTCAGACCGGCTCCTCGCCCGTGCCGCCTTCCTCCGGATCGCCGAAGCGGCGCTTGCGCCAGCCCTTCACGCGCGTCGCCACGCGGTCGAACGCCAGGTAGATCACCGGCGTGGTGAACAGCGTCAGCACCTGGCTGACCAGCAGGCCGCCCACCATGGTCACGCCCAGCGGCTGGCGCAGCTCGCTGCCGATGCCGGAGCCCAGCATCAGCGGCAGCGCCGCCAGCAGTGCCGCCATCGTCGTCATCAGGATCGGGCGGAAGCGCAGCAGGCAGGCCTGGAAGATCGCGTCGCGCGGCGTCATGCCGCCTTCGCGCTCGGCCTCGAGCGCGAAGTCGATCATCATGATCGCGTTCTTCTTGACGATGCCGATCAGCAGGATGATGCCGATAATGGCGATGATGCCCAGGTCCATGCCCGCGACCAGCAGCGCCAGCAGCGCGCCTACGCCCGCCGACGGCAGCGTCGACAGGATGGTGACCGGGTGGATCGTGCTTTCATACAGCACGCCCAGCACGATATACATCGTCACCACCGCGGCCAGGATCAGCCACAGCGTGTTCGACAGCGACGCCCGGAACGCCAGCGCCGCGCCCTGGAAGCTGGTCTGCATCGAGATCGGCAGGCCGAGCTCCTGCTCCACCCTGGTGATCTTGTCGACCGCGGCGCCGAGCGATTCGCCATGCGCCAGGTTGAACGAGATCGTCGCGGCCGGGAATTGCCCCTGGTGGTTGATCACCAGCGGCCCGGTGCGCTCGGTGATGCGCGCGAACGCGCCCAGCGGCACCTGTCCGCCGGACGAGGAGGGCAGGCGCAGTTCGGCCAGCGATTGCGGGCTGGTGCGGAACTCCGGCATGGTCTCCAGCACCACGCGGTACTGGCTCGACTGCGTGAAGATGGTCGACACCAGCCGCTGGCCGAAGGCGCTGTACAGCGCGCTGTCGATCACCGCGGTGGTGATGCCGAAGCGCGCCGCGGCGTCGCGGTCGATATCGACATAGGCGCGCAGGCCGTTGTTCTGCTGGTCGCTGGTGACGTCGCGCAGTTCGGGCTCCTGGCGCAGGCGCTCCACCAGCTTCGGCACCCAAGCAGCCAGTGTCTGGGGATCGGGGTCCTCCACCGTGAACTGGTACTGCGTGCGCGAGACCTTGTCCTCGATGGTCAGGTCCTGCACCGGCTGCGTGAACAGCGACACACCGCCGAGGCTCTGCACCGATTGCTGCAGGCGCTGCGTGACCACGTCGATCGGATCGCGCTCGCCCTTGGGCTTGAGGTTGATCAGCATGCGCCCGGCGTTGAGCGTGGTGTTGCCGCCATCCACGCCGATGAACGACGACAGGCTCGCCACCGCCGGGTCCTGCATCACCACCTTGGCCACCGCCTCCTGCTTGCGCGCCATGGCGCCGAACGAGGTGGTCTGCGCGGCCTCGGTGATGCCCTGGATCACGCCGGTGTCCTGCACCGGGAAGAAGCCCTTGGGCACCAGCAGGTACAGCAGCACGGTCAGCGCCAGCGTGGCCACCGCCACGACCAGCGTGGCCTTCTGGCGGTCGAGGACCCACTCCAGGCCGCGGCCATAGCGCTCGATCACGTTGTCGAAGAAGCGGCCGGCGGCGCGGTGGAAGCGCGACAGCTTCTCTTCCGGAACATGGTGCAGCAGGCGCGCGCACATCATCGGCGTGAGCGTCAGCGATACCACCGCCGAGATCAGGATCGACACCGCCAGCGTGATCGCGAACTCGCGGAACAGCCGGCCGACCACGTCGCCCATGAACAGCAGCGGGATCAGCACCGCCACCAGCGAGAAGGTCAGCGAGATGATGGTGAAGCCAATCTGCTTCGAGCCTTTGAGCGCCGCCTGCATCGGCGAATCGCCCTTCTCGATGTAGCGCATGATGTTCTCGATCATCACGATCGCATCGTCGACCACGAAGCCGGTGGCAATGGTCAGCGCCATCAGCGTCAGGTTGTTGATCGAGAACCCGGAGAGGTACATCACGCCGAAAGTGCCCACCAGGGACAGCGGCACCGCCACGCCGGGGATGATGGTGGCGGGGATATTGCGCAGGAACAGGAAGATCACCAGCACCACCAGCGCGATCGCCAGCAGCAGTTCGAACTGCACGTCCTCGACCGAGGCGCGGATGGTGGTGGTGCGGTCGGTCAGCAGCTGCACGTGGACCGACGCCGGCAGCGCGTTCTGCAGCTGCGGCAGCAGCGCCTTGATGCGGTCGACCACCTCGATCACGTTGGCGCCGGGCTGGCGCTGGATGTTCAGCACGATCGCGGGCTTGTCGTTGGCCCACGCGGCCAGGCGGCTGTTCTCGGGGCCGTCGAGGATCTCGGCCACGTCGGTGATGCGGATCGGGGCGCCGTTCTTGTAGCCGAGGATGATCTGCCGGTATTCGTCGGCGGAGCGCAGCTGGTCGTTGGCGTCGATGGTCGACGCGCGCTGCGGGCCGTCGAAGCTGCCCTTGGCGCCATTCACGTTGGCGGAGCCGATCGCGGTGCGCAGGTCGTCGATCGACATGCCGAGCGAGGCCAGTGCGGCCGGGTTGGCCTGGATGCGCACCGCGGGGCGCTGCCCGCCACTGATGGTGACCAGGCCCACGCCCTGGATCTGCGAGATCTTCTGCGCCACGCGCGTATCCACCATGTCCTGCAGCTTGGGCAGCGGCATGGTGTCGGACGTCATGGCGATGGTCATGATCGGCGCGTCGGCCGGGTTGACCTTGCTGTAGACCGGCGGCATCGGCAGGTCGGCCGGCAGCAGGTTGCTGCCGGCGTTGATGGCGGCCTGCACTTCCTGCTCGGCCACGTCCAGCGGCAGCGTCAGCTCGAACTGCAGCGTGATCACCGAGGCGCCGCCCGACGAGGACGACGACATCTGCTTCAGCCCCGGCATCTGGCCGAACTGTCGTTCCAGCGGCGCGGTCACCGACGAAGTCATCACGTCGGGGCTGGCGCCGGGGTAGAGCGTGGTCACCTGGATCGTCGGGTAGTCGACTTCCGGCAGCGCCGACAGCGGCAGCAGCCGGTATGCCACCAGCCCGGAGAGCAGGATGGCCAGCATCAGCAGCGCCGTCGCGACCGGGCGCTCGATGAAGAGGCGTGAGGGGTTCATGCGCGGTCCTTACTGCTGCGGCGGCTGGCGGCGCTGGCCTTCGGCAACCGGGGCACTGGCGTCGCCTTCACGATGGCGGCGCTGTTCCCCCGCCACGCCGGATGCACCGCTGGCCGCCGCGCCACTGGCATCGCCGCGCGGCGCGCTGGCACCGCCCCAGCCCGCGCCATCGCGGTTGCGCCGGCCCCGCCCGCGCGGCTGGCTGGCCGGCACCGTCGCCGCGGCACGCGCGGCCGGGTCGACCGCTTCCACTGTCATGCCTTCCTTGAGCCGGTCGGCGCCATCCACCACCACGCGCTGGCCGGGCTCCAGTCCCTTGAGCACGGCATTGCGGCTGCCATCGCCGGGCCCGAGCGTGATCACCTGCACCTTGACCTTGCTGGCGTCGTCCACGGTGTAGACAAAGGTGCCCTGCTGGCCGCGCTGGATCGCCGCCACCGGGATCACGGTGGCATCCCTGAGCGTGTCCACGCGCGTGCGCACGTTGACGAACTGGTTCGGGAACAGCATGCCGTCGGCATTGGGGAAGACCGCCTTGAGCTTGACGGTGCCGGTGGTGGTGTCGATCTGGTTGTCGGTGGTCAGCAGCTCGCCTTCGCCCAGCTGGTTGCGCACCTGGCGGTCCCACGCCTGCACCGGCAGCTTTTCGCCGGCGTTGAGCTTCTTCAGCACCGACGGCAGGTTGTCTTCGGGGATGGTGTACATCACGGCGATCGGCTGGATCTGAGTGATCAGCGCGATGCCGTTGGTGTCGCTGGTGTTGACGATATTGCCCGGATCCACCTGGCGCAGGCCGATGCGGCCGGACACCGGCGCCACGATCCGGGTGTAGCCCAGCTGCAGGCGTGCATTGGCGACGTTGCCCTGGTCGGTCTTGACCACGCCTTCGTACTGGCGCACCAGCGCGTCCTGGGTATCGACCTGCTGCTTGGCAATGGAATCCTGCCCCAGCAGGGTGCGGTAGCGCTGCTGGTCCAGCTTCGCGTTCTGCAGCAGCGCCTGGTCGCGCGCCAGCTGGCCCACGGCCTGGTCGAGCGCGGCCTGGAACGGGCGCGGGTCGATCTCGGCCAGCACGTCGCCGGACTTGACCATCTGGCCTTCCTTGAACAGCACCTTCAGCAGCGGGCCGGAAACCTGCGCGCGCACGGTCACGTTCGAGACCGGGGTCACGTTGCCCAGCCCGTTCAGGACCACGTCCATGTCGCGCTGGGCCACGGTGGCGACCACCACCGGCGAGCGCGGCATGCCGGCGCCTCCGCCCGGGCCGCCTGCACCGGGTCTGCTGGCGCCACCCGGGCCGCCTGCGGTGCCTTTGGTGGCATCGCCGCGGTGCGCATACCAGTACCAGCCGCCCCCGGCCAGCAGCAGCACCAGCAGCCCGGCATACAGCCGGCGCCGGTTCCTGCGCGGTGGAGTGCCGCCGGGCGGCAGGGGCGGTCGGGAAGACGGGGACGGGGAAGGGTTAGGTTGGCCTTGTTCGGGGTTGGACATGTCCGCAATCCTGGGTACGGCGCGCCCGGCGCGCCGCGGTGTTCTGCCGGCAAGTGCTGCCGGCAAGTGACGATGCAGCACAGCAGTATGCCGCAACGCAAAGGGCGCCGGCCGGCCGCGGGGGCGGGGCGCCCAAGGGCCGCCGGCGTGCCGGCAAGTGCCGTGCGGCGCGCATGGGCGGCGCCGATGGCAAGTCATGCGGCAAGGATAATGTGCGGGTGCGGACGCCCGTATTTCGGCGCCCGGCGCTTTTATTACAGAGGATTACCAGCGCCCCAGGTGTAACCTCCGGAAACAAAACCGCCCGGCCGATCCGGCATGTGCGCCGCCCGGGCTGACTATCATGTGCCTATGCGAACGAACCAGCCTACCCAGATCCTCGTTGTCGACGACGATCCCGAACTCCGCGACCTGCTGCGCGAGTACCTGACCCAGCAGGGCTTTGCCGTCTCGGTACTGCACGACGGCGACGGCCTGCAGGCGCGCCTGGAGCGCGAACGGCCGGCGCTGATCGTGCTCGACCTGATGATGCCCAAGGTCGACGGCCTGACCGCGCTGCGCAACCTGCGCGCCAAGAACGACGACATCCCGGTGATCCTGCTCACGGCCCGCAGCGACGAGATCGACCGCATCGTCGGCCTGGAGATCGGCGCCGACGACTACCTCGGCAAGCCCTTCTCGCCGCGCGAGCTGCTGGCGCGCATCAACGCCGTGCTGCGCCGCAAGCTGGCCCGCCCCGCCGCGGCGCCCGAGGACCGCGAATCGGTCGCGTTCGGCCCGTTCCGCGTCAATTTCCGCCAGCGCACGCTGATTCGCGCCGGCCAGCCGCTGTCGATCAGCGATACCGAATTCGCGCTGCTCAAGCTGCTGCTGATGCATCCGCTTGAAGTGCTGTCGCGCGAGCGCATCGTCGAGCTGATGTACGGCAGCGCCAGCGGCATCAGCGACCGCGGCATCGACGTGCAGATCTGGCGCCTGCGCCGCCTGCTGGACGAAGACGCGCAGCGCCCGCGCTATATCCAGACCGTGCGCGGCCGCGGCTACACCTTCGTGCCCGACGAAGCGGAAGAGATTCCCGCCGTGCTTTCCGATTAAAGCCCGCGGCGGCCGGCCGTTTTACCGCCTGACGTGCCGCCGCGTGCCACCCGAGCCTGCTTCCCGATGAAGTTGCGACGTATCGACACCCTGTTCGGCCGCATTGCCTTGCTGATCGCGGCCGTGCTCGTGATCAGCCATTTCTCGTGGCTGGCCATCCTGCGCATGGACCGGCGCCAGCAGCAGGTCGACTATTCCGTGGAGCAGATGCTGTTCCAGCTCGACAGCATCGAGCGCGCCCTCGATGCGCGCCCGCCGGCGAAGCTGCCCAGCCTGGTGGAGACCGCCGATACCGCCAGCGCCGACGAGCACGCCACCGCGCCCAAGGGCGGCCGCTCGCGCCGGCTGGTCGAACAGTTCATTTCGCGGCTGCCGCCGGGCACCGAGGTCCGGCTCGAGGACGAGACCACGCCGCGCATCTGGATCAAGCTGCCGAGCCGCGACGACTGGATAGCGATGCCGATTCTCTGGGTTCACAACCCGCCGCCAGACAACCGTCTGGTGCCCGGCGTGATGCTGGTGGTGGGCGTGGCGATCGTGTTTGCACTGCTGATCGCGTGGCAGCTGCAGCGGCCGGTGCGGGACATGGCCAATGCGGCCGAGTTGCTGTCGCGCCAGCGCGCGGTGCCGCCTTTGCGCGAACGCGGGCCGCATGAGTTGCGGCAGTTGATCGAGCGCTTCAACCGCATGGTGGCGGACCTCGCACGCATCGACCAGGAGCGCAATACGATGCTGGCGGGCATCGCGCATGACCTGAAGACGCCGCTGGCGCGGCTGCGGTTGCGCGCGGAGATGCTGTCCGATCCCAAGGCTGCGGCGGGGGTTACCCGCGACGTCGATTCGATGCAGGCGATCGTTGAGCAGTTCCTGAGTTTCGCGCAGACCAGTGAATCGACGGCACGGCCGGTGCCGGTGGACCGGCGGGTCAATGAACTGGCGGCTTCGCTGGCCGAGCAGGAGCGGCAGGTGGTGTTGTCGCTGGGCGCGGGGGACGGGTTCCGGATGATTGCCACGCAGCTGGACCGGATCATCGGGAACCTTGTTGACAATGCTTATGCCTATGGCAAGCCGCCGGTGTGTATCGCCACGACGCGGACGGCTGATGGTTATTTGCTGGTGGTGGAAGACCAGGGGGTGGGGATTCCCGAAGAGGACAAGGAACGGGTTACGTTGCCGTTCGTGCGGCTGGACCCGGCGCGTGGCGGGAATGCGCATTCCGGGCTGGGGCTGGCGATTGTGGATCGGCTGGTGCGGCAGGCTGGGGGCAAGCTCAACCTGGTAAATGCTGACGGGGGTGGGTTCAGGGTCGAGATGGCGTTTGGGGGCGCGGTCTGAGGGGTGGCTTGTGGTGGCTTGCGGTGGCTTGCGCTCGCCGCGGCCAGATGCCCGGCCGCGGAAAGCGCGCCGGACGCCGGCGCTGGCAGCGTAACCCGCTCAGACCTTCTTCTTGTCCCCGATCCGGCTTTCCTTGCCGGCCAGCAGCTTGGCAATATTCTGCCGATGCCGCGCGATCAGCAGCACGCTGATCACGAAGATGGCACCAGTCATCACATCCACGCCATTCATCAGCACATAAAAGAACGGCGCGAAGATCGCCGATACCAGCGCCGCCAGCGACGAATAGCGGAAGAAGAACGCAATGATCAGCCAGGTGGCCAGCGTGCCCAGCCCCAGGATCGGGTCGATCGCCAGCAGGATACCGGCCGCCGTGGCCACGCCCTTGCCGCCGGCAAAGCGGTGGTACACCGGGAACAGGTGGCCGAGGAATACCGCCAGCGCCACCATGGCCAGGCCGGTTTCATTCAACCCGTAGGCGGGGCCGAAGCGCGCCGCCAGCCACACCGCCAGCCAGCCCTTCAGCGCATCGCCGATCAGCGTCAGGATCGCGGCCTTCTTGTTGCCGGTGCGCAGCACGTTGGTCGCCCCCGGGTTGCCCGAGCCGTACGAATGCGGGTCCGGCAGCCCCATCAGCTTGCTGACGACAACAGCAAAGGAAATCGAGCCGATCAGGTAGGCGGCGAGGGCGAATAGCAGGTTGGCCATGTGCAGTGGGGTGTTTTCAAGCTGGCGGGATTGTAGCGCGGCGGCGCCTTCACCACGTGCGTGACTTCCCGGATTGGCATGCGCGGCCGCCGTGCGCCTGGCGCCAGGTGACCGGTAGGGCGCCTGGCGGGTGCCTCAGTCAGGAAGCGCGCATTGGACCGGTTGTGCATCGACCAGTGCCTGCAGCAGCTTCGGGTCCAGGCTGACGAGATAACCGCGCCGCCCGCCGTTGATGTAGATGCGCTCCAGCTCCAGCACCGTGGCTTCCACATACACCGGCATGCGCTTGCGCGTGCCGAACGGCGAGGTGCCGCCGACCAGGTAGCCGCTGTGGCGCTGCGCCACTTCCGGCTTGCACGGCTGCACGCTCTTGCGCCCGGTCTGGCGCGCCAGGTTCTTGGTCGAGACCGAGCAGTCGCCGTGCATCAGCACCACCAGCGGCTGCGCGCGATCGTCTTCCATGATCAGGGTCTTGACCACGTCGTGCTCGGGAACGCCGAGCTGGCGCGCCGATTCTCCGGTGCCGCCATGCTCGACGTATTCATAGGGGTGTTCGCCGAAGGCCACGCCTTGCTTGCGCAGGAACTGGGTGGCAGGGGTTTCGGAGACGTGCTTGTTCTTGCTCATGGCGATGGGGTCGCTCGGTGCCGCTCAGCCGCGCGGATGGTGCTGCTGGTGCAGCTCGCGCAGGCGCTCGCGCGCGACGTGGGTGTAGATCTGCGTGGTGGAGATATCGGCGTGGCCGAGCAGCAGCTGCACCACGCGCAGGTCGGCGCCGTGGTTGAGCAGGTGCGTGGCAAAGGCGTGCCGCAGCGTATGCGGCGACAGCGGCGCGTGCACGCCGGCATCGCGCGCGTGGCGCTTGATCAGATGCCAGAACGCCTGCCGCGTCATGCCTTCGCCGCGCTGCGTGACGAACAGCGCGTCGCAGGCGCGCCCTGCCAGCAGCACGGGACGGGCGCTGGCGAGGTAGCGGCGCAGCCAGTCGGCGGCCTGCTGGCCGAACGGGACCAGCCGTTCCTTGTCGCCCTTGCCGCCGACCACGCGCGCCACGCCCTCGTTCAGGCCGATCTCGACGGTCTTCATCTGCGTCAGCTCGGACACGCGCAGGCCGCTGGCGTACATCAGTTCCAGCATGGTGCGGTCGCGCAGGCCCAGCGGCGTGCTGGTGTCGGGCGCTTCCAGCAGCGCATCGACCTGCGCCTCGGTCAGTGTCTTGGGGTAGCGCGGCGGCTGCTTGGCGGGGCGCAGCAGCAGGCAGGGATCGGCCTCGACCACGTGCTCGCGCAGCGCCCACTGGTAGAAGCGGCGGAACACCGCCAGCCGGCGGTTGGCCGACGACGCGCGCGTCTGCGTATGGCGTGCGTTGAAGTAGGCCGACAGCACGCTGTCGTCCACGCCCGGCAGCTCGCCACGGCCTTCGTGGCGCAGCCAGCGCGCCAGCAGGGTCAGGTCGCGGCGGTAGGCGTCGATGGTGTTCTGCGACAGGCCGTCTTCCAGCCACAGCGCATCGCAGAAGCGCCCGACCAGCGCCGCGTCGGCATCGCTGGGAGCCGTGGCAAGCTCTGGCGGCATGTCCGCCGCTACCGCTCGTGATACCGGGCTCATATCAGCATGGCGCCTTCATGACGCAGCAGCCAGCGTTTGACGTCGAGGTGGAAACCATCTTCGGCATGATGGGAGAAACCGCCGATGCCGCGGGCCGAGACCACGCGATGGCAGGGGATCACGATCGGGAACGGGTTCTGGCCGCAGGCCTGGCCTACCGCACGTGGCATCGCGCCGATGGCCCCGGCAATGGTGCCGTAGGTGGTGGTGGCGCCGCGCGGCACGGCGGCGATGGCCTGCCAGACGCGCTGCTGGAATTCGCTGCCCACCGGTGCGAGGGGCAGGTCGAAGTGCGCGTCGGGGTTGGCGTAATAGGCCTCAAGCTGGGCTTCGAGCCGGGCCACGACCTCTCGCGCCTGCGCATCGGCCGGCGCGAGGGATTCGACGTGCCCGGGCAGGTACACGATGGCCCGGATGCGGGAGCCGTCCGTGCGCACGCCGACCTTGCCGAACGGGGCAGGGAGGATGGCATCGAAAGTGGCTGGCATGGCGGTCTGACTGGGGCGGATGCTGGATTTTAGTGCTTTTTGCATTGGCAAGAAAAAAGGCCGCCTTTGCAGGCGGCCTTTGGTGGCGTGCGATGGCAGCCGGTGCTGCAAGCCGGATTACTGCTCCAGCTTGATGTTCTGCACCTTCACCAGGTTCTTCATCTTGTCGAACTCTTTCTTGATCTCGGCCGCGTGCTGCGCCGGCGTATTGCCCGACGGCTCGGCGCCGGCGGCGCGCAGGCGCTCCTGGAAGCCCTTGTCCTGCAGTGCCTTGACCGCGGCGTCGTTCAGCTTCTTGATGACATCGTCAGGCGTGCCGGCCGGCGCCACCAGGCCATACCAGGCCGGGTCGTTCGGCTCCTTCAGGCCCATTTCGCCGAAGGTCGGCACGTCCGGCAGCGAGTCCACGCGCTTGTTCCAGGCAACCACCAGCGGGCGCAGCTTGCCGGCCTTGATGTAGGGCATCGACGACGGCAGGTTGTCCACCATGATCGGCACCTGGCCGGCCAGCACGTCGTTCAGCGCCGGGCCCGCGCCGCGGTACGGGATATGGACCATGAAGGTCTTGGTCGAGACCTTGAACTGCTCGCCCAGCATGTGGCCGAAGCCGCAGGTGCCCGACGACGCGTACGAATACTTGCCCGGGTTGGCCTTCAGCACGGCCAGGAATGTCTTGTAGTCCTTGGCCGGGAAGTTCGGGTTGACCGCGATCACGTTGGCCACGTTGGCCAGGTTGGTGATGGGCTTGAAGTCCTTGATCGGGTCGTACGACAGCTTGGGGTTGCAGGCCGGGTTCACGGCCATGGTCGACACCGTCGAGATGCCGATGGTGTAGCCGTCCGGCGCCGCCTTGGCGATCGCGTCCGCACCGATCGAGCCGCCCCCGCCCGCGCGGTTTTCCACGACCACCGGCTGGCCCAGGATGCGGCTCATCTGGTCGGCGGCACCGCGGCCGACGATGTCGGTGGTGCCGCCCGGTGCGAACGGAATAATCAGGCGGATCGGCTTGGTCGGATAGCTCTGGGCGTGCGCCGTGGTGGCGGCCGCGACCAGGGCCAGGGTCAGAGCGAGTTTGCCAGCTTGCATGAGATCATGTCTCCCGTCAGATGTCCGGGCAGGGTGCTGCCCGGAAGCAAAGAAACCGTCGCGGTGCCACAGGTGAAGGCACGGCGGCGGCAGCGTAAAAAAGGGCTACCAGAGGGCAGCCTCTGTCAGCCGCCGAGCAGTCCGCGCTTGACGTCCGGGTCGACCGGACGGTCGCCCAGGAACACCCGCAGCACGGCCTGGTAGAAGTCTTCGCCAGGGATCGGACGGCCGCGCGGCGTGCCGTTGATGGCGATGACAGTGCCCGTCTGCGGGGCAAAGTCCAGGTTGATCACGTCGCCCTTGTGCGCGTTGCCGACCTCGCCCAGGGTGCGCTCGAACTGCACCAGCCGCGCGGCCAGGCCCTGCACCTGCGCTTCGCTGTGGTTGTCGCGAATGCCCTGGCGAATGGCGCGGGCAAAGGCAGGCGGCTCGGCCTCGCGCAGCATGCGCAACTGTAGCCGCTTGGCGCCGGGCGTGCCGAGTACCACGGTCGCGTTGCGGGCTTTTTCCTGCAGGTACAGCGCGGCCACGTAGCCCTTGGTCAGGAAGCGCGCCCGCAGTGCGGTGCCGTTGAGCTGCAGCTCCTTGCCGGCCACGCGAGCGGCATCGTCGAAGCGGATCCCTTCCATCTCGACCGCGCGCGCCGGCACGGCGCCGGCAGCAGTGGCGGCGCACAGCATCACCAGCAGGGCGGCCGCGCGCGAGCGCAGGCCGGTGTACAGGCCAGGGCGTGAACGGGAGCGAAAGTGGGTGTCCGGGCCTCGCGGCGCGGAACGGATGCGGGACAACATGGCGGCAGGGCGTACAACTTGGCATGCCATGTTGACCTAAATCTGGAAAAATACCTATCCGTATCTGCCCTAGTCTGCACATTCCCGCGCACCAGCCGTTATTTCTTCCCCCATGCGGCCGGGATCGTACCCGGATCCCAGGCAGATACCGCGCCGTGCCCTCGCCATTACAACAACGACAATGTCTTCTGCTCTCCTGCTGGTGCCGGACTTCAGCCTGATCCTGATCGGCTGGCTGCTGGTGCGCTATTCGCCCTTCGACCGCGCCTTCTGGGGCGGGGTGGAGCGCCTGGTCTACTTTGTGCTGTTCCCGGCGCTGCTGCTGCAGTCGACCAATGCCGCGGTCTTCGATTTCTCTTCAACCTCGTCGATGCTGGGCCTGGCGCTGCTGGCGCTGGCCGTCGGCATGGCCGGCGGCTACGCAGTCAAATGGGTGCTGAAGCCCGATGCGCTGAGCTTTGCCTCGGGCCTGCAGACGGCCTTTCGCTTCAACTCTTATATCGGCCTGGCGCTGGCGTCGCGCCTGGGCGGCAGCGAGGGACTGGCGCTGATGGCGGTGATCGTCGGCTGCACTGTGCCGCTGTGCAACGTGGCGGCGGTGTGGGCGCTGGCCAGGCACGGCGAAACCGCGCTGTGGAAGGAGCTGGCGCGCAACCCGCTGATCCTGGCCACCGCCGGCGGGCTCGTGACCAACCTGCTGGCCCTGCACCCGCCCGAGGTGGTGGCGATGACGCTGAACCGGCTTGGCTCGGCGTCGACCGCGCTGGGGCTGATGACGGTTGGCGCCGGGCTGCAGATGAGCGGGGCGACCGGCACGGTCGGACCGGTCGCGTGGTGGACCGGGATCAAGCTGCTGGCGATGCCGTGCGTGGCCTGGCTGGTGGGCCGGCACCTGCCGCTGACCGCGCTGCAGTACCAGGTCGTGGTGCTGTATGCCTCGCTGCCGACCGCGTCGAGCGCCTATATCCTGGCGGTGCGCATGGGCGGCAACGGGCCAATGGTGGCGGCCACGATTTCGGTGATGACGGTGGCGGCCATCGTCACCACGCCGCTGTGGCTGGCGCTGGCCAGCTAGTTCGGTCAGCTGGATTCCGTCACCCGATGCGTGCCGGCTCGCCCTGCGAGAGCGCCCAGTCGATATGCTCTTGCACCAGCGGCGACGCGCCATCGCGCCGCGCCTGCAACGCCTCGCGGATGCGCGCGGCCAGGGCGGCGTCTTCAGCGCGGGTGCCGGAAAGCGCCGCGCGCAGGCTGTTGCCAAGTCCGACGGCCAGGTTGCGCAGCCAGCGCTCATGGCCGATGCGGCGGATCGGGCTGCCCTCCAGGCGCTGGTTGAACTCGTCCTCGGTCCACTGGAACAGCGCCACCATGTCGGGCGCGTCCAGGCCATTGCGCACATCGAAATCCGGCACGCTGGCCACGTGCGCAAACTTGTTCCACGGGCAGGCCAGCTGGCAGTCGTCGCAGCCATAGACGCGGTTGCCCATCGGCGCGCGGAACTCGACCGGGATCGGGCCCTTGTGCTCGATGGTCAGGTAGGAGATGCAGCGGCGCGCATCGAGCCGGTAGGGCGCGACGATGGCGCGTGTGGGGCAGATGTCGAGGCAGCGGTGGCAATTGCCGCAGTGGTCCGGTTCGGGCGCATCGGTTGGCAGCGGGATATCGACCAGGATCTCGCCCAGGAAGAACATCGAGCCGCCGTCGCGGTCGAGCAGCAGCGTATGCTTGCCGCGCCAGCCGAGTCCGCCCTGGCTGGCCAGCGCCACTTCCATCACCGGCGCGGAATCGGTAAAGACGCGGTAGCCGAATTTGCCGATTTCAGCCTCGATCCGGCTGGCCAGCTGCTGGAGGCGGCTGCGCAGGACCTTGTGATAGTCGCGGCCGCGCGCATACAGGGACACCACCGCGGTGGCCGGATCGCCCAGCCGCGCCAGTTCGCGCCGGCGCCAGTCGGGCGCGCCCGGCGGGGTCTCGGTGGCGGGGACATAGGGCATGCGCGCCACGATGGCGCGTACCGTGCCCGGCACCAGTTCGGCCGGACGGGCGCGCCGCAAGCCGTGGTTCGCCATATAATCCATGTCGCCGTGGTAACCCTGCTCCAGCCATGCCAGAAGCCCCGGCTCGGCATGGCCAAGATCGACGTCGGCGATGCGCACCGACGCAAAACCCAGCCCGGCGCCCCATGCGCGGATGGACTCCGCAAGCGCCGCCAGCTCCCCCGGGCCGGCCTGGCCGGATTGCCCTGGAGAGTCTGCGGGAACACTGTGCGCGCCTGTTGCGTTGGCCGGCGGCTTGACTGCTGGGTCGATCATCCCTGAATTGTACGCAATGCCCTTGCTCGAAGAACGCACTCTGACGCTGTCCGACGAAGCCGCCACCGCGCGCCTGGGCGCCGCGCTGGCCGCCACGGTGCAGGCCATGCCGCCGCGCACGGTGCATGTGCAGCTCTCCGGCGACCTTGGCGCCGGCAAGACCACGCTGACGCGCGCGGTGCTGCGCGCGCTCGGCCATGCCGGCAAGGTGCGCAGCCCCACTTACACGCTGTGCGAGCCTTACGAAGTCGCCCGCGCCGACGGCTCGCCGCTGACGGTTTACCACTTCGACCTGTACCGCTTCGCCGATCCGGAAGAGTGGGTCGACGCGGGTTTCCGCGACTGTTTTGCCGAACCGGCCTTCAACCTGGTCGAATGGCCGGAGAAGGCGGGCCGCCTGCTGGGGGAACCCGACCTGCATGTGTTGCTCCAATCGGACATGGCGCGGGCGGCGGACAGCGAAAAGCTTGCCGGCGATGCCGGCGAGCGGCGAATCGCGACCTTGCGCGCCTATACTCCCACTGGACTTACCTTGCTGAACGCATGCTGATCAAGCGACTTGCCACCGACCGCCCCGATGGACCCGACGGCCTGCTGCAGGCGCGCCGCAAATGGATGGCGCAGGCGCTGAAGCTGGGCGCGGGTACCGCCGTGCTGACGCTCGCCGGCCCGCAGATCGCGTTCGGTGCCGGCATCGTCGCGGTGCGCGTATGGCCGGCCGAGGACTACACCCGCGTCACCATCGAATCCGACGCGCCGCTGGTCGCGGTGCACCAGATGATTCGCGATCCGGACAGGCTGGTGGTGGACATCGATGGCCTGGACCTGTCGCCCACGCTGCGCGAACTGGTGGCCAAGATCACCCCCAACGATCCGTATATCCAGACCGTGCGCGTCGGCCAGAACCGCCCGCGCGTGGTGCGCATGGTGTTCGACCTGAAGGAGAGCGTGGCGCCGCAGGTGTTCACGCTGCTGCCGATCGGCAACTACCGCAACCGGCTGGTGTTCGACCTGTACCCGGTCAACCCGCCCGACCCGCTGTGGAAACTGGTGCGCGACACCGAGGACAAGCAGCGCCGCTTCGCCACCATGGACCCGGCCCCGGGTCCGGACAGCATCGCCGGCGCCCCGGCCGGTGCCGAGGAAGATGCCATCGGCGCGCTGGTGCGCAGGTTCGACGAGAAGGGCGAAATGCCGGCCACCACCGCGCCGCCGCCGCCGGTGGTCGCCGCCCGGCCCAGGCCGTCCGCGCCGGTGGTGCCGAAGCCCGATGCGCCCGTGGTGCCGCCCGTCGCGCGCGACAACCCGACTGCCGAGCGCCCGTTCAAGATGCGCCGCCTGCTGACGGTGGCCCTCGATCCCGGCCACGGCGGCGAAGACCCCGGCGCGATCGGCGCCGCTGGTTCTCGCGAGAAGGACGTGGTGCTGCAGATCGCGCACCGGTTGCGCGCCAAGATCGACGCCCAGCCCAATATGCGCGCGATGATGACGCGCGATGCGGATTTCTTCGTGCCGCTGAACGTGCGCGTGCAGAAGGCGCGCCGGGTGCAGGCCGACCTGTTCGTGTCGATTCACGCCGATGCCTTCCTGTCGCCGGAAGCCAATGGCGCTTCGGTGTTTGCGCTGTCCGAGCGCGGCGCTTCCAGTACCGCGGCGCGCTGGCTGGCCAACAAGGAAAACGCTTCCGACCTGATCGGCGGCGCCAACATGGGCAACAAGGATGCGCAGGTTGCGCGCGTGCTGCTGGACCTGTCCACCACCGCGCAGATCAACGACAGCCTGCAGGTCGGCAAGTCCGTGCTGGGAGAGATCGGCGGCATCAACCGGCTGCACAAGGCGCACGTGGAACAGGCCGGGTTTGCGGTGCTGAAGGCGCCGGACATCCCGTCGATCCTGATCGAGACCGCGTTTATCAGCAACCCGGCGGAGGAGCGCAAGCTCAACGACAGCGCGCACCAGGAACAGCTGGCGAATGCCATCCTGCGCGGGATCAAGGCGTACTTCGCGAAGAATCCGCCGTTGTCGAAAAATCCGTCGGTCTGACGGTCTGACGGTCTGACGGTCTGACGGTCTGACGGTCTGACCATAGCGCCGCCACGGCGCACGCTCAGCGCTCGCCGAATTCCTTCTCGCTGCGTGGCGCATCAGGGCATTGCCGGTCCAGCGATTCGCGGTACTTCACGCAGCCGCGCATAAACTGGGGCCACGCCGGAACCGTCGGGACCTGGTCGCCGGGCTCGGGCAGCAATGCCCACAGATCCGGATGGTGCCAGCACAGGTCGTGACCCGAAGCATCCCGATGGCGGCGTATGCCCGCGCGCAGTACCTTCACTTCTGCGATCAGCCGCTCGCGGCTCATCGTATCGAGGTCGTCGTCCATATCCACTCCTCAACCCCCAAGCGTTGCACGCCATGCAGCGGGCCGGCGCGACGACGGATGGCGCGGATCAGGCGCGCGCCGCCGCGCGGTCCTCCAGCAGCGCATCGCGGTTGGCATAGCGCGACGCAATCACCGAGCAGACGATCAGCTGCAACTGGTGATAAACCATCAGCGGCAGCACCAGCAGCCCCAGCGCGGGATGTCCGGCAAACAGGATCTTTGCCATCGGAATGCCGTTGGCCAGGCTCTTCTTCGAGCCGCAGAACACCGCGGTGATTTCGTCCTCGACCGAGAAACCCATCCGGCGGGCGGTCAGCGTGGTAAAGCCCAGCACCACGAACAACAGTACTGCGGCAATCAGCATCACCGCGCCGATGGTCTGCCACTGGTACTGGTGCCACAGGCCCTCGGCAGTCGCATCGCAGAACGACGAATAGACGATCAGCACAATCACGCCACGGTCGATCTTGGTGGTGATCGGCTTCCTCTTCGCCAGCCAGTTGCCGATCAGCGGGCGCAGCAGCTGGCCCAGCGCGAACGGCAGCAGCAGCTGCAGCGCCACGCCGGTGAGCGCCTTGCCCAGCGGCATCGAGGCGCCGCTGGCGCTGATCACCAGCCCCATCAGCAGCGGCGTGACCAGCATGCCGATCAGGCCCGAGATGGTGGCATTGAAGATCGCGCCTGACACGTTGCCGCGCGCCATCGAGGTCATGGCCACCGACGAGGACACCGTCGAAGGCAGCGCGCACAGGAAGAACACGCCCAGCAGCAGGTCCGCCGGCAGCGTGTTGTGCAAGGCCAGCATCAGCAGCGCGCCGACCACCGGGAAGACCACGTAGGTGAACGACTGCACGAACACATGCAGGCGCCAGTTCTTGGCGCCCGCCACCAGCTTGTCGCGCGACAGTGCCGCGCCATGCAGGAAAAAGACCAGTGCCACGCCCACGCTGGTGACCACGCCCAGGTGCAGCGGGCCCTTGCCGGCGCCGATTTCCGGGGCCGCCAGCGCGATGGCAATGGCGGTCAGCATGATGAGGACGAAGCCGTCGATCAGGTCATAAAGTTTCTTGAGCTTGGCAAAAAGTCGAGACATGACTGCGGTTGGTTAGGGTTTTGCCTAGTATTGGACGCCAGCCGGGTCTAGAATGCAAATTCATTTATAGAATCTATTTATCCGGTCGTTGCATGAATTACACACTGCGCCAGCTGCGCGTCTTCCTGGCGGTGGCCAGCAGCGGCGGTTTCAGCCGTGCTGCCGACGTGGTGGGGCTGACCCAGCCGGCGGTCAGCCGGGGCGTGGCTGAGCTGGAAGAGGCACTTGGCGTCAAGCTGCTTGACCGCACCACGCGTGAAGTGGTGCTGACCGATGCCGGCCACGCGCTGGTGCCGGCGCTGGAGCGGCTGCTGGGCCAGCTCGACGACACCCTTGAAGAAACGCGCCAGTTAGGCGAGCGCTATCGTGGGCGTGTCGTGATAGCCGGCGCTCCGACCATTTCCGCCCGGCTGATGCCGATGTATGTCGCCGCCTGCGCCGCGCAATACCCCGATATCCGCCTGACCGTGCGCGACAACGTGCAGGCCGACGGCCTCGAGCAGGTCCGCGCCGGCGCCGTCGATTTCGGCGTGCTGATCGATCCGCTGGCGCGCGAAGGGCTGGCGGTGGAGGCGGTGGCGACTGATCCGTTCTGCTTTGTCTGCCGGCGCGACCACCCGCTGGCGCAGTCGGCGACGGTGCCGTGGTCGGCGCTGCACGGCATGCGGCTGGTGCTGCTGGACTTTGCCTCGGGCAGCCGGCCGCTGATCGACCGCATCTTCGGTCGCCATGGCGTGGCGCCGCAGGTGGTGCAGGAACTGGGGCACTCGGCCAGCGTGTTCGGCATGGTCGAGGCCGGCATCGGCGCTTCCGTGCTGCCCTCTTTCTCGCTGCCGCTTCCTGCCGCATCGCCGCTGGTGTGGCGGCCGCTGGTGCCCCGCGAAGAGCGCAGCATCGTCATGGTCCGGCGCGAGGACCGCTCACTCTCGCCGTCCGCGGAGGCGGTGTGGGCGCTGGTGCGGCGCCTGACGCTGCGCGTCGAGGCGCCCGCAATGGGCGCTGCGGCCTGAGTGCCGGAGCTTATTACTTCGGCTGCATCCGGATCGCGCCGTCGAGGCGAATCACTTCGCCGTTAAGCATCGTGTTCTCGATGATCGCGCGTGCCAGCTTGGCGTATTCCGCCGGGCGGCCCAGGCGCGGGGGAAACGGAACCATCTTGCCGAGGGCGTCCTGCACTTCCTGCGGCATGCCAAGCAGCATCGGCGTTTCAAAGATCCCCGGGGCGATGGTCATGCAGCGGACGCCGTCGCGGGACAGGTCGCGGGCGATGGCCAGGGTCATGGCGACCACGCCGCCCTTGGAGGCGGCATAGGCGGCCTGGCCGATCTGGCCATCGAAGGCCGCCACCGAGGCGGTGTTGATGATCACGCCGCGCTCGCCTTCGCTGTCGGGGGTGTTCTGGACCATGGCGGCGGCGGCCAGGCGGATCATGTTGAAGGTGCCGACCAGGTTGATGCGGATGGTCTTGTCGAAGGCATCCAGCGGATGCGGCCCGTTCTTGCCAACCGTCTTGTTGGCGGTGGCGATGCCGGCGCAGTTGATGAGGCCGGACAGGCGGCCCAGGGACTGGGCGGCGGCGACCACGGCCTGGCCGTCGGATTCGGAGGTGACGTCGCAGCGGATGAACTGGCCGTTCAGTTCGGTGGCGAGGGATTGGCCGGTTTGCTCGTTGAGGTCGGCGATGACGACTTTGGCGCCGGCTTCGGCGAGCATGCGGGCGGTGCCGGCGCCCAGGCCGGAGGCGCCGCCGGTGACGATGAAGACGTTGTCCTTGATTTGCATTTGCTGTGTCTCCTTGTTGGTAGTGTTTCCGTTTACGTAAACGTCAATTATTGTACGGGGCGGAGGTTGTTGTGCAAGGGTTTTGGGCCCGTGTGGGCATCTGGTGGCTACTGGATATGCCCGGTTCCGCCCTGAAGGGCGGGTAACTTTTTGTCCGTGTCAAGTCCTGACATAGGTTGACAGGTTTGGTAGCTCCATTCGGCGCCTAGCGCTCCGCGGCAACAGACGCCCGATGAACATCATTGGGCGTTTTGTATTCCAGGGCCTGATGGGGTCGTTCCCGGTTATAGATGTGTACAGACTCCCTCACCATACGAGCAGCTTGCTGCAGATCGGCTGGACGGTTCAGGAGGAATTCACTTTTGAGGATGCCGTTGATGCGTTCTGCCATGGCGTTCTGGTAGCAGTCGTAGCCATCGGTCATGGAGCAGGTCAGCCCATGTCGCGTGTGAATCGCCTGATAGTGGGTCGCGCAGTATTGGACGCCCCGATCCGAATGGTGCACAAGCCTTTGCCGGGTCCGGCGCGAGCGTAGCGCCATCTTCAGCGCCTGGCTCACCTGCTCGGTCTGCAGAGTGTCGTGGACGTGGTAGCCCACGATCTTGCGCGAGTAGGCGTCCGTGACCAGGCTCAAGTAGACCGTGTGCTGCGCGGTGGGAAGGTAGGTAATGTCAGCGACCCAGACCTGTTCGGCCGCGGTGGGCACGACCTGCTGCGGCCCGTCCTTGAGCAGATTAGGGTGGCGCCGGAAGCGATGATGGCTGTTGGTGGTCTTGTGATAGGCCCGATGTGGCTTCACCAGCAGCCTGGCTGCGCGCAGGATATCGAATAGCCGGTCCCGGCCCAGCCGGATGTCCGCTTTCTGCAGCGGTGCTCGCAGGATCTGCTGCAGCTTGCGCGTGCCAATGCGGGGCTGGCGCAGCCGCACGTCGGTCACCAAAGCGCAAATCGTGGCATCCCGAGCGGTGCGCCGAAGCTCGCTATCGCGGCGCTTGTAGTAAGCCTGGCGGCTGATGCCGAAATAACGGCAGGCCCTGCTAACGCTTAGCCCTTGGACGAGCTCTTGCGCGAGGACCTGCCCGAAGGCTTTTTTGTGATACGTACTCCATGCTCCTTCTGGATCACGTCGATCACGGCCTTGAACAGCCGAGCTTTCTCTTGCGCCTCGCGCAACTGCACCTCCAGTTCCTTGATGCGCTGTTCGGGCGTGAGGGGCTTGGCTTTGTCTTGGTTTCCCATCGTGTCGTACCGGGCGCCCAGTGGCAGTGCGCCGCTCCAGTCCTGTAGTCCGTGCTTGCGCAACCATACCAGCACTGTGGCGCTACCCTGTATCCCGTACTTGCGTTGCGCCTGCTTATCCGTCAGATCGCCTCTTTCACCTTCCTCCACGACCGCCAATTTAAAAGCGAGCGTGTAATCGCGTTGTGTTCGCTTTCGATCCGTCTCCAAGGCACTCTCCTCATCACGGTTGGAAAAGTGTCAACCATATTCAGGACGGGTCACCGAGCGACAAAAAGTCACCAAAAAGCGCGTTACTGCCCTGGGCGGGCGGCCACTTTTATCGTAGTGTGCCGGGGCTTTCGTACGGGGCTTTGCTTCGTTGCAGAATAGGACTGCCTGACGCCGTGGTGCGCCACGGTGGCTCGGGATTGACGCGGTTCTTGAACGAGCCCAGAGCTGTGGGTGGCCTCTGCTGCTGGCGGTGTGGTAGGAACGCCTTCGGCTGCGCTGTGCGCGGTCACAAAGAAAAAGCGGCACATGGGCCGCTTTGTTGTCACATCGTGTTGGGACAAATTACTTCAGCGCCTCAAACACTTGCGCGGTGATCTCGTCGACGTTGCCGACGCCCGAGATCTTCCGGTACTTCGGCGGAGCTACCTTCGCAGCGGCATCGCCCTTGGCGGCCCAATCCGAGTAGTAGTCGACCAGCGGGCGGGTTTGCTGGGAGTAGACGTCCAGGCGCTTCTTGACCGTCTCTTCCTTGTCGTCGTCGCGCTGGATCAGCGCTTCGCCGGTTTCGTCGTCGACGCCTTCGGCCTTCGGCGGGTTGTACTTGACGTGGTAGGTGCGGCCCGAGGCCACGTGCACGCGGCGGCCGCTCATGCGTTCGATGATGGCGTCGAACGGCACGTCGATTTCCAGCACGTAGTCGATCGCCACGCCGGCGTCCTTCATCGCCTCGGCCTGCGGGATGGTGCGCGGGAAGCCGTCGAACAGGTAGCCGTTCTTGCAGTCGTCCTGCTTCAGACGGTCTTTCACCAGGCCGATGATGATGTCATCCGACACCAGTCCGCCCGCATCCATGACTTTCTTGGCTTCCACGCCCAGGGGCGTGCCGGCCTTCACCGCCGCGCGCAGCATGTCGCCGGTGGAGATTTGCGGAATGGCGAACTTCTCGCAGATGAACTTGGCTTGCGTGCCTTTGCCGGCGCCGGGTGCGCCCAACAGGATCAAACGCATTTACGGGTCCTCAGAGTTTTGAATCTGGTATGGCGGGAGATCAGAAGGAGGGTAATGCCGCAACTTGACGCAAGACTTACTGCTGTCTTGTCGGATGTTGACGGCATCTGGCGCAGGCGCACACGCGCCTACGCGGACGTCCGGCGTCGGCTGCCAGGGGGATGGCGGCGCGGCACACCAGTCGGGCTCTATCTTTATCTCCCCACCGAGCCTTGGCCGGCGGCGCGTTGGCGCGCAGCCGGGGCGGCTCTGTATCGGCAAGCATTATGCCATGAGGCGGCGCTGATCCGGCTCGAAATCCGCCCCCCGGATTCAGGTTGCAGCAGTTTGAACCTCAGCGGGCGGCCGCCGTGGCCGGATGCTGGCCAGGCTGGGCGATCAGGGCCCGTCCTGCGCCATCGACTCGGCCCACAGCGCGCGCACGCGCTCCAGGTCGGCCGGGGTGTCGACGCCGGGCGCCGGCGCGGCAGCGGTTTCCACCACCGCGATGCGCTCGCCATGCCACATGGCGCGCAGTTGCTCCAGCGCCTCGGTCTGTTCGAGCGGCGCGGCGGCCAGGGCAGGAAAGCGCCGCAGGAAGCCGGCGCGATAGGCGTACAGGCCGATATGGCGCAGCACCGGCATGGCCGGCAGCGGAACCTGGGCCATCGCGGCGGGGACGGCCGGCACGCCTGACCAGGCGTCTCGCGCCCACGGGATCGGCGCGCGCGAGAAGTACAAAGCGCGTCCGGCGGCGTCGCACACGACCTTGACCACGTTGGGATTGAAGACCTCGGCGATGTCGTGCAGCGGGTGCGCCGCGGTGGCGACGGCGCAGTCCGCGTGGTGCGACAGGTGCAGCGCCACCTCGTCGATCAGCGTCGGGTCGATCAGCGGCTCGTCGCCCTGCACGTTGACCACGATGGCGTCGTCGGGCAGGCCGAGCTGCGTTGCCACTTCCGCCAGGCGGTCCGTGCCGGTGGGGTGGTCGGCACGTGTCAGCACCGCTTCGATGCCGTGGTCCGCGCAGGCCTGCGCCACGGACGGAGCGTCGGTGGCGACCACGGTGCGCCGGGCCGACGAGGCATGGGCGCGTTCGGCCACGCGCACGATCATCGGGCGCCCGCCGATATCGGCCAGCGGCTTGTCAGGCAGGCGCGTCGATGCGAGCCGCGCGGGGATGACGACGGTGAAGGCCGGGACGGTCATGGTGCTGGCTCAGTGGTTCTCAGTTGCCGTTGGCTGGCGCGTCCGGGTCGATGGCACGGCCCGGCACCGACTGGCGCGCCTCGTCGGCCAGCATCACGGGGATGCCGTCGCGGATCGGGTATGCGAGCTTGTCGGCGTGGCAGATCAGTTCCTGCGCGGCGCGGTCGTACTCCAGCTTGCCCTTGCACAGCGGGCAGACCAGGATTTCAAGCAGCCGGTTGTCCATCTCGGTGTTCCTCGTTGCGCCCGGCGCCGCCGGACGTGGCCGCCGCGGACTGCGCGGTCGGTGCGGTGTTGATATGCGCCAGCACGGCGCCGCGGATTTTGTCGATCAGGCCCGCGTCGATCACCGGCCTGGTCGGCACGACCCAGATGCGCGGGTCGTCGAAGCGCTCGCATTTTACGGCATCCTTCTCGGTGATCAGGATCACGTCGGCGTCGAGCGCGTCGGCGTTGCCGGCGAACGGGTCGTCGGCAAAGTCATAGTGGTCGGGCAGCGGCAGTGTCTTCGGCGACAGGCCGGCACCGCGCAGGCTGGCGAAGAAGCGCTCGGGGTTGCCGATGCCGGCCGCGGCCAGCACGCGCCGCCCGGCAAAGGTGGAAAGCGGGCGCGCCATCGTCGGGTCGTTCAGCTGCCAGGCGTCTTCCAGCTCCAGCCGCATGCCGTAGACGCCGGGGCGGTCGGGCGTGGCGCGGAAGTTTGGATCGTTGATCAGCGTGGCGTCGCGCGGGCGCGTCAGCGGTTCGCGCAGCGGGCCGGCCGGCAGCATCAGGCCGTTGCCGCCCATGCGCGTGTCGAACATCACGATCTCGAAATCGCGCTGCAGCTTGTAGTGCTGCAGGCCGTCGTCGAGCAGCAGCACGTTGACGCCGGGATGCGACACCAGCATGGTCTGCGCGCACAGCGCGCGGTCCGGGAACACCCACACCGGCACATCGGTGGCGCGCGCGATCAGCAGCGGCTCGTCGCCGACGTCGCTGGCCTGCGAGGTCGGCTTGACCCGGCGCGGATGCTTCAGCTCGACGCCATACCCGCGCGACACCACGCCGGGGCGCAAGCCGGCCTCGGTGAGCGCGTGGGCCAGCGCGATCACCGCCGGCGTCTTGCCGGTGCCGCCCACGGTCACGTTGCCGACCACTACCACCGGCATCGGCAGCCGCGTGGACTTGAACCAGCCGCGCCGGTAGCCGTGCCGGCGCACCCGCGCCACCAGCCCGAACAGCAGCGAGAACGGCAGCATGACCCAGGCAAACCAGCCGCGGCGCTGCCACTGGGCGGTCACGAAGTCGGCAAGGGCATGGCGGGGAACGGGCATGGACGCGGCGGGTCGGTCAGGTCGTGGATGGGCAGGGATTGTAGTGCGCTCGGGATCTTGCGTCCCAAGGAGGGCAGGCAATGTGAGGGTCGGCAAAGACCGGCGGATCAACCCATTATGGGCACTGCGCAGCGCATGGGGCAAGCCCGGCCAGGCGTCGCGCCCGACCGCCTGGCGGCCGGTCCCCGCTTTCGCGGGGGAGGGCGCGACGATGGCCCGCGCTCAGCGCGGCTGCGCGCTCTGCGTGGCGAAGGTCAGGCGCGACAGCCCGGCCAGCCGCGCGGCTTCCATCACGTTGACCACCGCCTGATGGCTGGCCTGCGCGTCGGCGTTGACGATGACCACCGGCGGCTGGCCATTTCCGGCCCCGGCGGGCCCGGAGGCGGCGCGCAGCTGGTCGGCCAGGCTGGTGACATCCTTCTGCTCCAGCACTTTCTTGTTGACCGAGTAGACCCCGCGCGAGGACACCGACACCACGATTTCCTGCGGCCGCTGCTGGGCGCGCTCGGCGTCGGCGGTAGGCAGCTGGATCTGCAGCTCGGTATAGCGCGAGTACGTGGTCGTGATCATCAGGAAGATCAGGATCACGAGCAGCACGTCGATCAGCGGGATCAGGTTGATCTCCGGCTCTTCGCGCCGCTGGCGGGAACGGAATCGCATGGCGTGGCAGGTCCGTGATCAGCTGCGGCGCTGCGGCAGGATCGCGTCCAGGAACGCGGTGGCGCGGAATTCCAGCTCGGCCACGTAATCGTCCACGCGGCGGCGGAAGTAGCGCCAGAAGATCAGCGCCGGGATCGCCACGATCAGGCCGAAGGCGGTGTTGTACAGCGCCACCGAGATGCCGTGCGCGAGCTGTTCCGGATTGGCGCCGGTGCCGCCCTGGCTGCCGAAGATCTCGATCATGCCGATCACGGTGCCCAGCAGGCCCATCAGCGGCGCCACCGAGGCGATCGTGCCGAGCGCGTTCAGGTAGCGCTCCAGCTCATGCGCGACCGCGCGGCCGGCTTCCTCGACCACGTCCTTGGCGGCGTCGCGCGAGGTGTGCGGCTGCAGCACCACGTGGCGCAGGCCGGCGGCCAGCACGCGGCCGAGCGGCGAATTCTGTTCGAGCGTGTTGACCACTTCCGGCGTGGCGCGGCGCTGCTGAGCGGCGGACAGCGCTTCGTCATAGAGCCGAGGCGGCAGCACCTTGCTGCGCTTGAGCGACAGGAAGCGTTCGACGACCAGCGCCAGCGCGAGGACCGAGGCCAGCAACAGCGGCCAGATCGGCCAGCCGGCCGCTTGAATGATGGAAAACAATTGGACCCCCGGGATCGACAACCCAATAAAGAAACCCCAACCAGCTGGTCGGCATGCCTTGAGGCGCGTCAGCAGGCAGCGCACTCCGGCATTGCTCTGAAAAATCAGGCGCAACTCTACCCCGCGGCCTGCCGCGCGGCAAGCGACGGCGGGGCCGGCTGTCTCGGGCGCGCATCGGCGCCGGCCGATGTCGCCGTCGACTTTCCACAGGGCGCAGGGACAGAATTGTGGATCGATTGTGGAAAGCCGCCGGACAAGGGAGGCAAGTGATTGATTCGCAAGAGGAAGTTTTGGTCTGCTTAAAAATTGTGCAACCCGCGCCGAGGGCTCGCGGCGCTTGCCTCACATCAGGGGAAAACGGGTTGGGCGCTATCACGCACCCTTGTCTGTGCGCAGGCGCACCATGCCGGGCGATCTCTTCCACACGAGTGCGGGACAGGATTGTGGAACGGTTGTGGACAGGTATCTGAGAAGCCACCTAAGTCGTTGATTTAAAAGGTTGAGCACGTGATTGCCTAAAAAACAGGCAAATGCGCGCTGACGCGCCACCGAAAGGGCCGGCGCCGCGTCGCTTGGGTAAACCCGTGCTTTTCCACACCAGGCAGGGAGAGGATTGTGGACGGCCTGTGGATAAAGTCTGGAGAGGTAGGCTAACCCATTGATTTTATTTGATATGTGGCCGCCTGCCTGGAAATTAGGCAATCCCTCGCCTGGCGCCGTTCCACATGATGACGTGCTGGCCCGTGCCGTGGCATGCCGGCTACGCCGCCTGGGGCGTGACGCGCGCCACGCTTGACGGGCATGGCTGCGGTAAAGTCGGGTAAACCCGGTACTTTATCCAGAGAATCTGTGGATAACTTTGTGAACAAGCGCAATCCACACTCGCTAAGTGGTTGATGCAAAAGAGAATTGGTTATATTGCCTAATTTTTATTGCGATCATAAATCTCATAAAAATCAAGGGGTTGTACGAAGCGATGCGGCCTGCGGGACAGCATCCGGCCATCATGGCTACCCCCTTGACAGACCAGTTATGCTGTGGACATGTCCCATTAACGCCGCTTGACCGGCGTGCGCCATGCCCGACCTGACCAGCTTTTCGCGTGACGCGTCCTCCACCGGCCCGCGCAGTGGCCGCGAAGTCATTCCTGTCGGTGAGCTGAACCACACAATCGCCCGGTTGCTGGAGCGCAGCTTTCCGCTGGCCTGGGTGCGCGGGGAAATCTCCAACTTCACCCGCGCGGCAAGCGGCCACTGGTATTTCTCGCTCAAGGATGCGCGTGCCCAGATCCGCTGCGTGATGTTCCGCGGCCGCAACCAGCATGTCGACTTCCAGCCGCGCGAGGGCGAGGCGGTCGAGGTGCGCGCCGTGGTCACGATGTACGAGGCGCGCGGCGAACTGCAGCTCGGCGTGGAAGCGATGCGCCGCGCCGGCCTGGGCAACCTGTATGAAGCCTTCCTGCGGCTGAAGGAAAAGCTGGCGCAGGCCGGCCTGTTCGCCCCGGAGCGCAAGCGGCCGGTACCGTCGCATCCGCGCACCATCGGCGTCATCACCTCGCTGCAGGCCGCCGCCCTGCGCGATGTGCTGACCACGCTGCGCCGGCGCGCGCCGCATGTGCCGGTGGTGGTCTATCCGGTACCGGTGCAGGGGGCTGGGGCGGCCCAGAAGATTGCCGACACGATCGACCTGGCCGATGCGCGCCGTGACTGCGACGTGCTGATCCTGTGCCGCGGCGGGGGCAGCATCGAAGACCTGTGGTCGTTCAATGAAGAGGTGGTCGCGCATGCGATCGCGCGCTGCGCGCTGCCGCTGATTTCCGGCGTGGGCCACGAGACCGACTTCACCATTGCCGATTTCGTCGCCGACGTGCGCGCGCCCACGCCGACCGGCGCGGCCGAACTGGTCAGCCCCGACCGTTCGCACCTGCTGGCGCAGACCCTGCGCGGCCGCGACGCGCTGGCGCAGGCGATGCGCCGCGCGCTGGACCTGCGCGCCCAGCACCTGGACTGGCTGGCGCGGCGCGTGCGCAGCCCGCAGGCGCAGCTGCAGGAACGCCGCGCGCGCGTCGACAATCTGGCCCGACACTTGCGGTCGGCATTGCGCGACACCGTGGTGTCGCAGCGCCACCGCCAGCAAGTGCTGGCGATGCGCTGGAGCGCATGCCGTCCCGACACCGCCGCGGCGCAGGCGGATCTGGCACGGCTATGGCAGCGGCTGCAGGCCGCCGCCACGCGCGGCCACGAGCGCGCCGGCCAGCGCCTGGCACGCGCCGCCGGTGCGCTGGAACTGCTGGCGCCGCAGCGCACGCTCGAGCGCGGCTACGCGGTGCTGCTCGACCAGCGCGGACGCGCGCTGCGCTCGCCCTCCGAGATCCGCCCGGGCAGCGTGGTCGAGGCGCACCTGGCCGAGGGCGTGGCCGACCTGTCGATTGCCGGCGTGCAGGCGAAGCTGCCTGAATTCTGAGCACGCGCCATGTCCGCAACGGGTCCGATCCGCGCCCGGGAAGCGTCCGGGAAAGGACGCGTAAAACCCCCGGAAACCAGCGCCAGGACAAACTAACATCGGAGCAGGGGGCATAGGCCTGCGGTTTGCGTGGGTATTACAAGTCCCCTACAATCGGCAATTCCGGACCCTACAACCCCAACCCACAGAGACAGAACAATGGAACACAAGCTCCCCCCGCTCCCGTACGCGCATGATGCCCTGGCTCCGCACATCTCCAAGGAGACGCTGGAGTTCCATCATGACAAGCACCACCAGACCTACGTCACCAACCTGAACAACCTCATCAAGGGCACCGAGTTCGAGAACGCGACCCTGGAAGAGATCGTGAAGAAGTCGTCGGGCGGCATCTTCAACAACGCAGCCCAGGTGTGGAACCACACCTTCTACTGGGATTCGCTGAAGCCCAACGGCGGCGGCCAGCCGACCGGCGCGCTGGCTGACGCCATCAACGCCAAGTGGGGCTCGTTCGACAAGTTCAAGGAAGAGTTCACCAAGGTCGCCGTCGGCACCTTCGGTTCGGGCTGGGCCTGGCTGGTGAAGAAGGCCGACGGCTCGCTGGACCTGGTGTCCACCTCCAACGCCGCCACGCCGCTGACCACCGACGCCAAGCCGCTGCTGACCTGCGACGTGTGGGAACACGCCTACTACATCGACTATCGCAATGCCCGTCCGAAGTACGTCGAGGCATTCTGGAACGTCGTGAACTGGGACTTCGCCGGCAAGAACTTCGCTGGCTGATCCACGGATCACCGTCTCATGAAAAAGGGCCGCAAGGCCCTTTTTTGTTGCGCGCTCGCCTGCGCTTCAGTCCTGCCTCGGTTGCCCGTTCGACGCCATCAGTCCGCCATCCACCGGCAAATTGATGCCGGTGACAAAGCGCGCATCGTCGCTTGCCAGGAACGCGATCACCGCGGCGATGTCTTCGGGCTCGGCGGTGCGGCCCAGCGCGATGCGGTCGCGGAAGCGCTCCAGCAGCGCTTCGTCCCCGAACATATCCCTGGTCAGGTCGGTGCGCGTCAGCGACGGGCATACGGCATTGACGCGCACGCCGTCGCGGCCATAGTCCATGGCCAGTGCGCGCGTCAGGTTGCTGACGCCGCCCTTGGCCGCGTTATAGAAGGACAGCCCCCAATCGCCGCCGAGCCCCGATACCGACGACACGTTGACGATGCACCCGCGCGACTTGAGCAGCGCGGGCATGGCCGCGCGGCAGCCGTGGAACACGCCGTCGAGGTCGATCGCGGTCACCTTGTGCCAGTCGTCCAGGCTGGCTTCGGTAATGCGGCCTTCGACCGCGACGCCGGCGTTATTCACCATCACGTCGAGCCGCTGGAACCGCTGCAGCGTCGCCGACACCAGCGCTTCGACCTGTTCCCACTGCGAAACGTCCGTGACATGCACCAGGTGGCGGCCCCCGGGCAGCGTGCCGGCGACCGTGTCGAGCTTCTCGCGCGTGCGTCCGGCCAGCACCACGCTGGCTCCTTCTTCGGCGAAGCGGCGCGTGGTCGCCGCGCCGATGCCCGATCCTGCGCCGGTCACGATGACCACCTTGTCGGTAAAGCGTTGCATGAAGTCTACCTCCTGTGTGAAGACGCATGAAGACGCGAGTTCGAACCGATTTCAACGTCCCTTGGAATCGGGCACACGGGTCTGGTCGATGCTCGCGCCGCCGCTGCCCGTGCGCGGCTTGCCGTGCAAGCCATCGCGGTCGACCTTGCCGGCACTTTCCGATGCCGGCTTTGGCTTGTCGCGGCCAGGCAGGCCGCCGGCCGTATGCGGTTCCCTGGGCACGTCGCCCAGCTCACGCGCAAGCCCGCCGGGATTGGTCGGCGTGGCGCCCGGCGTGCTCGATGGCGCCCCCTCGGCGCCCGGCGGCGGAATGGTCTGGCTGCCCTTGGGGCCCTTGTCGGTGCGCACGCCGGTGCTGTCCGCCTTCCGGGCCAGCGCGCCGCCGGCCAGCAGCGACAGCAGCGCGGCGGCGGCAAGGCGCGAGGAAATGCGGATGCGCATGACTCTCTCCTGAAGTGATGGTGTCTTGCTGTTGTTGCGCCAAGCATTTGCCGGGCCACGGATAGCACAAGGGCCCGCGTCGCCGCGTTCACTCGCCGCATCGCATTTTCTACAAGCGCTGGCCGTTCTTACAGGTGTCATCCGCGGCATGCTGTATGGCCGGGAAAGGGCCGGGCATGTGTCCGGTCCGCCGCAGCGTCGCAGCCGTGGAACGAAAGTTGCGCGCCATGGTGAAGTGGCCGCGCCGCGGCCGATGCCTCAGGAGGTGCCATGAAGCAAAGCAAGCACGACACGTCGGGCAATCCTTCGCTCGACAAGCGCCAGGGACTGGATGACCGCGAACTGCAGGAAAACGCGGCGGAAAACCAGCGCGCGCGCGAACGCGCCGCTGCGGATTGGGAACATGCGGCTTCGCATCGCAAAGGCGAACCCGCGCCGCAGAGCGAAGAGAAGCCCGGCAAGCCCGGCCGCGGCGATTTCCCGCCTGGCCTCGGCAAGCGCGACCTGCACGACCCGGGCAGCCGCGATCCCGACGCACCGCCCACGCTGAACCGTTCCTGAGTCTGGCTAGCGTTCGCCGCGCGCCAGCCGCGCGGCGGCGCGCAGGCTGCGCACGATGCGGTCGAACGCGGCCGCGCGCGCGTCGTCGGAACGCTGGCGCAGCGCGAACGAGGGATGATAGGTGGCGATGACGAGCCGGCCCTCGTGCTCGACCGGCGTGTCCATCATCGCGCCCAGCGTCACGCTCTTGCGGCCCAGCACCGCGCGCGCGGCGGTGCCGCCCAGCGCGACGATGATCGTCGGATCCACCTGCTTCAGCTCGCGCTCGAGCCACAGGTGGCAGGCTTCGATCTCCAGTTGCCCCGGCGTCTTGTGCAGCCGCCGCTTGCCGCGCAGCTCGAACTTGAAATGCTTGACCGCATTGGTCATGAACAGCTTGTCGCGGTCCAGTCCGGCCTGTTCGAGCGCATCGTCCAGCAGGCGTCCCGCGGGGCCCACGAACGGTGAGCCCTGCAGGTCTTCCTGCGAGCCGGGCTGTTCGCCCACCAGCATGATGCGGGCGTGCGACGCGCCGGCGCCGGGCACGCCCTGCGTGGCGTTGCGCCATAGCGGGCAACGCCGGCATTCATTCAGTTCGGCACGGCTGACCGGTGGTTTCCTGCGCTCGGGCATGGCATCGATATCGGGCGGTCGGAACGCAATGGCCCCGCTGCAAGGTGCGCAGCAGGTTCCGCGCCATGCGCCGCCGGCGGAACGTACCGGTACGGAATTTGCCTCGCCCCAACACCTCGTGGCGGCCCGCCCGGCTGCCATACCACCCGCGGACCCGGACGCCGACTCCCAGTACGCATGCCCCAGCAACCGATAGCGCCGCCATCCCGCCGCCGAATTGCCGCGGAGCTGTTCCGTGCGATCTGGCGTTTCCGCCTGCGCGTGGTGGTGGCGGTGTCGCTGCTGCTGCTGCTGCTGCTGGCCAAGGCCTGCGCGGTCGCGGTGCCGCTGCTGCTGAAGCTGGTGGTCGACGAAGTCACGCCGGCCGCGGCGCGGCTCGGGCTGGTGACCATGCCCGTGTTCCTGGGGCTTGGTCAGCAGGCATCGGTATCGGAAAGTTGAATCAGCCTTGCGCGGGCTCGCCGGCAGACAGCCACCAGTAGCGCTCCGGCGCGCACAGGTCGCACAGCTGCTCTTCGCCGAACATCTGCAACTGGCTCTGGTAGGCATTGACCGCATAGCTCTTCTGCGCGAGATGCTGGCTGACCGGCAGGTTGACCGGGGTCGCATGCAGCCCCGCGCGCAGGCATTCGGCCAGCCGTTGCTGCAGCACACCGGGCAAGCGGCGGTAGATCGCGTCTTCGTAGTACAGCCACTGCACCGGCGGCGTCGATGCCGCCTGCGCTCGCGAGGGCACCAGCAGCGCGGCCCACGCCGCCGCGCGCACCTGCGCCGCCTGCATCAGCATGCGGCAGGCTTCATGCGCCAGCACATGATCGGAATGGAACAGGCCGAGCGGCGCAGCCACCATGCC
This sequence comes from Cupriavidus phytohabitans, assembly GCF_017815025.1. Classification (NCBI taxonomy): domain Bacteria; kingdom Pseudomonadati; phylum Pseudomonadota; class Betaproteobacteria; order Burkholderiales; family Burkholderiaceae; genus Cupriavidus; species Cupriavidus phytohabitans. Next base: position 80,458 of record NZ_JAGIQB010000012.1, read on the forward strand.
GTCGGCCTGCGTCGCCAGGACGTGCTGCAAGCTGTCGGCGATCTCGCGCGGCGTATGGCGGCGGCCGTACTGGCTGTCCCAGAAATCGAGCCAGACCGGCTGCGCGCCCAGCATGCCAAGCGCGCGGTTGTCCTCGCGCCGGCGCGCGCGCACCGCCTGCTCGGCGCTGTCGAAGCCCGCGGCGCGGTCCCCGTCCGGTGCCGGCACGCCGGCGGGCGGGACGCCGGCGAAGACCGTCACCACGCGCGCGCCGCGTGCCGCGGCGATCAGGCCGCCGCAGCTGAACACCGCATCGTCCAGGTGCGGTGAAATCACCGTCACCGGTCCGGCTATGTCAGTCACCATCGAATCACCCTTGCCATCGCCACTGGCAGGTTCGTCTCGCGCGCTACTTGTTGAGCACCACGGCGCGGGCTTCGCGTGCCGTGGCGGATACCGGCACCACGTTGCCCGGCGCGCCCTGCGCATGCGCTTGTGCCGCGAGCCGCGCGGCGAAGTAGTCGACCGTGTGGCGCAGGCCTTCCTCAAGCGACGTGCGCGGCTCCCAGCCCAGCAGGCTTCGCGCCAGCGAGATATCGGGGCAGCGCTGGTGCGGGTCGTCGGCGGGCAGGGGGCGCATCTCGACCGGCGAACGCGAGCCGGTGGCGCGCAGCACTTCCTGCGCAATCTCCAGCATAGTCGTCTCGCGCGGATTGCCGAGGTTGACCGGCATGCCGGAAGCGGGCGCTTCCATCAGCCGCACCAGCGCGTCCACCAGGTCGTCGACATAGCAGAAGGCGCACGTCTGCGCGCCATCGCCATAGACCGTCAGCGGCTGCCCGGCCAATGCCTGGGTGATGAAGTTGGACACCACGCGGCCGTCCGCGGGATGCATGCGCGGCCCATACGTGTTGAAAATGCGCGATCCGGCCGAATGGGATGAGACGCTGCGCATGGTGGCGGGGTGCGCTGCACTCCGTTCAGGGTTTGCCGTGGAGCCGGCCATTGCCACTGGCAATGCCGCTGCCATCGCCGGCCGGCGCCGCGCGCCGGTCTTTGCGCGCGGATGTGCCGGCCGAGACTGTGCAGCAGACCAGGTAGTAGGCCCGTTTCAGCGCCATCGCGGCCTGCACTTTGGAGCCCGCTCCGGCGCGGGCAAAGGCCTCGTGCAAGCAGTGTTCGATGCTGTCTGCGGTGCCATGCTGCTCGAACAGGCCCTCGGGCCGCTGCGCCCAAAGCGTGAGCAGCACCCGCTGGCGTTGCGCCATCGTGTGCGAGGGCCACACCCGGTCGCGGCTCAGCAGTTCCAGGCGGGTCGCCAGCAGGGTTTCGAGGAATATGGTGGGCCGCGCAGCACGCCTGGCGGGAGCCGGTGGCTGCAAAGCCGGTGCGTGCGCGGAGGCGGTGCCAACCGCGGGCTCGGTCTGCGCAAGCGTGTCGTGATGGAAGAAGATCATGGCAGTGGGCGGCGCCCGCGTTTGCCACCCATGCGAAGCATGAAGTTGCGCCTCGGTGCCGGGGTCTGGTTGCGATTGCGCGCTCACTGGTAACGCTGCAAGGAGCGTTCCAGCGCGCCACCGGGACGGCAGGCGCGGCGCCGGCCAGCGCGGCGCCTGGCCCGCAGGGAGAATTGCAACCTTGCGCGTAAATCCGGCACGGGCTTCCGTTGGCGCACCGGCCAAACGGACGCCAAACGGACGCCAAACGGACGCCAAACGGACGCCAAACGGACGCCAAACGGACCCCGTTGCGCCTCAGGCGACGCGCAGCTCCCGGATGGCGTTCAGCAAGGCTTCCAGTGAGACGGGCTTGGTCAGGTGCGCGTCGAAGCCTGCCTGCATCGACTCGCGGATATCGTCCGGCCGGCCATAGCCGCTCAATGCAATCGCGGTCAGCTTGTGCAGGTGCGGCTGGCGGCGGATGGCGCGAATAAAGTCCAGGCCCGACATGCCGGGCATGCCGATGTCCGACAGCAGCAGGTCCGGGCAATGCTGCCCGAGACGATCCAGTGCCTCCTGCCCGCTGGTGGCAACCGACACGCTGGCGCCTTCCATTTCGAGCAGCATCTTGAAGGTCTCGACCGTGCCGGAATCGTCGTCGACCAGCAGGATCTCGGTGCCGCCCAGCGGCAGCGATGGCGCAAGCGCCGGCGCGGAGTCGGCGGCGACTTCCTCGCGCAGCGGGAGCGTTACGGTGAACACCGAACCCTTGCCGAGCCCGTCGGAATTCGCGCGCACCGTGCCGCCCTGCATGGTCACCAGCTCGCGTACCAGCGACAGGCCGATGCCAAGTCCCCCCTGCCGCGCGCTCGGCGCGGTGCCCTGGCGGAACATATCGAAGATATGCGGCAGGTTCTGCGCATCGATGCCAATGCCGGTATCGCGTATCTCCAGCACGCCGTCGCCGCCCTCTGTCACCAGCGAGACCGTGATCCTGCCGCCGGCGCTGGTGTATTTGAGCGCATTGCTGACCAGGTTCCACACCACCTGCTCGACCCGCGTCAGGTCGGCGTCGATCATCAGCGGACCGGCCGGCAAGATGCTCTCCAGCGCGATGTCCTTGCGCCTGGCCTCTTCCTCGATGGCGTGGCAGACGCGCTCGACCACTTCGCGCCAGTCGACCGGCGCGCGTGCGATCGACAGCTTGCCGGTGCGCAGGCGCGACATGTCCAGCAGGTCGTCGATGATGTGCGCCTGTCCGATCACGGTGCGCCGGATGGTGCCGGCGGCGCGCTGGATCACCGGGTTGCCGCGCCCTTCGGGCGAACGGATGATCAGCTCGGCGCTGGCGCTGATCAGGTTGAGCGGATGCTTGAGTTCGTGCGACACCACGGCCAGGAATTCGTCGCGCATGCGTTCGGCACGCGCGTCGGCGCGTTCGCCGGTGCGCGCGTCCGCGGAATCGATGATTCCCTGGCGCCCGGTGCGCGTGGCCAGCCGCGTCAGCGCCACTTCGTCGAGGTTGCGCATGATCTTGGCAAAGCCGCTGAAGCCGCCCTTGTCAATGCGCGACAGCACCCCGCTGGCGCGGAAGCGGCTGCCGTCCTTGCGCTGGTGCCAGCGGTCTTCCTCGACGCGGCCGTACAGGCGCGCCTGCGCCATTTCTTCCTGCGCGATGCGGGCGGCGCGGTCCTCGGGCGTGTACAGGGTTTCCGCTTCCTGTCCAAGCATCTCCGCCTCGGTATAGCCGAAGATCCGTTCGGCGCCGGTGTTCCAGCTGGTGACGCGGCCTTCGTCGTCGAAGGTGATGATGGCGTAGTCGCGCGTGCTTTCCGCCACGATATTCATGCGCTTCTCGCCTTCGCTCAGGCGCTCTTCGGCCGCGCGGCGCGACGTGATGTCGATGAACGACAGCACCGCGCCCTCGATGCGGTCCTCGGTGGTGCGGTACGGCAGGAAGCGCGCCAGGTACCAGCGGCCGTCGCTGCTCTTGACTTCGCGTTCGATCAGGCGCAGGGAGTCGAAGGCTTCGCCGGCATCGTCGGCAAGCTTGTCGTACTCGAGCCGGTGCGTGATATCGAGCAGCGAACGGCCGATGTCGGACGGGATGATGCTGAAGACGTCGGTGGCGCGCGGGGTGTAGCGCTTGATGCACAGGTTGCGATCGACGAAGACCGTGCCGATATCGTTGGCCATGATCAGGTTCTGCAGGTCGTCGTTGATCTTGCCCGTTTCCTCGACCTTGGACTTGAGTTCGGCGTTGACGGTGGTCAGCTCCTCGTTGATCGACTGCAGTTCTTCCTTGCTGGTCTCCAGCTCTTCCGTGGTCGAGCGCAACTCTTCGTTGATCGCCTGCAGCTCTTCGTTGGAGGCCTTGAGTTCCTCGGTCGAGGTTTCCGACTGCTCGATGGTGGCCTGCAGCTGCTCCTTCGTGCGATGCAACTCGCGTTCGAGCTGCGCGATCATCGGGTCGCGCTCGTCGGCGGCCTGGCCGCGCGGCGTTGCGCTCATGCTGTCCTCGACCTCGTCGAACAGCACCAGCACGAAGTCGCCGTTGGCCTCGGCGTCGTGTACCGGGCGCGCCGTCATGTTGACGAAGAAATGCCTGCCGTCGCGTTCGAGCTGTACGCGCCGGGCCTCGACGCTGTGGTTGGTCTGCAGCGCCTGGTAGATCGCGGTACGCAGTTCCAGCCGCAGTTCCTGGCGCACCGCGCCGATGATGTTGTGCGACGGCACGCCGCCGGCGTACTGCAGGAAGCGCCCGGCGCGGTCCGACAGGTGCACGATCTCGGAATCGCGGCTGACCAGCACGCTCGGCGGCGCGTGCTGCTCGATCAGCCGCTGGTGCAGGTCGCCGAAGGAGAACTTGCGCTTGCCGGCCGGCTGCAGCACCGTCACCGGCGTGCGCGCATTGAGCATGCCGGCCGACAGTGGCAACGGCGTTTCGGCGCGCACCGCGACGTTGGCGCGGTAGATGCGGGCCTTCTTGTCGACCACCGAAAACAGGTTGCTGACGCTGTCGGCGGCTTCGGAGCTGCCCAGGAACAGGTAGCCGCCCGGGCGCAGCGCGAAATGGAAGGTGCGCAGGATTTCGGTCTGCGCGTCGCGGTCCAGGTAGATCAGCAGGTTGCGGCAGCAGATCAGGTCCAGCCGCGAGAACGGCGGATCGCTGAGCACGTTGTGTCGACGATCATCAGGTGTTGGTCGGGTGGCGCCACGTAGATTGCGCCGGGCCGCAGCGGCTCGCCATCGCGGGCGTGGCGGGCCGGCAGAGGCCCGACGCTGGCCAGCATGTCCGGCAGCATGCTAGGGTTGGCGCCGATGTGCAGCACGGCGAGTACGGCCGCGTCCAGGTCCGGCGGCAAGCCGGCGGCTATATCCCGCAGCGCATTGACGCCGCCGGAGGAGTGCCCAGGACTATGGTGTCGCGCTTCATGGGATCTCGGGTTGGTTTCAGGCCGCTGCCGGCAGCCGGAATCGAGCGGCAGGCTGCCGGTCTACTCCGCGGTGGATACCTCTGCCGGCACTTCGGGCTCGGCAGCGGCGCCGGTGTCGGATGGCTGGACGATGGCCGGCGCCGCCGCGCGTATCCGCAGCACGGTCTGGCGTGAAGTGTTGAAGCGCCGCGCCGTTTCGCTGACCGACTGGCCTTCCGCCAGCAAGCGCAGGATGGCATCGCGCTCGTCGGGCTTGTGCTTGGGCGGGCGTCCGACCGCACGACCCATGGCCTTGGCCGCAGCCAGGCTGTCGCGCACGCGCGCGCTGCGCGTGCTGCCCTCCAGCGCGGCCACTGCGCGCAGCACCATGACAGCTTCAGGCGGCGCGGGGCTGGACAGGTTGGCGCGGCCGAGTTGCACGCAGTGCAGCGCCACGCCGAGCAGGCGGAACTTGCGGACCGTGCCCAGCACTTCCTGCACGCTCCAGCCCAGGCAGCTCAGCTGCGTCGTCACCAGCGTATCGCCGGCCCGCACCCGTTGCAGCAGCGACAGCATCCGCGGCCGTTCGGCCGCGGGCACCGAGGCCGGCTCGCACTCCCAGAAAGCGCGGCGCAGGTCGACGGTATAGCCGGCCCGGTCGGCTATGCGCATTTCATCTTCCATCGCTTCGAGGTCACGGGCGCGGTTCGAGTAGATGAAGGTAGACGTCATGAGGCTTCCTCGTTCTGGTTTTCGTCTCCGGTCGCACGGCTGGGCGTCCCTTGGGGCAAGCCGGGCAGGCGACCTGTTTCTTCTGATTAGCAAAACTCGTCCCAGCTGCGGGGGTGGCAAGATAGTGACGGTAAACGTGCGTATGTGCGCATTTTTGCTGTGTACGTAACGCAAGTTCTACGTACCCTTTACGGTCGCTCTGCAACGGCACGAGGTCGGCAGCTGCGCGCCCTCGGCGCGGCCACGCCCTTGAGCCTGGCCGAGGCGGCGCGCGCCTTGGCGGGCACAAATAACAACCCTTCGCGCAGGAATTGCAATGATTACCGTGCGCGCGTGCCGGATCCGTGCCGTCGTTGCCCGGTGTCCCACCGTGTGCGCGTCGGGCACAGAACCTGCCTGCACGGTGGCACAGCCGGGCAAGACCGGCTTCCCACTCAAGTTCCCAGGAGGCAATCGTGGACAAGTCGAAGATCCCCGCAGACCAGGCCGACGCCATCGGCGCATTGATGGACGATCACCGCGCGGTCAAGAAACTGTTCAAGGCGTTCAAGGACACCGACGACCGCGATGAGAAGGAATCGATCGCGCTCGAGGTCTGCCGCCAGCTGACCGTGCATGCCACCATTGAGGAGGAAATCTTCTACCCGGCGCTGCGCGGCGTCGGCGATGACATCGACGACATCCTGGACGAAGCGCAGGTCGAGCACCAGGTTGCCAAGGACCTGATAGCGGCGATCGAGGAAGACCCGGCCGGCGATATGCTCGCAGCCAACTTCACGGTGCTGTCCGAGTACGTCTCCCACCATATCGAGGAAGAGGAAGGCGAACTGTTCAAGAATGCGATCAAGGAGAAGGTCAACCTGCGCGACGTGGCTGAGGCCATGGCGGCGCGCAAGGAAGAACTGATGCAGCAAACCGCTTGATTTCCGGGACCGCTCCCATCCCCGGATGCAACTTGCCAGCAGAAGCGGCACGGTGCGGACTTCAGGCGATTTGAATAAGTCGCGCAAGGCCGCGCCACCCGCGCGGCTTGCCAAGCGGCTACGATGACGCAGTGTTTACCGCCGTACCGCGTTTGCCCATGACCTTTGTCGTGACGGATGCCTGCATCCAGTGCCGCCATACCGATTGCGTGGAAGTCTGTCCGATGACGTGTTTCCACGAAGGACCCAACTTCCTCGCCATCGACCCCGACCAGTGCATCGACTGCTCGATGTGCGTGCCGATGTGCCCCGTGGGCGCCATCTATTCCGAGCACGACCTGCCCGACGACAAGCGCCATTTCATCGCGCTGAACGCCGAACTGTCGCGCCGGCCGGACTGGCCGCCGCTGCTGCAGGCCAAGGGTCCGATCGCCGGCCACCAGCAATGGGCGGACCATCCTGACCGCCTGGCGTTGCTGATGCGCTAGCGCGTGCCGGCGTAGTCGGGAAACGCTTCGTCCAGCGTCAGCACGCTGCCGGTCAGCGTGCCGTCATAGCCCGGCAGCGCATTGACGCGCTGGCGGAACGCCTCGCTGGTCAGCGCGCCGACCGCGCCCGACAGCGCCGCGCTGCGCAGCATCGATTTTTCGATGGCGAAGAAGTAGCGCTCCTTGATCACCGGCTCGAACCCCAGCCCGAACCGCCGCGCCGCGGTTTCCACGCCGAAGCCCACATCCGCCATGCCGCTGCCGATATACGCCGCCACCGCGGCGTGGGTGAACTCGCCGTTGCTGTAGCCCTCGATGCGCGCCGGGTCGATATGGCGCGCGGCCAGCATCAGGTCAAGCAGCAGCCGCGTGCCCGAGCCCACCTGCCGGTTGACGAAGCGCACCTCGCCCCGGGTCAGGTCTTCGAGCGTGCGGATCCCGAGCGGGTTGCCCGGGCGCACGAACAACCCCTGGCTGCGCACCGCCAGGTGCACCAGGCAGTGCGTGTCGGGCTTGAGCCAGGTGGTGAAGTGGCGCCACATGCCGTGCTCGAACTCGCCCACCGGCACATGGAAGCCGGCGATATCGCACGCTCCCGCGGCCAGTGCCGCCACCGCCTCGACGCTGCCGCAGTACTTCAGGTCGTGCCGCACGTGCTGCTCGTCGAGGAAGTCGCGCAGCGCCGCCACCGCGAAGCCGTGGCTGGCATGCAGCCGGACCGCGGCCCCGGACTGTTCCATCAGCTTCTTCAGTTCGATTTCCAGCTCGGAGGCCAGGCTGTCCAGCGTCGGCGACAGGCGCGCGCCGATGCGCTTGCTGGCCCACACCAGCTGCTGCGCCAGCGGCGTCAGCGCACTGCCGCGCCCGCGGGTTTTGTCGATCAGCGGGCCGCCGAACAGGGCCTCGGCATCGCGCAGGATGCCCCAGGCGTAGCGGTAGGACAGCGACACTGCCTGCGCGGAGTGACTGATGCTGCCCGATTCCTCGATATGGCCCAGCAGGGCGACCAGCCGCGACACGTCGAGCGCCTCGGCGCCGTCGGGGCCGTCGTCGCGGATTTGCAGGTGGGGGAGGATCGAGATACGGAGCATATGAAAAAAATAGCTTATTGATCGACCGTTGTCACTCTCTTATATTGCATTCCACGGCCTCGGCAGCGTAGCTGACAGGTCGGAAATAGGAAAAAAATAGCATATAAGGGGTGCGGACGGCAGTGGCTGCCAGCCCCAGCGACCCCACAGGAGACGCCATGCCAGACATCGCTCCCAACGCCCAGGCCTCCGCGGCCGCGATCGACGCCATCGTCGCCGCGCGGCAAGACATGCCGGGCGCATTGCTGCCGATCCTGCACGAGATCCAGGACACGCAGGGCCATATCCCGGACGCCGCCGTGCCGGTGATCGCCCGCGCGCTGAACCTGTCGCGGGCCGAGGTGCATGGCGTGATCACCTTCTACCACCACTTCCGCCAGCAGCCGGCCGGCCGCCATGTGATCCAGGTGTGCCGGGCGGAGGCTTGCCAGGCGGTCGGCGCCGAGGCGCTGGCCGACCACGCCAAACGTGCGCTGGGGTGCGGCTTCCATGAAACCACCGCCGACGGCGCGGTCACGCTGGAGCCGGTGTACTGCCTGGGCCAGTGCGCGTGCGGCCCGGCCGTGATGGTCGGCGAACGGCTGCACGGCTATGTCGATGCGAAGCGCTTCGATGCACTGGTGCGGTCGCTGCGCGAAGCGCAGGCCGCCAACGAAACCGCGGAGGCCCAGGCATGAGCGCCACTGTCAACACCATCTTCGTGCCACGCGATTCCACCGCGCTGGCGCTCGGCGCCGATGAAGTCGCCCGCGCGATCGAACGCGAGGCGGCCCGCCGCGGCGAAGCGGTGCGCATCGTCCGCAACGGCTCGCGCGGCATGTTCTGGCTGGAGCCGCTGGTCGAGGTGCAGACCGAAGCGGGACGCGTGGCCTATGGCCCGGTCAGCGCGGCAGACGTGCCGTCGCTGTTCGACGCGGGCCTGCTGCAGGGCGGCGCGCATGCGCTGGCGCTTGGCCTGACCGAGGAGATCCCGTTCCTGAAGAAGCAGGAGCGCCTGACCTTTGCCCGCATCGGCATCACCGACCCGCTGTCGCTGGACGATTACCGTGCGCACGAGGGCTTTGCCGGCCTGGAGCGCACGCTGTCGATGACGCCCGCCGAGATCGTGCAGGAAGTCACCGATTCCGGCCTGCGCGGCCGCGGCGGCGCCGCCTTCCCGACCGGCATCAAGTGGAAGACGGTGCTGGGCGCACAGTCGGCCATCAAGTACATCGTGTGCAATGCCGACGAAGGCGACTCGGGCACGTTCTCCGACCGCATGGTGATGGAGGACGACCCGTTCATGCTGATCGAAGGCATGATCATTGCCGGCCTCGCGGTGGGCGCCGAGCAGGGCTACATCTACTGCCGTTCCGAATACCCCCACGCCATCGCCGTGCTGGAAAGCGCGATCGCCATCGCCAACGCAGGCGGCTGGCTGGGCGACGATCTGCGCGGCAGCGGCAAGCGCTTTCACCTTGAAGTGCGCAAGGGCGCAGGCGCCTATGTCTGCGGCGAGGAAACCGCGCTGCTGGAAAGCCTGGAAGGCAAGCGCGGCGTGGTGCGCGCCAAGCCGCCGCTGCCGGCGCTGGAGGGCTTGTTCGGCAAGCCTACCGTGATCAACAACGTGATCTCGCTGGCCACCGTGCCGGTGATCCTGGCGCGCGGCGCGCAGTACTACCGCGACTACGGCATGGGCCGTTCGCGCGGCACGCTGCCGTTCCAGCTTGCCGGGAATATCAAGCAGGGCGGGCTGGTGGAAAAAGCGTTCGGCGTCACGCTGCGCGAGCTGCTGGTCGACTACGGCGGCGGCACCCGCAGCGGCCGCGCCATCCGCGCGGTGCAGGTGGGCGGCCCGCTCGGCGCCTACCTGCCGGAGTCGCGCTTCGACGTGCCGCTGGACTACGAGGCCTTTGCCGCCTTCGGCGGCGTGGTCGGCCACGGCGGCATCGTGGTGTTCGACGAGACCGTCGACATGGCCAGGCAGGCGCGCTATGCGATGGAGTTCTGCGCGATCGAATCCTGCGGCAAGTGCACGCCGTGCCGGATCGGCTCGACCCGCGGCGTCGAGGTGATGGACCGCATCATCGCCGGCGACGAGCCGCAGGAAAGCGTCATCCGGCACGTCAAGCTGGTGCGCGACCTGTGCGACACCATGCTGTACGGCTCGCTCTGCGCGATGGGCGGCATGACGCCGTACCCGGTGCTGTCCGCGCTCAATGAATTCCCCGAGGACTTCGGCCTCGCCCCTAACCAGGCCAAGGCGGCTTAAGCCGACATTGTCTGACGCCAGAACAGAACACGGGAGACAAAACATGGACTGCCGCGATGTGATCGACTTCGGTACCCCCGCCAGCGAATCGACCGAGATGGTCACCCTTGAAGTCGACGGCGTCAGCGTCACCGTGCCCGCCGGCACGTCAGTGATGCGCGCCGCGATGGAAGCCGAGATCGCCGTGCCCAAGCTGTGCGCGACCGACAGCCTCAAGGCTTTCGGCTCGTGCCGCCTGTGCCTGGTCGAGATCGAAGGGCGCCGCGGCTACCCGGCCTCGTGCACCACGCCGGTGGAAGCCGGCATGAAGGTGAAGACGCAGAGCGACAAGCTCGCCGACCTGCGCCGCGGCGTGATGGAACTGTATATCTCCGACCACCCGCTCGACTGCCTGACCTGCCCGACCAACGGCAACTGCGAGCTGCAGGACATGGCCGGCGTGGTGGGGCTGCGCGAGGTGCGCTACAACGACGGTGGGCCTGACGTTGGCACAAGCGCAAAGCCCATCGCCACGCACACCGCGCTGAAGAAGGATGAATCGAATCCCTACTTCACCTATGACGCCTCGAAGTGCATCGTCTGCAACCGCTGCGTGCGCGCCTGCGAAGAGACGCAAGGCACCTTCGCGCTGACCATCAGCGGACGCGGTTTTGATTCCCGCGTCTCGCCCGGCACCAGCCAGTCGTTCATGGAGTCGGACTGCGTCTCGTGCGGCGCCTGCGTGCAGGCGTGCCCGACCGCGACGCTGACCGAGACCTCGGTCATCAGGCTGGGCCAGGCCTCGCACAGCACCGTCACCACGTGCGCTTACTGCGGCGTGGGCTGCTCGTTCAAGGCCGAGATGAAGGGCAACGAGGTCGTGCGCATGGTGCCGTACAAGGACGGCAAGGCCAACGAGGGCCACGCCTGCGTCAAGGGCCGCTTTGCCTGGGGCTATGCCACGCACAAGGACCGCATCCTCAAGCCGATGATCCGCGCGAAGATCACCGACCCGTGGCGCGAAGTGTCGTGGGAAGAGGCGATCGGCTACGCGGCTTCGGAGTTCAAGCGCATCCAGGCGAAGCACGGCAAGGATTCGATCGGCGGCATCGTGTCGTCGCGCTGCACCAACGAAGAGGGCTACCTGGTACAGAAGCTGGTGCGCGCCGCCTTCGGCAACAACAACGTCGACACCTGCGCGCGCGTGTGCCATTCGCCCACCGGTTATGGCCTGAAGCAGACGCTGGGCGAATCGGCCGGCACGCAGACCTTCAAGTCGGTGGAAAAGGCCGACGTGATCATGGTGATCGGCGCCAACCCGACCGACGGCCATCCGGTGTTTGCCTCGCGCATGAAGAAGCGGCTGCGCGCCGGCGCGAAGCTGATCGTGGTCGATCCGCGCCGCATCGACCTGGTCGACTCGCCGCATATCCGTGCCGATTTCCACCTGCAACTGCGTCCGGGTACCAACGTCGCGCTGGTGACGTCGCTGGCACACGTGATCGTCACCGAAGGGCTGCTCAACGACGCCTTTATCGCCGAGCGCTGCGAGGACCGCGCGTTCAACCAGTGGCGCGATTTTGTCGCGCTGCCGGAGAACTCGCCGGAGGCGATGGAAAGCGTCACCGGCATCCCGGCGGAACAACTGCGCGGCGCCGCGCGCCTGTACGCCACCGGCGGCAACGCCGCGATCTACTACGGCCTGGGCGTCACCGAGCATGCGCAGGGTTCGACCACCGTGATGGGCATCGCCAACCTGGCCATGGCCACCGGCAATATCGGCCGTGAGGGCGTGGGCGTGAACCCGCTGCGCGGGCAGAACAACGTGCAGGGCTCGTGCGATATCGGCTCGTTCCCGCATGAGCTGCCGGGCTATCGCCACGTATCGGACTCGACCGTGCGCGGCCTGTTCGAGGCCGCGTGGAATGTCGAGATCAGCCCGGAGCCGGGCCTGCGCATCCCCAACATGTTCGAGGCCGCGCTTGGCGGCAGCTTCAAGGGCCTGTACTGCCAGGGCGAGGACATCGTCCAGTCCGACCCGAACACGCAGCATGTGTCCGAAGCGCTGTCGTCGATGGAATGCATCGTGGTGCAGGACATTTTCCTGAACGAAACCGCCAAGTACGCGCACGTGTTCCTGCCGGGCTCGTCGTTCCTGGAAAAGGACGGCACCTTCACCAACGCGGAGCGCCGCATCTCGCGCGTGCGCAAGGTGATGCCGCCCAAGGCCGGCTACGCCGACTGGGAAGCCACCATCCTGCTGGCCAATGCGCTCGGCTACCCGATGGACTACACCCACCCGTCGCAGATCATGGACGAAATCGCGCGCCTGACGCCCACGTTCTCCGGCGTCAGCTACAAGCGGCTGGACGAACTGGGCAGCATCCAGTGGCCCTGCAACGCCGATGCGCCGGAAGGCACGCCGACCATGCATATCGACGCCTTCGTGCGCGGCAAGGGCAAGTTCATCATCACCAAGTATGTGCCGACCACCGAGAAAATCACGCGCGCCTTCCCGCTGATCCTGACCACCGGCCGCATCCTGTCGCAGTACAACGTGGGCGCGCAGACGCGGCGCACGGACAACGTCTACTGGCACGCCGAGGACCGGCTGGAAATCCATCCGCACGACGCGGAAGAGCGCGGCATCAAGGATGGCGACTGGGTCGGCGTGCAGAGCCGCGCGGGCGATACGGTGCTGCGCGCCATTGTCAGCGAGCGCATGCAGCCGGGCGTGGTCTATACCACCTTCCACTTCCCGGAATCCGGCGCCAACGTGATCACCACCGACAACTCGGACTGGGCCACCAACTGTCCGGAATACAAGGTCACCGCGGTGCAGGTGATGCCGGTGGCGCAGCCGTCGGCCTGGCAGCAGCAGTACCACGACTTCAACGCGCAGCAACTGCAGTTGCTGGAAGCGGCCAGCGCGGACCCGACACAAACCGCGGCGCAGGCCGCGAACTGAGCGGAGGTCGACATCATGATGTGCTGCATGCAGTCACCACAGGCCCCTCCCGACACGTCGGCCATGCCGGACGAGATGCCGACCCACAGCACCTTTGCCGTCAGCCGCTGGCGGCAGGGCGAGATCTCGCTCAGCCCCGACGAGGTCGCCGAGGAGGTGCCGGTCGCGCTGGAATACAACGGCATCTCGCATGCGGTGATGCTCGCCACGCCGGCCGACCTGGAGGACTTCGCGCTCGGCTTCAGCCTGAGCGAAGGCATCGTGCCGACGGCGCGCGATGTCTATGACATCGAAGTCGACATGCGCGAGCACGGCATCGCGGTGCGGCTGGAAATCGCCTCGGAAGCGTTCATGCGGTTGAAGGACCGCCGGCGCTCGCTGGCGGGGCGCACCGGCTGCGGGCTGTGCGGGACCGAATCGCTGGAGCAGGTGATGCGCACCCCGGCGCCGGTGCACAGCGCAGCCAGCTTCCATACCGACGTGATCCAGGCCGCGTTCGTGCAGCTCCAGTTGCGCCAGGCATTGCAGCACGACACCGGCGCCACCCACGCCGCCGCGTGGCTGCGTGCCGATGGCCATGTATCGCTGGTGCGCGAAGACGTGGGGCGCCACAATGCGCTCGACAAGCTGGCCGGAGCGCTCGCGCGCAGCGTCGAGGACATCTCCACGGGCGCGGTCCTGGTCACCAGCCGGGCCAGCTACGAAATGGTGCTGAAGACCGCCGCCATCGGCGCCGGGGTGCTGGCGGCAGTGTCGGCGCCGACGGCGCTGGCGGTGCGGCTGGCCGAGCAGGCCAATGTCACGCTGGCCGGGTTCGTGCGCGCCGGCGCGCACGTGGTCTATGCCCATCCACAACGCCTGCAACACGGCCTGCAACACGAAGCGAGCCTCGCATGAACGTCGACAACCTGATCACCATGGCCAACCAGATCGGCAGCTTCTTCGAGGCGATGCCCGATCGCGAGGAGGCGGTCTCCGATATCGCCGGGCATATCAAGCGCTTCTGGGAGCCGCGCATGCGCAGGGCCTTGCTGGGGCACGTCGATAGCGAATCCGGCACCGGGCTGGACGCGATCGTCCAGGAAGCGCTGGCCCGGCATCGGAGCGTGCTGGAATAGCGCAGTCCGCCCGCGATCCGGTAAACCAGGGTCGCTAGCTGCTGCTGCCGTATTCCAGCTTCGGATACCAGTCGCCGCCGCGGCCTTCGGGCGTGGTATCCAGCAACGTCCAGAGCGGGTCGAGGTCCGGCGCGCCGCGCGGATCCTGTCCGGGGTCGGCCGTGAGGGCATACATCTCGCCGCTCCAGAAGTGCCGGATCTTGCCGTCGCGGCGCGTGAAGACCGTGTAGCCGGGCACGTCACCGTCTTCCGGGCTGACATAGTCGCGCGTGAATGCGCCGTCGACGTCGGCATAGACCTTCAGCCTGGTCCAGCCGCGCTCCTTCTTCGCCCGCAGCAGGCGTTCGACCGGCGAGCGGGCCACCATTGCCAGCGCCACGCGCTGCTCGATATCAGGCACCTTGTGGTCCCATGATCCCATCAGCGATGTGCACATCGGGCAAGGCCGTTCGCGCTGCGGCCCGAACATGTAGCTGTAGACCACCAGGGTGTCCCTGTCGCCGAACAGGTCTTCCAGCGTCACGGGACCGTGTTCGCCCTGGAAGGTGTAGCGCCTGGTGACTTCGCCGCCGGGCGGCAGCTTGCGGCGTTGCGCGGCAACGCGTTCGATATGCCGCCGCAGTTCGATCTCTTCGGCCAGCAGCGCATTGCGCGCCTTGCGGTACTCGGCACTTTCGTTGGGGAAATGAACCGGATTGCGTTGCGCCAGGTCCGCGGCCGGGGTGAGTGTTGACTTGTCTTCCATGTCGGCCCTCCTTGTCAGGCTAGCGTCTTGGAACAGCCATGCAAGGTGCGCTGCCCGCCACCAGGCGGGCGCCGCGGATGGCATGGCCCGTCATGGTTGGTGCGCGTCCGGCCCGGAATCGTTCCCACGCCGGGCGTCGGGCATCACTTCAGGCGCAAGGGCTCCAGCAGCGCCCCGTCATATTCGGGATGCGAAATCCTGCCCAGCTCCAGCATGCGCCGCAGGATATAGGCCTGCCGCTGCCGCGCCCGGCGCGGATTGGCGACCGGGTTGTTCGCCGAGGGTGCCTTGGGCAGGCCGGCCAGCATCGCTGATTCGGCCAGCGACAGTTGCGCCAGCGGCTTGCCGAAATAGGTCCGCGCCGCATCGGCGAAGCCATATGCGCCCTGGCCGAGATAGATCTTGTTCAGGTACAGCTCGAGGATCTCGTCCTTGCTCAGCGCGTCCTCGATTTGGTATGACAGCAGCACCTCGTACAGCTTGCGCGTATAGGTCTTGTCGCGCGACAGGTAGAAGTTGCGCGCCACCTGCATGGTGATGGTCGATGCGCCCTGCGACAGGTCGTCCGAGAGGTTGGCGACGCCCGCGCGGACCACGCCGACGTAGTCGATGCCGTCATGCACGTAGAAGCGCTCGTCCTCGATCGCCACCACGGCGTCGATCAGCTCGCGCGGATAGCGCGACAGCGGGACATAGCCAGCGGTGCGGCGGAAATCCGTCAGCGCGTCCAGCGACGGCAGCTGCCGCTGGACGGCGAGGAGGGCAACGGTGGCAAGCAGCGCGCCGCCGACCACGGCGAGCACCAGCAGCTTGACGAAGGCGGACCAGAGACTTTTCATGCGGCGTATTGTGCCAGCCGCGGGCGGCGCGGAGCGAGTCCCTGCTGTCCCTCTCGCGCGCGGCGGGTGGCGCCGCGGCGGTCAGCCTTTCGGCACCGGTAAGCCTACCGCCTGCGCCAGCTGTTCCAGGTTGCGCCAGATCGCCGGATTGATGTCGATGGCGTCGGCCGCACGCTCCCGGTTGGCCGCCTCGAACTCGCCCGGATACTGCACGCGGTCGAATCCCGGCGCCGTCGGTGTGTCGTGCAGGCATTTGACGAACGCCTCCACCTCCGCGCTTTCCCGGCTCAGGCCGAGGTCAATACGCCGTGAGGAGTCCATGATGAAACTCTCCCTTGATTCCGCCCGCCGTTTTGCGCGTGACCTGCTGGTGGCGCAGTCGGTACCCGAGGACATCGCCGACGACGCATGGCGTCCTCATGGCGTCCTCATGGCGTCCTCATACCCAGCCCAGCCAGCGCCAGTACGTTGCCGCGAACAGCAGCATCAGGGCATAGCCGACGATGGTGATCGGGATGCCGATGCGCGCGAACTGGCGGCCATTGAAGGTCTCGGTGCCCAGGCACACCATGTTCTGCGGCGCGTTGATCGGCAGGATAAAGCCGAAGCTCACGGTAAAGCCCAGCAGCATGGTGATGCCGACGCGGTTGATGTCGCCCGGCAGTGTCTGCAGCACCGAGATCAGGATCGGCAGCAACGCCGCGGTCAGTGCGGTGGCGCTGGCAAAGCCCAGGTGGATCAGGATCAGGAATGCCGCCAGGATGGCGAACACCACCACCGCGCCCTGCGTGGCCAGGCCGGAATGCGTCACCACGAACTCGCCGAGCCACTGGCCGGCCTTGGTGGACAGCAGCGCCGTGCCCAGGCTGATGCCAACGCCGAACACGATCAGCGTGCCCCACGGCGTGCGCTGCTGCATGGTCTTCCAGTCCATCACGCCGATGCGCGGCAGCATCAGGATCACCAGGCCCACAAAGGTTACCGTGGCGGTATCGAAGCTGTGCAGCTTGCCTTCAGTGGCCCAGAACAGCAGCAGGCCGATCGACACCGCGGCCAGCCGCTTCTGCGGGGCGGTCATCGGCCCCAGGACGGACAGTTCGCGCTGCACGGCTTCCTTGCCGCCGGGAATGGCTTCGGTCTCGGGCGGCAGCAGCCAGCGCACCAGGAAGAAAAGCACCACCGACATGACCATCGCCCATGGCGCGCCCGCGATCAGCCATTGCAGCCACGTGATCCGCTCACCGAGCAGCTTGTCCATGAATCCCACCGTCAGCAGGTTCTGCGCGGCGGCGGTCTGGATGCCGACGTTCCAGATGCTGGTGGCCTGCGCCACCGTGATCATGATGCCGGCGGCGATATTCGATTTCTTGTCGACGCCGAACGCGGCGATCACGCCCATCATGATCGGCACCACGCAGGCGCTGCGCGCGGTGGCGCTCGGCACCACCAGGCTCAGCGCGATGGTGACGGCGATCGTGCCGACCAGGATGCGGCGCGTGCTGGTGCCGATGGCCGACAGCGTCACCAGCGCGATGCGCCGGTCCAGCCCGGTTACGGTCATGGCCGCGGAAATGAACAGCGCCGCAGCCACCAGCGCCAGCGCGGTGTTGGAGAAACCGGCCAGCGCCATGCCCAGCGCCCGGGAGGTGCCGTACTGCACGCTGGGATCGTTGACCGTCGGCGCGAAGCCGATCAATCCGGCCATCAGTGACGTGATCATGATCGCGCTGGTCTCGTACGAGACCGCCTCGGTGATCCACACCACGATGGCGAAGGCAAGGATGGCCAGCATGCGCTGGCCGGCAATGGTCAGGCCTTCGGGCTGCGGGATCGCGAGTACGCCGAGCAGCACGGCGACGGCGACGAACAGGCCCCAGTGCAGCGTCATCTTGGGCGCGGCGGCGCTGGCGGTTGCAGCGGTAGCCGGGCCCGTGGGCGGAGCGGGTGAGGCAGGGGAAGCGTGAGAGGTATCGGGCATCGCCGTTATCCTTTTCGTTGACGATCCTTGTCGAATATCTCGACACGGCGCTCGACACGGCGTACTGGCGATCCGGTGCGGCGGGCCGGCAACCGGGCCGGCGAGGCATTGTCGGCCGCGAGGCGGCATCCGCGTCTGGCTTGCTCCAGCGGCCGGGCCTCTGGCCTGGCCGCCGCGTTCGACATGATAGGAATTGTCCGAGCCGGCAGGGGGTGATGTCGAGGTTTCCAAGTGCCTCATTGCGCCAGCAATGATTCAGATCAAGTTCTGCTTCGGACGGCGAAATCTTGCGGCGGATTTGTTATCCCATCTGTAAAGGCAGGCGCCACAAGGCGTGGCGGGCGATGCGGCGCACGCGCCGCCGGGGCCGCCCAGCCAGGTGATGCATGCGTCGGGGCGATCTGAAATAATTGGAGCCGATGATGAAGGTTTTAGTACGCGGGCTGAAGGCAGGACTCAGCGCCACGGCGCTGCGCCAGGCACTGGCGAAGTACGCCAGCATCCGCTCGGTCGAGCTAGTCGAGGCCGGCGACCCGAAGCGTCCGTGGGCCTGGGTCGATATCGACGCCAGCGTGCTGGCGGTGTGGAAGCTGGTGGCGCGGCTGGACCGGCGCTATGTCGCGGGCTGCCACCTGCGCTGGCATGTGCCGGCCTACCGCAACCGCTGACCCTGGCCGCTGACCTTGGATTCACGCGGCTGCCGGGTCCGCATCGATAAAAACAGTCAGGGAGCAACAATGAACAAATGGTTCCGATGGGCGTTTCCACATGGCCACGCGGTCGTGTCGCCAGGACCGGCGGCACCGGACAGCACGGCCGGCAACGCGGCGCTGGAATTCGACACCATCAGCAATGCGCGTGACCTTGGCGGCCTGCGCGGTGCCGCCGGACGCCGCGTGCGCGGCGGCCGGCTGTATCGCAGCGGCAACCCGGCGCTGGCCAGCACGGCCGACCTGGACCGGCTGCATGCGCTCGATCTCGACGTGGTGGTCGACTTCCGCTCTCCCGGCGAGAAGTCGCCGGACGAGGCCGGCTTCGGTGCGCGCTTCAACTGGGTGGCGGTGCCGGTGCTGGACGGCAGCATGGCGATGGACGTGCTGATGCCGCGCCTGCGCGCGAGCACGCCGGCGCAGATCGACGGCTTCATGCTGGAGGTCTACCGCGATTTCCCGGTGCGCTACCGCGACGCCTTCGGCGGCTTCATGCAGACCGCGCAAGAGGGCAAGACGCTGCTGTTCCACTGCACCGCGGGCAAGGACCGCACCGGCTTTGCCTCGCTGCTGCTTCTGTCGGCGCTGGGCGTGGCGCAGGACGATATCCTGGCCAATTACCTGGAATCGAACCAGCGCAATGCACGCTTCAACGAAACGGCGCTGGCGCGCATGGCGCGGCTGGGTGTAAGCGCCGAGGCCATGATGCCGCTGCTTGAGGTCCGTGCCAGCTATCTCGATGCCTCGCTGCAGGCGATCGAGCAGGGCTGGGGCAGCGTCGACAACTACCTGGGCGATGCGCTTGCCGTCGACGTCGCGCAGCTGCGCGCGCACTACCTGGAAGGCTGAGGAACGGCGACCCATGCTTGAACTCCAGGGAGCCATCTGGTTCCGCTCCGGCTCGCAGGACTGGGGCGGCAAGGACCGCATCGCGCTGCTCGCCGCCATCGGCGAGCACGGTTCGATCACCGCGGCCGCGCGCGCGGTCGGCATCAGCTACAAGGCAGCGTGGGACGCCATCGACCTGATGAACAACAGCGCCGGAGAAGCGCTGGTCGTGCGCGCCGCCGGCGGCAAGGGCGGCGGCGGCACGCGCCTGACGGCGCGCGGCGAGCAGCTGATCCGCACCTACCGCGCGCTGGAGGACGAGCACCGGCGCTTTGTCGCGCAGCTGTCGCAGCTGGGCGAGGGTGCTGCCGAAGATATCCACCTGATGAGGCGAATGATGATCAAGACCAGTGCGCGCAACAAGCTGTTCGGGCACGTCGCCAGTGTGCGCGGCGGCGCTGTCAACGACGAGGTGGCGCTGGCGCTGCCGGGCGGCCAGCAGATCGTGGCGACGATCACGCATGAAAGCGTCGAGACGCTGGGGCTGGCTGCGGGGGCGGAGGCATTCGCGCTGATCAAGGCATCGTCCGTGCTCGTGGGATTGCCCGATCCGGGCATGCGGCTGTCGGCACGCAACCAGTTGCCGGGCGTGGTTTCGCGGGTGTTGCCTGGGGCGGTCAATGCGGAGGTAGTGATCGAGCTGGATGGTGGAGGCACCATCGCAGCGATCGTCACCAATGGCAGTGTCGAGGCGCTGGGGCTTGCCGTGGGCGTGCCGGCAGTGGCGGTGTTCAAGGCGTCTAGTGTGATCCTGGGGGTGGTGGGATGAGGCTGGCATGCTGACGGGCTTCACTTCGTCGATGCGCTGGCCCTCTCCCCCACCGCTCTCCCGCAGGCGGGAGAGGGGAGCAACCCGTTGGTATGCAAGAGCGTTGGAACTTGCCAATACCTCTGGCGATCGCGCCTGCGTCGACCTGCCGCGCGCTCAGGCCACGCGCGCCGACACCGGCGCGTAGACCGGCGGATGGTGGCGGCCGGTGCCGCTGCCGAAGATGCGGCCTTCGCGGATCTCGAGCACGTGGTCGCCCAGTGCTTCGACGTCGGCGGGATCATGCGAGATCACCAGCATCGGCACGTCCAGGCTCGCCTGCAGCGTGCGCAGCTCGGCGCGCATGCGCGAGCGCAGCGCGGGATCGAGCGCCGAGAACGGTTCGTCGAGCAGGACGATATCCGGCTGCGCCACCAGCGCGCGCGCCAGCGCCACGCGCTGCTTCTGGCCGCCGGAAATCTCGGCCGGATAGTTGCCGACGATCTCGTCCAGTCCGAAGGCATCGATCCAGCGCCGGGCTTCCGGCGGGATCGCGCCGCGGCGCGGGTTGCGCCAGCCGCGCGCCAGCCCGAAGGCGACGTTCTGGCCCACGGTCAGGTGCGGGAACAGCGCGTATTCCTGGAACAGGTAAGCCACGCGGCGCTCCTGCGGGCGGACGTCGATGCCCGCGTCGCTGTCGAACAGCGTGCGCCCGTTCAGCTCGATGCGGCCGCTGTCGGGGGCGAGCAGCCCGGCGATGGCGCGCAGCGTCAGGCTCTTGCCGGCGCCGGACGGCCCGAACAGCGCGAGGCGGCGGCTGTCGGAGTCGAAATCGATATCGAGCGCAAACTGCCGGTCGGCCGACACCATCTGCTTGCGAATGCTGACATGCATGCCCATGGCGTTGCTCACCGTACCGCACGCGGGCGCAGGCGCCGGCGTTCGTAGAGTTCGGCGGGATTGCGCGCGGCGGCGGGCACCAGCCGCCCGGCGACCACCAGCAGCAGCACGCACGTGACCGAGGTCACCAGCACCAGCAGGTTGGCGGTGTTGTCGTCGCCGGCCTGCACGGCCTCGTAGATTGCCACCGACAGCGTCTGCGTGCGCCCCGGCAGGTTACCGGCGACCATCAGCGTGGCGCCGAACTCGCCCAGCGCCCGCGCGAAGGCCAGCAGCACGCCGGCGATGATGCCGCGCGCGGCCAGCGGCAGGGTCACGCGGAAAAAGATGCCGGATTCGGAGACGCCCAGCACGCGCGCGGCGTTTTCCAGCTGGTGGTCGACGCCCTCGAACGCCGCGCGCGCGGACTTGAGCACCAGCGGGAAGGCCACGATGGTCGAGGCCAGCACCGCGCCCTGCCAGGTAAAGACCAGCTCGATGCCGAGGCTGGACAGCCACTCGCCAAACACGCCACGCCGGCCCACCAGCACCAGCAGGTAGTAGCCGAGCACGGTCGGCGGCAGCACCAGCGGCAGCGTCAGCACCGCGTCGACCACGTCGCGCAGCGGCGAGCGCCAGCGCGCCAGCGCCCACGCCGCGCCGACGCCGAGCACGGCGTTCAGCGCGGTGGCCCAGCCCGCGACCTTCAGCGACAACAGCAGCGGGACCCAGATGGCATCCATGGCGTGGCGGAAATCAGGGTTTCAGGAAGCCGTAGCGCGACAGGATCGCCTGGCCCTCCGGCGACGCCACGAAGTCGACGAACTGCGCGGCTTCCTTCTGCTGGCGGGTCTGGCTGGTGATGGCGATCGGGTAGGTCACCGGGGTGCGGCTAGGCACGCGCACGGCCACCTTGACCTTGTCCGGCATCACCGTGGCGTCGGTGGCGAAGACGAAGCCGGCCTCGACCTCGCCGCGCGCCACGTAGTCCAGGCTCTGGCGCACGTTCTGTGCCGGCACGCCCTTGGCGGCGACCGCGTCCCACAGCCCGGCGGCTTCCAGCGCGCCGCGGGTGTAGCGGCCGACCGGCACCGAGGCCGGGTTGCCATAGGCGATGCGCTTCACTTCCGGGCGGGTCAGGGCCTGCAGCGAGCCGATTTTCAGCTTGCTGTCCGACGGCACGATCAGCACCACCTCATTGGCGGCGAAGTCGCGGCGCGAGGCGGACGCGACCACCTTTTCGGCCTCGGCCTTGTTCATCGCCTCCTGGTCGGCCGAGGCGAACACGTCGGCCGGCGCGCCCTTGACGATCTGCTGCATCAGCACGTCGGACGCGCCGAAGTTCAGCACCACCTTGGTCCCGGGATGGGCGCGCTCGTACGACTTGGCCAGCGACTTGAAGGCGTTGGTCAGGCTGGCGGCCGCGGAGACCACCAGGTCGGCGCCGAAGGCCGGCCCAGCGGGCAGGGCCAGCGCCAGGGCGGTCAGCATGGCACCGGTGGCGCCGGCAAGAACGGAGCGGCGCCCGGTGCGGGCGGAGCGGAACGCGGACATGGGAATCCTAAGCGAAGCGGCCAGGAAAGCTGGTGCTGGAATGGGTGGACTGTCAGGCGCAATATACGTCCGTATATAGCGGTGCGTCAATGATGCGCCGTGCCCGATGCCATGGGTATTCGGGCGCGAATAAGTGCTGTATCAGGGGCTGCGTATGTTTCCCGGGGCCGGAGGAGGTTCGGGCGAGGGTAGGGGGCTGGCGCCATTGCAGCGCCAGCTTGTCCGGCTTCAGGCCGGTGGCGTGCCTTCCTTGAACAACGACTTCAGCTGGGTGCGCAGCTCAGGGGTGTCCTGGTGCTGGTGCACCGCGACCGCGTGCTGGACCGCGGCTTCGAGCAGTTCGTCTTCACTGTCGGCGCTCAGCGCAACCGTGCAGCCGATGTCGCTCGGGAACTCGCGGCAATCGATAAACTTGCGTCCCATGGTGCCTCCTGTCACCGGCCGCGCGGCCGGTGTATCCAGTATAGGCAGGGGGGCCGGCTACTACAGCACCGGCGTCAGCACGTTGCCATCGGCCAGGAGCGCATCGAGATTCTGCCGGGTCAGCGCGGTCATCGCGGCGCGGGTTTCGTGCGTGCCGCTGATGTTCGTGCGGCGGCGGGTTATGCTGCGGCTTCCCATTTCTTCCGTGACGAACATCGCCATGAAAACCATCTACCTGGCCGGCTTCGACGTCTTCCGCAAGGATGCCATCGCCTGGGGCGAGCAACTCAAGTCGCTGTGCGCGGCGCATGGCTTCACCGGGCTGTATCCGCTCGACAAGGCGGCGCCGGCAGGCCTGTCGGCGCGGGACACGGCGCGCTGGATCTATGACGCCAATATCGCGCTGCTGCGCCGTGCCGACATGGTGATGGCCAACCTCGACGATTTCCGCGGGCCGGGAGAGCCAGACTCGGGCACGGCCTTCGAAGTGGGGTTTGCGGTGGCGCTGCAGAAGCCGGTATGGGGCTACAGCGCGGATCCGGGAACGGTGCGCGACCGCGCCACGGTGGTGACCGATGAGGACGGCCGGCCGCTGGATGCGCGCGGGTTTGTGGTGGAGGATTTCGGCTTGCCCGTGAACCTGATGCTGGCGTGCCCCGTGAAGCTGGTGCGGGGCGGGGCGGCGGAATGCCTGGCGGCGATGGCCGAGGCCATCCACCGGCGTGCGGCCGAAGCGGCGGCAAGGCGCGAGCGCGATGCGGCGGTGTGGGGGGATGACTGAGAGCGTTTCTCTACCGCCGGTTTGCTCCCCTCTCCCGCTGAGGCGAGAGGGAGAACACACCTTGCTTAGGCCAGATCGGGCGGCTCAGGCGCGCCTTCCTTCCGGCAAGCTCCGTCGCGTTCGGTCTATCGGCGAAGTGCCTCCACTCCCGCGGCAATGTCCTTCGCCGTGCTTGCCACGATCTCGCGGTAAGCCGCCACCACGCCGTCGACCTCGCCGGGCGCGGACAACTCTGCCTGCGTGCGGCCACTGACCACCTTGCCGTCCGGGAGCCGCCGCACCGTCCAGTTGATCGTGGCGCCCGCGCGCTGCCCGACATCCGCGTCGAGCCGCAGCACTTCCGTCGTGATCCGGTACAGCGGCTGCACGTCCGACAACCCCTGCTGGTAGGTGTCGACGGCGCCCAGAGTGGCCTGCAGGCGCTGAGACAACGCGTCGCGCAGCTCATCCGGCAGCGGCGACGACCAGCGCGCCAGGTCGAGCAGGCGCAGGCTGGCGTCATTGCCGCCGTCGCGCACCACCAGCTGCGGCCGGTTAAGCCGCTCCGGCACGCGCACCGGCGCGACTTCCAGCCACAGCGTGTTGGTCGACGCCGCCGGTGTCGCCGCCGGCAGCGTGGCGACACCCGCAGGCCCCTGGGCCAGCGTGTAATAGCGCGGTTCCGGCGAGGCACAACCGGCGAGCACGGTGGCGCCGATTGCGCCGATTGCGCTGGCAATGGCGCCGGCAATGGCGCGGCGTGCCAGCACCGAGGCAAGTGCGGAGTTTTGGGGATGGCGCTTCATCAGTCTTTCTCCGGCTTGCCGCGCAGCAGCGCTTCGGGATGGCGTTCGAGGTAGTCGGTCAGCGTGCGCAACGACGTGGCGGTGCGCGTCAGTTCCTGCAGCATGCGGCGCGTGTCCTGCTGCAGCGGCGCATCCGACGCCAGCGTGCCGTTGGCCGCAGTCAGCGTCTTGCGCGCGTCCTGCAGCGCCGCCAGCACCTGCGGCGCGACGTCGCCGTTGAGCTGCTGCACCAGCTGGTCGGCCGTGTCGAGCGTCTTGTTCAGGCTCGCCACGGTGGTACGCAGGTCCTGGCCGATCTGGTCGAACGGGATCTTGTCGATGCGGTTGACGATATCGCCGACCTGCGCCTGCAACTGGTCGAAGGTGCCCGGCGTGGTGGCGAACTCGGGGATCGGCGCATCCAGGTCGACCTTGGCGGGCGGCGCCTTCGGGAAGAAGTCGAGTGCCACGTACAGCTGGCCGGTAAGCAGGTTGCCGGTGCGCAGCTGCGCGCGCATGCCGCGCTTGAGCAGGCCCTCGATGATCTGACGGGCGCGCGCGCGGTCTTCCACGTCGCGTTCGCGGAAGCCCATGCGCGACGGGTACAGCTCGACCACCACCGGCATGCGGAAAGCCTTCTTGTCGCGCTGGTATTCGATGCCGATCGAGCGCACCTGCCCGACGATCACGCCGCGGAAGTCCACCGGCGCGCCCGGCGACAGGCCGCGCACCGACTGGTCGAAGTTGAGCACGGCCAGCGTCGGCGCCAGTTCCTCGGGCTCCTTCATGGCGTCGGACTGGTCGGCGGCCAGCAGGAATTGCGTGTTTTCCGCGGCGGCGTCGGTGGCGGTGGTGCGGTCCGGCGCCTGGAACGCAACGCCGCCCAGCAGCACCGTCACCAGCGATTGCGTCGACAGCTTGAGCCCGCCGGCATCGAGCTTGAGGTCGACGCCGCTGGCATGCCAGAAGCGCGTGTCGGCGGTGACCAGCTTGTCATAGGGCTTGTTGACGAACACGCGCAGCGTGATGTCGCGCCCGTTGGGCTCCAGCAGGTAGGCCACCACCTGGCCCACCTGCACGCGCCGGTAGTAGACCGGCGAACCGATGTCGAGAGAGCCCAGCTCCGACGCGCGCAGCACGAACTGCTTGCCGGATGCGTCGGTGGTCACCACCGGCGGCACTTCCAGGCCCTTGAATTCGCGCGTGGTCTCGCCGGACTTGCCGGCATCGACGCCGATATAGGCGCCCGACAGCAGCGTCTCCAGCCCCGACACGCCGCTGGCGGCGAAGCGCGGGCGCACCACCCAGAAGCGCGTGTCGGCCACGGCGAAGTTCTCGGCGTCCTTGGTCAGGTCGATCGAGGCGATCACGTGCGAACGGTCGCGCGCGAGCCGCACCGACTTGACCAGGCCGATATCGACGTCCTTGTAGCGCACCGCGGTCTTGCCCGGCGTCAGGCCCTCGGCGGTGCGGAAGCTGACGGTGATCTCCGGCCCGCGCGAGGCCAGCGTGTGCACCAGCAGCGACACGCCGACGACCGCCGCGACGATCGGGATCAGCCACACCAGCGATGGCAGCCAGCGCGCGCGGCGCCGGCGCTCGGGCCGCGGCAGGCCGGGTGCGCCAGCGGGATTGGGCGGATGTTGTTCAGTGTCGGGCATTGTCGTCTTCCAGCGAATCCCACAGCAGGCGCGGATCGAAGCTGAGCGAGGCCAGCATGGTCAGCACCACGACCGCGCCGAAGGCCAGCGCGCCGCCGCCTGGGATGATGGTGGCCAGCGCCCCGGCCCGCACCAGCGAGGCCAGCAGCGCCACCACGAAAATATCGAGCATCGACCAGCGGCCGATCACCTCCACCAGCCCGTACAGCCGGGTCTGCTGCCGGATGCGCCAGGTCGCGCGGAAATGCACCGACAGCAGCAGGAAGGTGAGGATCACCATCTTCAGGAGCGGCACGATGATGCTTGCGATCAGCACCAGCACGGCCAGCATGCGCGAGCCGGATAGCCACAGGTAGATCACGCCGGACAGGATGGTGTCGCGCTGGGTGCCGAGGATCGATTGCGTGACCATCACCGGCAGCATGTTGGCCGGGATGTAGAGGATAAAGGCCGCCAGCAGGAACGCCCAGGTGCGCGCCAGGCTGTCCGGCTTGCGGTGGTGCAGCGTGGCGCCGCAGCGCGGGCAGGGCTCGCCTTCCAGCGTGCGCGGGCTGACCAGGTCGCAGGCGTGGCAGGAGAGCAGGCCCAGGCGGCTGGCGGTTGGCACCTGCGGCAGCGGCTTGCGTTCGTCGTCGTCGGTCAGTCCGGCCACCACCTCGCGCGCGAGACGGCGCGGGTGCGCCAGGCGGTCGGGGCGCGGCGGCCGTTGAGGTTGCCGCGGGGTCGCGTCCGTCATTGTCCTTTCCCGCTTGTGCCGCCTGCCGCGTCCGCCTCATCGTCCGGCGTTTCCAGGTAGCGCCACAGGTCGCGCGGGTCGAACGAGAGCATCGCCGCCAGCACGATCACCAGCGCGGCGAACGACCACAGCGCAATGCCAGGCAGCACGCGCGCCATCGTGGACAGCTTCACCAGCGTAACCAGCACGCCGATCATGAAGACCTCGATCATGCCCCACGGCCGCGTCTGGCGGATGCCGCGCACGATGCGGTCGAAGCCCATGGGCATGCGGTGCCGCGCCATCGGCACCAGCAGGTAAGCCATCATCAGCAGCTCGGACAGCGGGAACAATATGGTGGTGGCGAACACCAGCACCGCCACCAGTGCCATGCGGTCCTCATACAGGGCCTGCACCGCGCCCAGCAGCGTGGTTTGCGTGCGCACGCCCTTGAGGTCCATCTCGACGATGGGGTAGGCGTTGGATACCAGGAACAGGATCAGCGCGGTGATTACCAGCGGCAGCAGGCGCCGGTAATGGCGCCGGCTCTCGCGGTACAGCTCGCCGCCGCAGCGCAGGCACAAAGCGCGCTCGCCGGGCGAGATCGGGGTGCGCTCGTAGACCGCATCGCAGTATTCGCACGCCACCAGCCGGTGCAGCGCGGCGGGGGAGGTATCGGGCAATGCGGGGGCGTTGTCGGGACCTGCCATCAGCCGTTCAGCCGGGGTGCTTGCCGGTGGTCGCCGGCGGCACGTCGGGGTTGTCGACCACGGCGGGGACTGCCGGCGTCGCCCCAGCGGGCGTCGTCACCGCGGGCACCGCTGCCGGCGCGCCGCCCGGCTTCAGGTCGCGCGCGAGATCCTGCGCCAGCTCGTCCTGCGAGCCGATGGTCCAGTCGCGCAGCAGCGCATACGCCACCGCCAGCAGCGTCGGGCCGATGAACACGCCCAGGAAGCCGAACGCCAGCGCGCCGCCCAGCACGCCCAGCATGATCCAGATCAGCGGCATGCCGGTGCCCTTGCTGATCAGCAGCGGCTTGACGATGTTGTCCGCCATGCTGACCACGCCCACGCCCCAGATCACCAGGAAGATCGCCCAGCCGGTGGAACCGGTGTGGTACAGCCACAGCGCCGCCGGCAGCCACACCAGCGGCGGGCCCACCGGCACCACCGACAGGAAGAAGGTGACAAAGCCAAGGATGGCCGCGCCCGGCACGCCGGCGATCCAGAGCCCGACGGCGGCCAGCACCGCCTGGATAAAGGCCGTGCCGAGCACGCCATAGACCACGCCCTTGACCGTGCTGCCGGCCAGTTCCAGCAGGTGGTCGGCACGCTCGCCGGCAATGCGGCGCATGCCCGCGCGCAGCCACGCGATGGCGAACTCGCCGCCGGTATAGAAAAAGAACGCCAGGATGATCGACAGCGCCAGCTGTCCCAGCCCCGCGCCGATCGACAGGCCGGCGCCGAGCAGCACATGCCCGACCGGCGCGATCAGCTTGCGCAGGTTGGCCACCATCTCGGAATCGGCGTTGACGATGCTGTTCCACGAGCCTTGCAGGTAGGTGCCGACATAGGGCAGGCTGCTCAGCCATTGCGGCAGCTGCGGGATGCCCTGCTCCATGTAGCGGTTGACCAGGGCCGCCAGGTCGTCCACGTGCGCCGAGAAGCTGGCGCCGGCGTAGACAAAAGGCCCGAGCACGATCACCGTGGCCAGCAGCACGCAGATCAGCGCCGCCAGGCTGCGCCGGTTGCCGAGCCAGCGCGACAGCACCATGTACGGGTACCACGAGCTGTAGGCCAGGATCGCGCCCCACAGCAGTGCCGTGGTGAACGGTGCGAGCACCAGCAGTGACCCGCCGATCAGCACGATCAGCGCAAAGACTGCAGCGATCTTCTCGATTAACTGGCCGGAACTCATTGATGGCTCTCCCTGGGCCCGCCGGTGTGACGGAAACGGCGTAAATATAGCCTACGCCGGGGCGGGCGATGCCAAAGGGCTGCTGGAAGGGTGCTTCAGGCGCCACCACCGCGGTGCGCCGGCGCAGCATGCCCGGACGCATCCACAGTGCCATAGCTTTGTGACGTTGAACAGCGCGGCTTCCGTGCTGTCAAGGCAGGAGGGAAGAGGCGCCGGGCAGGGCCGGCGCCAGGGGCGTGCCGGCTTCAGCCCGGCACGGCCATCACGCCGCTCTTGAGCAGGGCGGCAACCAGGTCGGACTGCGTCACCATGCCGACCACGCGGTGCTTGTCGTCGATCACCGGCGCATGGTGCAGGCCGCCGTCGGAGAAGGCCTGCGCCAGTTCCACCATCGGCTGGTCGGGGCGGGCGGTGACCACGGCGCGCGTCATCAGGTCGCGCACGGTGCCAGCCAGCCGGCGCGCGCCGGTATCGCGCTGCGCGGCGAAGAAATCACTCTGCGTGATGATGCCCTCGAGCCGGTTATTTGCATCGACCACGGGCAGCGCCTTGATGCGGTGCCGCGACAGCAGGTGACCGGCCTCGTGCGCCGGCTGGTCCGGCCGCACCATGACGACGTCCCGCGACATGATCTCGCTGCACAGCACGTTGCCGAAGTGGCGCCGGTACGCGTGCAGCTGTGCCGCCACCAGGATGGCTTCCAGGTCGTCTTCTTCGATGTCGAGGAATTCGCCGCGTGCCTGCAGGGCCGCGTCCAGGTCGGCGCGGGTAAAGCCCACGCGCTGCGTCGGCGGCACGTCCCTGGTGCCATGCTGCACCGCAGGCTCGGGCGGGCGGTGCGGGTAGCGCCGCCGCGACAGGTTGTTGAAGGCCAGCGCCATCAACAGCAGCAGCATCGAGTTGAACAGCACCGGCACCACCACGAAGCCGAAACCGAGCGCGCTGACCGCCGGCCCGCCGAATACCGCGGTGATGGCCACGGCGCCGCTGGGCGGGTGCACGCAGCGGAACTGGAACATCACGGCAATCGCCACCGCCACCGCTGTCGCCGCGGCAATGCCGGGATCCGGAATCCAGCGCGCGCAGGCCACGCCCACCAATGCTGCAAACAGGTTGCCGCCGATGATCGACCACGGCTGCGCCAGTGGCGAAGACGGCACCGCGAACAGCAGCACCGCCGAAGCGCCCATGGGCGCGACGAACCAGGGGTTGAATCCGCCCAGCGTCTGGTGGCTGATCCATTCGGTGAAGAACAGGCCAAGCAGCGCGCCAAGGCAGCTCTTGATGCGCTCATGGCGGTTGGCAGCGACCGGCAGCGGGACAAAAGTGCGCAGCCATGCACGGGTATTTTGCGCCAGCGAGGCGTCAGCGGGGGCGGTTGGCATTCTTGGACGGGGGGCGGCTTGGAATGGTGCGCGTAATATATCACGCGGTGATATATTTGGCCGCCTTTGGTGCAGCGCATCCCCGTGTTGGGGCGTGATGCACCGCACCAGAGCAATCCGAAGAGCATCGAGAAGAGCGATCAGGAGTCGCCCCCATGTCGTTCCCTGCGTCACCCACCCCCGCGCCCGTCGAGAAGCGCGACTACGCGGTCAACCGCCGCCTGCTGATGCTGTCGGCGATCGCGCTCGGCATCGGCGCGCTCAGCACCGTCGCGGCCAGCGTGCTGGTCAACCTGATCCGCTTCTTCACCAACCTGTTCTTCTACCAGACGCTGTCGCTGGCCGAGCGCTCGCCGGCGGACCATGCGCTGGGCGTGTGGGTCATCGCGGTGCCGGTGGTCGGCGGCCTGGTGGTGGGGCTGATGGCGCGCTACGGCAGCGACAAGATCCGCGGCCACGGCATCCCCGAGGCGATCGAGGCGGTGCTGTTCGGCAAGAGCAAGATGTCGGCGCGGGTGGCGGTGCTCAAGCCGCTGTCGTCGGGCATCGTGATCGGCAGCGGGGGGCCGTTCGGCGCCGAGGGGCCGATCATCATGACCGGCGGCTCGCTGGCGTCGCTGCTGGCGCAGTACCTGCACCTGAGCGCCGGCGAGCGCAAGGCGCTGCTGGTGGCCGGGGCGTGCGCGGGCATGACGGCGATCTTCGGCACGCCGGTGGCGGCGGTGCTGCTGGCGGTGGAGCTGCTGCTGTTCGAGCTGCGCCCGCGCAGCCTGCTGCCCGTGGCGCTGGCCTGCGCGGTGGCGGGCTTCCTGCGGCCGCTGCTCTTCGAGGCAGGCCCGCTGTTCCCAATGCAGACCGCGGCCGCTGGCACGCCCGCGCTGGCCTCGTGCGTGATCGCCGGACTGTTGTGCGGCGCGCTGGGCGCGGGGCTGACGCTGGCGCTGTACCGCACCGAAGATGCGTTCTCGCGCCTGCCGCTGCACTGGATGTGGTGGCCGGCGATCGGCGGGCTGGTGGTCGGCATCGGCGGGTATTTCGAGCCGCGCGCGCTGGGCGTGGGCTATGACGTGATCGGTGACCTGCTCAACCACCGCATTGCCATCGGCATTGCGCTGGGCCTGCTTGCGGTCAAGGCAGTGATCTGGATCGCTGCGCTGGGTTCCGGCACGTCGGGCGGCGTGCTGGCCCCGCTGCTGATGATCGGCGCCGGGCTTGGCACGGTGCTGGCGCCGTGGCTGCCGGGCGGTTCGCCCGAGCTGTGGGCGCTGGTGTGCATGGCCGGCGTGCTCGGCAGCGTGCTGGGCGCACCGCTGACCGCGATCGTGTTCGCCTTCGGGCTGACGCATGACACGCAGGCGCTGCTGCCGTTGCTGCTGACGACGGCGGTCGCGTACGGCTTCTCGGTGCTGACCATGAAGCGGTCGATCATGACGGAGAAGATCGCCCGGCGCGGCCTGCATATCTACCGCGAATACGGCGTCGACCCGCTCGAGCGCGCCCATGTGGGCGAGCTGATGACGCATGAGGTGGTGACGATCGACGCCGACTTGCCGGTGGCCGATGCCATGGCGCGCTATTTCGGCGAGCACGCCGCGCATCGCGCCTATCCGGTGGTGGCGGACGGGCGCGTGCTGGGGATGCTGGAACGCGCCGCCATCCGCGGCGCGGCCGC
The DNA here is from genome assembly GCF_017815025.1 of Cupriavidus phytohabitans. Classification (NCBI taxonomy): domain Bacteria; kingdom Pseudomonadati; phylum Pseudomonadota; class Betaproteobacteria; order Burkholderiales; family Burkholderiaceae; genus Cupriavidus; species Cupriavidus phytohabitans. The sequence goes on from NZ_JAGIQB010000012.1 coordinate 112,501, forward strand.
CGGCGAGGTGTCGCCCGGCCTGCGCTGCCGCGACCTGCTGAGCGCGCCGGCGCAGGTGCTGCTGCCGGAGCAGACCGCGCGCGCGGCGGCAGGCAGCATGGCGGCGCTCAGCGTGGCGCGGCTGCCGGTGGTGGAGAGCGCGGACAGCATGCGGCTGGCGGGCATCGTGTCATTGCGCGACCTGCTGCGTGCGAGTTCGCAGGTACACCATGAGGAAGCGCGGCGCGAGCGGCTGCGGGGTCGGGCGGCGGGCTGAAGACGTCGGCCTGCAGGGAGCGGTCGAGCTAGCTGCGACCCAGGCCAACGCTCCCTCTCCCGCAGTGGGAGAGGGAGCAAAACCGGCGGTATCCGGTGTCGCTACTTGTAAGTCGACAACAAAATACTCGTCTCCGTAGCACTGATCCCGTCGATCAACCGTATCCGGTCCAGCGTCCGGTCAAATGCCTCCAGCGTATCCGCGCGCAGTTCCGCAATGATGTCCCAGCGCCCGTTGGTCGTATGCAGCGCCTGCACGTTGGGCTCACCCCTGAGCGCCTGCAGCACCGTGCGCGCCTTGTTTCCCTCCACCGCGATCGTCATCCACGCCCGGATCCTGTGCGCCTCGGCCTCGGGCCGCAGGCGCACGGTGTAGCCGACGATCAGCCCTTCCTTTTCCAGCTTGTCGATGCGGTTCTGCACAGTCGCGCGCGACACGCGCAGCGCCTGCGCCAGCGCGGTGACCGGCGTGCGCGCGTTGTCGCGCAGCAGGGAGAGCAGCTGTTGATCGGTAGCGTCCATGGGTTTGAAGGCCGTTCTGTCGATTTGCCAATGAAGCCTGGCATTTTGCGCGAAGCAAGGCGCAAATTGCACAACTTGCTGGCTATTAGTTAACACCAGCCTGCACCAGAATGCAATCGACTGAATTCTTTCCAGAACCCCAAAGAAAAGGAGCCGCCGTGATCCACACCCCCACGATCCTGCTTGTCGAGCCGACCTTCTACGACGTGTCGTACAGCATCAATCCGTGGATGGATCCCGCCGCCTGGGCGCGCGATCCGCGCGGCATGCACCGCAACGCCATGCAGTCCTTCGAAGCGCTGCGCGCGGCGCTGGGCCGGACCGGCCTCACGGTGGAAGTGGCCGCGGGCGCCCCCGGCCTGCCCGACATGGTTTTCCCGGCAAATGCCGCCGTGGTGCTCGACGGCCGCGCACTGCTGGCCCGCTTCCGTTACCCGCAGCGCCGCGGCGAAGAAGCGCCGTTCGCGCAAATCTTCGGCGCGCTGCGCGAGCGCGGCCTGCTCGATGAAGTGGCGCTGCTGCCCGAAGGCTGTTTCCAGGAGGGCGCTGGCGACTGCATCTGGGATGCTGGCCGTGGTCATTTCTGGGCCGGTTTCGGGCCGCGGTCGTCGCACGAGGCGGCCACCGCCGTGTCGGATTTCTTCGGCAAGGAAGTGGTGGCGCTGGAGCTGGCCACCGAGCAGAGCTACCACCTCGACGTGTGCTTCTGCCCGCTGTCCGGCGGCGAGATCCTTTATTACCCGCCGGCATTCAGCGAAGCGGCGCTGCGCGAACTGCGCGCACGGCTGCCGGCGCGCCTGCGCATCGAGGCCAGCGCCGACGACCTGAGCCACTTCAGCGTCAACGCCGTCAACCTGGACGACCAGGTGGTGATGACCCGCACCACGCCGCACCTGCGCACCGAACTGGGCCGGCGCGGCTATCAGTTGCACGAGGTCGACCTGACCCCATTCATGCTGTCCGGCGGCGGCGCCTATTGCATGACGCTGCGGCTCGACCGTAGTAGCGGGCCCGGCATCGCCGCGGCCGCGGCCTGATGCATCCGCCATCGCCAGCCAGGGAGACAATCATGAAAGAGACCGCCCGGTCGCTGTTCCTCGACGCCAACGACGTGGCCCGGCTGGTGGCCGCGCTCGGCGTGCAGCCCGCCATCGTGCAGATGGCAGAGCATGTCCGGCAGGACTTCCTGCGCTGGGATGCCTTTGACAAGTCCGCCCGCCTGGCCAGCCATTCCGCGCGCGGCGTGATCGAACTGATGCCGGTGAGCGACGGCATCCAGTACGCGTTCAAGTACGTCAACGGCCATCCGCGCAATGCGCAGCATGGCATGCCGACCGTGATGGCGTGCGGCCTGCTGGCCGAAGTCGAAACCGGCTTCCCGCTGATGCTGGCCGACCTGACGCTGGCCACCGCGCTGCGCACCGCCGCCACCTCGGCGCTGGCCGCGCAGGCGATGGCGCGGCCGGGTGCACGCACCATGGCGCTGATCGGCAATGGCGCGCAGGCCGAGTTCCAGGTGCTTGCGTTCCACGCCATGCTGGGCGTGCGCGAGATCGCGGCCTACGACATCGACCTCGCCGCCACGGCACGGCTGATGCGCAACCTTGCCGGCGTGCCGGGGCTGTTGATCCGTGCCGCGGAGTCAGTGCAGGCCGCGCTGGACGGCGCCGACATCGTGTCCACCGTGACCGCAGACAAGACCCGCGCCACCATCCTGACGCCGGCGCAGGTGCGCCCGGGCATGCACCTGAACGCGGTCGGCGGCGATTGCCCCGGCAAGACCGAGCTGCATGCCGACATCCTGCGCCGGGCGCGCATCGTGGTGGAGTACGAACCGCAGACGCGCATCGAAGGCGAGATCCAGCAGCTGCCCGCCGATGCGCCCGTGACCGAGCTCTGGCAGGTGCTGGCCGGCGCCGCGCCGGGCCGCGCCGCGGCCGACGAAGTGACGGTGTTCGATTCGGTGGGGTTTGCGCTGGAAGACTACGCCGCGCTGCGCTGGCTCTATGCCGCCGCGCATGCCCGGCGCGCGGGCAGGGCGGTGGAGCTGGTGGCGATGCCGCCGGATCCGCGCAATCTCTATGGCTGGATGATGTCGCGGGCCGAAGGCCGCGACGCCGGGCTGGAACCGCAGAGGCTGGCGTCGCTGGCCTGACCGTGACGCGCTCCGGGCCGGAGCGCCCGACTCAGCCGGCGCGCCCCATCATCAGCTGGGCGCGCAGGAAGCCTTTCACCTCTTCCAGCGACGGCGTCTTCAGGAACACCATGATGCCCCAGTGCTGCAGCGCGTCGGCCACGCCTTCATAGGCCTGGCGATTGGTGATGACCGCAAAGATCACGTGCTGGCTGGCAAAGAAATTCTGCAGTTTCTCGACGGTGGCCGACTCGGCGTCGTTGAGCTCGTCGACGTAGTACAGCACCACGCGCGGATGCGCGCTGACCGAGGTAATGACGGTGTCGAGCACATCGTCGACCACCACGCTCTTGAGCGGCAGCCCCCACTTGCCCAGCTGGCCGTGGATGCGCTGCGCTTCCTGGTGGTTGGGGTGGAATACCACCAGGTCGAGGCCATGGGGCGCCGCGGCTTCGGGCCCGATGCGCGTCGCCAGCAGGCGATGCACGGTTTCCTTGTGGATGCGCCGATGGCCGCCGTTGGTCTTCCAGGCGCCAAGCTCGCCACGCTCTACCATCTTCTGGACAGTGCCCAGCGAGACATTGAGAAGTTTTGCCGCTGTACGCGTACTGTAGTAAGGCTTTTCAGCCAGTGCCGGATCCAGTTTCATCCAATCACCCGTAGTCCTGAAGGCAGTCCGCGCCGGAAAGGCGCACGCGGTACCAAGGCACCTGCGCCGCGTATTGTCACTGCCAATGGTTGACTGACCCAGTGTCCTGGCCCGATCACCCGCCGGCCGGACGATTATTTATCGTCGATTTGACGCTTTTGTCATTTCCCGCAGACTGCCTGCAGTTGATTGCTTTGCATGCCCGGGTCCGGATTTGCCGGAAGCCCATAATATGCCGCAAAGGTCAGGTAATCAGTAAGAAAAAACTACAAATTCATCGAACTTTTGTTTTTCAACGCACACTGAAGACCGTGGCCGGCCGCGGAACTCGCTGTCAGTAACTGGAGACACCGTGCTGCCCGGGGTGGTTCCCCGCGCTACTGTCATCTTTGTTGCGTCGGCTGAATTCAGCCGACGCTCCAGACCACATCTGTCACGGCATGATGCATGCAGGATGCGGGACCGGCGCTACCGGTCTTGCAGGCCGTGCTTGCGCACCTTGTCGAACAGCGTGGTCTTGGCCACGCCAAGTGCCTCGCTGGCGCGGCTGAGGTTGCCGTCGTGCCTGCGCATGGCATCGGCGATCAGCGCGCGCTCGAACTGTTCGACCGCCTGCGCCAGCGGGAGCGCTTCCGGGGCGGCAGTGCCCTGGCCCGGGTTGCAGCCCAGCCCCAGGACGTGCCGCTCGGCCAGGTTGCGCAACTCGCGCACATTACCCGGCCAGGGGTAGGCAACCAGCGCCGCCAGCTCGGCCGCGCTGGCGGGCATGGCCTCTCGCTCGAAGCGCAGCGCCGCCTGCGCGACGAAATGCTCGAACAATGCCGGCACATCTTCGCGTCGCTCGCGCAGCGGCGGCAGCTCGAGCGTGATCACGTTCAGGCGGTAGTACAAATCGGCGCGGAATTGGCCGGCATCGGACAGCGCGCGCAGATCGGCCTTGGTCGCCGCCACCACGCGCGCGTTGACCGGCACCGGCTGGTTCGAGCCGAGCCGCTCCACCACGCGCTCCTGCAGCACGCGCAGCAGCTTGATCTGCAGCGGCATCGGCATGCTCTCGATCTCGTCGAGGAACAGCGTGCCGCCTTCTGCGTGCTCGATCTTGCCGATACGGCGGCGCGCGGCGCCGGTGAACGAGCCCGCTTCATGGCCGAAGATCTCGCTTTCGAACAGCTGCTCGGGCAGGCCGCCGCAATTGATGGCGACGAAGTGGCGCGCATGGCGCTGGCTGGCCTCGTGCAGGCAGCGTGCCACCAGCTCCTTGCCGGTGCCGGTCTCGCCGTGGATCAGCACGTTGGCGTCGGTGCCGGCGAGGTCGGCGATCAGCCGGCGCAAGCGCTCGACCGCGGGCGAATGGCCGATCAGGCGGGTTTCGAGTTTTTCGCGTCCGGCGAGACGTTCGCGCAGTTCTGACACTTCCAGCGCGAGCCGGCGCTGCTCCAGCGCGCGGCGGGTGGCGTCGACCAGCTGCTCGGGCGAGAACGGCTTTTCCAGGAAGTCGTAGGCGCCTTGCTTCATCGCCTGCACCGCCAGGCCCACGTCGCCGTGGCCGGTGATCATGATCACCGGCAGCGCGGGGTCGCGTTCGCGCAGCTGCGCCAGCAGCGCCATGCCGTCCATGCCGGGCAGGCGGATGTCGCTGACCACCACGCCGGCGTAGCCGGGGCCGGCCTCGCGCAGCGCCGCCTCGGCGCTGCCCACGCCGCGCGTGGCCAGCCCTTCCAGGCGCAGCGCCTGCTCGCAGCCCAGGCGCACGTCGGCATCGTCCTCGACGATCAGTACGGTCAGTTCAGCCGGCATGTCTGGGATCCTGTGCCCTCGTCTCGTGCGGCGCCAGCGGCAACGCCAGCGTGAAGGAGGCGCCGCCGTCGGGGTGGTTGGCGGCGGACAGGCTGCCGCCGTTCTCGTTGAGGATGCCGGCCGACAGGGTCAGGCCAAGCCCCAGCCCCTGCCCGGCGGGCTTGGTGGTGAAGAACGGCTCGAACAGCCGCGCAAAGGCTTCTTCGGACAGGCCTGCGCCGTTGTCGCGCACGGTCAGGTGGACCATGCCGCCGGCCACGCGCGCATGCAGCGCAATGCGCGGCGCGGGCCGGCCGATGACCGCATCGAGCGCGTTGCCGAGCAGGTTGACCAGCACCTGTTCGAGCCGGTTGGGGTCGCAGACCACGGCCAGCTCGGGGTCGATGTCGCGCTGCAGTTCGGGCTGCACGGCGTCCACGCGCGTCTGCAGCAGGAACAGCGCGTTGTCGACCGCCTCGCCCAGCCGGGCCTGGCGGCGGCCGTTGCCCGACTTGCGCGCGAACGACTTGAGCGCGCCGGTGATGCGGCCCATGCGCTCGACCAGCCCGATGATGGTGTCGAGGTTGGTGCGCACGGTGCCATAGTCGCCACGCTCGAGGAACTTGCCGGTGTTGCCGGAGAGCGTGCGCAGCGCCGCCAGGGGCTGGTTCAGCTCGTGCGCGATGCCGGTCGACATCTGGCCCACCGCGGCCAGCTTGCCGGCCTGCAGCAGGCCGTCCTGCGCCTGGCGCAGCACGGTTTCGGCGCGGATGCGCTCGGTCACCTCGGCCTGCAGCCGGTGGTTGGCGGCGGACAGGTCGGCGGTGCGCTCGGCCACCTTGCGCTCCAGTTCGCTGTTGGCCGCTTCCAGCGCGGCGCGCGCGGCCAGCCGCTCGTTGACGATGCGCCGGCGCACGTTCCAGGCCGAGCCCAGCAGCAGCACGAAGGCAGTCAGCACGCCCGCCAGCGCGGCGCTGTTGAGCGCCGCCACGCGCGCCTGCGAAGTATTGGTCAGCAGCGTCAGCTGCCAGTCGGTGCCGGGCAGGGCGGCGTGCTGCGCCAGCATCGGCGGCCCGCTGCGCAGGCGCACCAGCTCGTCGCTGCTGCCGCCGTTTCCGTTCGCAAGCTTGCGCACCGAGACCAGCGGCAGCTGCGGCAGCGGCGCGCGGTTGTACTGCAGGCTGCGCGACAGCCGCTGGCGCGCCTCGTCCGACAGCGGGCGCAGCGCGGCCAGCTTCCACGACGGGTCGGAGGCGAGGATCACCACGCCGTTCTCGTCGCTCAGCAGCATCTGGCTGTCGGCGCCCTGCCATCGGTTTTCCAGCGGCTCCAGCCCGATCTTGACGACTGCCACGCCGGCCGGGTTGTCGCGCTCGCCCAGCGGCGCCGACAGGTAGTAGCCTGATTCGCTGCGCGTCGTGCCAACCCCGTAGAAGCGGCCGAGCTGGCCTTCCATCGCGGCCTGGAAGTAGGGGCGGAAGCTGAGGTCCTCGCCCACGTAGCTGTCGGGGCGCTGCCAGTTGCTGGTGGCCAGCACCTTGCCGTGGGCGTCCAGCACATAGACCACCCTTGTGCCGGCGCGGGCATTGAGCGAGGTCAGGTATTCGTTGGCGCGGGCCACGCGCGCGGGGTCGTCCGGGCGCAGCAGCAGTCCGGATATGCGCTCGTCCAGCGACAAAAGGCCGGGCACGTAGTCGTAGTGCGCCAGCTCGCTTTCCAGCGCCTGCGTGTACAGGCGCAGCTGCACCTGGCCGCGCTCGGCCTGGCGCGCCAGCGCGTTGTCGTAGCTGTAGCGGTAGCCGAGCGCGCCGGCCAGCCCGATCAGCACGGCCAGCGCCAGCAACGCCAGCAGCGGCGCGGCGCCGCGCAGGCCGTGGGGCAGGCGCGAGGGCGTGGAAGGCGTGGCGGCGTGCGCGTGCGGGGTATCGCCGGGAGGGTGGAGCGGGCCGGTCATCAGGAAGTCTGGTCAGGCAAGGGCGAAGCGGCCGCGCCAGCGGGACAGTGATCCATGGCAGTCTTTTCGGGGATCCGGGCGGCGCGGGTGCCTACTTTTACCACACCGGCACGAGCGTGCCCGTGTCATGGATGCAAAAAGGCCCGGTTGCCTTGTCGGCAACCGGGCCCTGGCACGCCTGGCAGGCTGTGTTACTTGCCGGCCATGGCCTGGACCGATGCCAGGCCGGTGGTGGTATCCGCGACGACGGGTTCATCCTCGTCGGACAGTACCGGCGCGCCGATGGCGCCTTCGCTTTTGGCGACGACGGCGGTGGCAATGGCATTGCCGAGCACATTGGTCACGGTGCGACCCATGTCGAGTACGTGGTCGATGCCCAGCACCAGCAGGATGCCGGCCTCCGGCAGGCCGAACATCGGCAGCACGGCGGCGACCACCACCAGCGAGGCGCGCGGCACGCCGGCGATGCCCTTGCTGGTGACAAGCAGGACCAGCAGCATGGTGATCTGCTGGCTCAGCGACAGTTCGATGCCATACACCTGGGCCACGAACAGCGCGGCGAACGAGGTGTACATGATCGAGCCGTCCAGGTTGAACGAGTAGCCCAGCGGCAGCACGAAGTTGGTGATGCGCTCCTTGACGCCGAAGCGGGTCAGCTGGTCGATCACCTTCGGGTAGGCCGATTCGCTGCTGGCGGTGGCGAAACCGATCATCAGTGGCGCGCGCATGCCCTTGAGCAGGCGGAACACGTCACGGCCCAGGAAGAAGTAGCCGCCGGCGATCAGCGCCACCCACAGCAGCGCCAGCGCCAGGTACAGGCTGCCCAGCAGCTTGGCGTAGACCACCAGCACGCCCAGGCCCTGCGCGGTGATCACCGCCGCGATCGCGCCGAACACGCCCACCGGCGCGAACGCCATCACGTAGTTGGTGACCTTCAGCATCACGTGGCCCAGGCCCTCGATGCCTTCCAGCACCGGCTTGCCCACGCCGTCCTTGACCGTGCCCAGCGCGAAGCCGAAGAACAGCGAGAACACCACGATCTGCAGGATCTCGTTGTGCGCCATCGCCTCGACGAAGCTCTTGGGGAACATGTGCGCGATGAAGTCGCGCAGGTTCAGCGCGCCGGTCTTCAGGTTCGAGGCAGCGTCCGCCGCCGGCAGCGCGAGGTTCATGCCGTGGCCGGGCTGCAGCACGTTGGCCATCACCAGCCCGAGCAGCAGCGAGGTGACCGAGGCGGCGATGAACCACATCATCGCCTTCATGCCGATGCGGCCGACGGCGCGGCCGTCGCCCATGCTGGCGATGCCGGCCACCAGCGTGGCGAACACCAGCGGGCCGATGATCATCTTGATCATCCGCAGGAACACATCAGTCAGGATGGACAGGTGGTCCGCAATCGATTTGGCGGTGGCGGCGTCCGGCGACATGTTGTGCGCGGCGGTGCCGACCAGCACGCCTAGCAGCATCGCAATGAAGATCAGGGTGGGCAGTCGATTCAGTTTCATCGTGGATCAGGCCTGTGCGTCCGGTCCCCGCGAACAGGGGCGGACGTCGGTATGTCGGAATGGCGAGCGGCTTTGGAGGGCGCCGCGCGGGCCATGCGGATTTTTTTTCAGCGCGGCAACAGGTGCCAGCGAGTCGCCCGGGCGGCGAGAGGGGGGATGGGCAAGGCGGGGTCAGTCATGTGTTTCCTCCTTTGTTTTTTGGCGGGGCCGGCGCGTTGGGAAACGTGCCGGCCGACCTGTCTGGGCGCTGTTAGCGGCGGCCTATATTGCACGCGGCGTGCCAGGCGACGGGGCTCGCCCTGGCTATGCAAACCGTTGAATTAAAAGGAGAAAATGAAGTGATGCCGGCGCACTATTCGGGGATCCGGACGGGCGGTGGGGAGTGGCGTTCGGGAATCCGAATGGCGGTGTGGGTGTAAACCCGGGGATTTTGAGGGGGCTGGAGAAGCGGGAGGGGGAGAATTGCCGCCGGTTTGCTCCCCTTGCTCTCCCGCTTGCGGGAGAGGGAGAACACCTTGCTTAGGCTAGTTCGGGCGGCTTGGGTGCACCTTGCCTTAGGCTAGTTCGGGCGGCTTGGGCGCACCTGCCGTTACCCACCCAGCAGCCTGTAGCACAACCTTGCCGCCACCCGCGCCCCACACCCATCCCGGTCATACAGCGGATTGAATTCCGCGATATCCGCCACGCGCAGCTTGCCGCTGTCGCGCAGCCGCGTGGCGATGGCCTCCACCACCGGCAACGGCACGCCGTAGGCGGCCGGTGCCGAGACGCCGGGCATCACTGCGGCGGGCAGCACGTCGAGGTCGATCGTCAGGTAGACATGGTCGGCTTCCGCGACCCATTCATCCAGCGCCGCCAGCCGTGCGTCAAGGTGGCGCTCCTGCAGGTCCACATCCTCGACATAGCGCACCCCAAGCGTGCTGGCGCGCCCGAACAGCGCGGCCGTATTGCCGAGCCGGCTTACGCCCAGGCAAGCGTAGTCGAAGCGCAGGCTGCGCCGCTGGCAGTCGATGGCGATCTGGTCGAAGGGCGTGCCCGAGCTGGCGGGCCGGCTGCCGCGCAGGTCGAAGTGCGCGTCAAGGTTGACCACCAGCACGCGGCCGCGGTCGCCGTGCGCATCCAGGTGCGTGCGCAGGCCTTGCCACGTGCCCCAGGCCACCTCGTGGCCGCCACCGATCACCAGCGGCCAGGCGCCTACCGCCAGTTCGGCGGCGACGGCCTGGCCCAGCCGCTGCTGCGCGTCTTCCAGCGCATCGCCGTCGCAATGGATGTCGCCGCCGTCGATCAGGCGGCCGATGCCGTGCGCCGGCACGCCCGCCAGCGCGCGGCGGATCTCGCGCGGGCCGCCGGCGGCGCCGGGGCGGCCCTGGTTGCGCAGCACGCCGGCATCGCAGCAGAAGCCCAGCAGCACCGGCACGCCGGGTGTGCGCGGCGTGGCCGCGCCGCCGACGATGTCGAACAGGCGGCGCGTATCGCCGGCCTCGCCGGCATCGCGCCGGCCGCGCCAGACCGTGTCGCTGGCCTGCGCGAGTTCAGCCAGGTCGCTCATTTCAGCCGGCGTCCCAGGGTTTCGGGCACCATCGCCAGGCCGATCAGCGAGACCAGGCCGCAGCCGATCACGTACAGCGCCGGCGCGTTGGCGTCGCCGGTGATCTGCATCAGCCGGGTCGAGAAATACTGCGCAAAGCCGCCGAAGATCGCGATCGCCACGCAATAGGCGATGGACAGTCCGGTGGCGCGCAGGCGCTGCGGCAGCACCTCGCTGACCAGCACCATCGACGCGGGCGCGGTCATCGACATCGGCACCGACAGGCAGCCTACCACCAGCAGCAGGCGCGCCAGCGACGGCTCGGCATTGATCAGCACGAACGCCGGGTAGATCATCACCAGCAGCGCCACGCGCGACCACAGCACCACGGTCTTGCGGCCGATGCGGTCGGCAAGCCAGCCGGCGAACGGCGACAGCGCCACCTGCACCAGCGCGGCGATGCACGCGGCCCAGATGCTCAGCGACAGCGGCATCTTCAGCACGCTCACGGCGTAGTTGCTGATGTAGTAGACGACGATGTAGGTGGACGACGCCAGGCCGATCATCAGCAGAATGCTGGCATGCACCTCGCGTGCGTGCGCACGCAGCAGCGGCCACTGCGCGGCGTGCTCGCCGTGGCGCGCGGGAGCGGCGGTCTCTTCCAGACGGCGGCGGATCAGCAGGCCGACGGGGATCACCAGGATGCCGATCAGGAAGGCCAGGCGCCAGCCCCATGCTTCCAGGTCGGCCGGCGCGAGCACATTGCTCAGCACCAGGCCGGTGATCGCGCCCAGCAGCGCCGCCAGGCCCTGGCTGAACGGCTGCCACGCGGTATAGAAGCCGCGCGTGCGGTCATCGGCGTATTCCAGCAGCAGCGCGGTGGAGGCGCCCATCTCGCCGCCGATGGCGAAGCCCTGCACCAGCCGCGCGATCACCACCATGATCGGCGCGAGGATGCCGATCTGCGCGTACGGCGGCGTGACCACGAAGATCAGCGAGCTCAGGCCCATCAGCCACAGCGTCAGCGCCACCGCCGGCTTGCGGCCGGCGCGGTCGGCGTACATGCCGATCAGCAGGCCGCCGAGCGGACGCATCAGGAAGCCGACGCCAAAGGTGGCGAACGACATCAGCAGCTGGCCGGTGGGGTTGTCGACGGGGAAGTAGAGCCGGCCGATCAGCGTGGCAAAGAAGCTGTAGACCACGAAATCGTAGAACTCGAGGCCATTGCCGATGGTGATGGCGGCAATGGCGCGCGTGCGTGACAGGGCTGGGGTGTGGGCGCCGGCCTGGGCGCCGGCTACACCATCGTAGGCGGGCGCGGTGATATCGGATGGCATGCGGTTGTCTCCTGCAGGAATGCGTTGGCTTGCGCCCCTCTCCCACGCCAGTGGGAGAGGGGCGCAAACGCTGGGTTCTTGAGCGTTGGTCAGTCGCGCAGCATCGGCAGGTCCAGGCCCTGCTCGCGGGCGCAGTCGACGGCGATCTGGTAGCCGGCGTCGGCATGGCGCATCACGCCGGTGGCGGGGTCGTTGTGCAGCACGCGGGCGATGCGCGCGGCGGCTTCATCGGTGCCATCGCACACGATCACCACGCCGGAATGCTGCGAAAAGCCCATGCCCACGCCGCCGCCATGGTGCAGCGAAACCCAGGTCGCGCCGCTGGCGGTGTTCAGCAGTGCGTTCAGCAGCGGCCAGTCGGACACGGCGTCCGAACCGTCCTGCATGGCCTCGGTCTCGCGGTTGGGGCTGGCGACCGAACCCGAGTCCAGGTGGTCGCGGCCGATCACGACCGGCGCCGACAACTCACCGCTGCGGACCATCTCGTTGAACGCCAGGCCCAGTTTGGCGCGCAGGCCCAGGCCGACCCAGCAGATCCGCGCCGGCAGGCCCTGGAAGCTGATGCGCTCGCGCGCCATGTCGAGCCAGCGGTGCAGGTGCTCGTCATCGGGGATCAGTTCCTTGACCTTGGCGTCGGTCTTGTAGATGTCCTGCGGATCGCCCGACAGCGCGGCCCAGCGGAACGGGCCAATGCCGCGGCAGAACAGCGGGCGGATATAGGCGGGCACGAAGCCGGGGAAATCAAAGGCGTTGGCCACACCTTCTTCCTTGGCCATCTGGCGGATGTTGTTGCCGTAGTCGAAGGTCGGCACGCCCAGCTTCTGGAAGTCCAGCATGGCTTGCACGTGCGCGGCCATCGACGCCTTGGCGGCCTTCACCACCACGGCGGGTTCGCGCTGCGCGCGCTCGCGGTACTCGTCCCAGGTCCAGCCTGCCGGCAGGTAGCCATTGAGCGGGTCGTGCGCGCTGGTCTGGTCGGTGACCATGTCGGGGCGCACGCCGCGGCGCACCAGTTCGGGCAGCACTTCGGCGGCGTTGGCGCACAGCGCGATCGAGATGGCCTTGCCTTGCGAGGTGTAGCGGTCGATGCGGGCCAGCGCGTCGTCCAGGTCGGTGGCCTGCTCGTCGACATAGCGGGTCTTCAGGCGGAAATCGATGCGGCTCTGCTGGCATTCGATGTTGAGCGAGCAGGCGCCGGCCAGCGTCGCGGCCAGCGGCTGCGCGCCGCCCATGCCGCCCAGGCCCGCGGTCAGCACCCAGCGGCCCTTCAGGTTGCCGTTGTAATGCTGGCGCCCGGCTTCGACGAAGGTTTCATACGTGCCCTGCACGATGCCCTGGCTGCCGATGTAGATCCAGCTGCCGGCGGTCATCTGGCCATACATGGCCAGGCCCTTGGCGTCGAGTTCGTTGAAGTGTTCCCAGTTGGCCCAGTGGGGGACCAGGTTGGAGTTGGCGATCAGCACGCGCGGGGCGTCGCGGTGGGTCTGGAACACGCCGACCGGCTTGCCGGACTGGACCAGCAGGGTCTGGTCGTCTTCCAGGCGGGTCAGGGCTTCGACGATGCGGTCATAGCATTCCCAGTTGCGGGCGGCGCGCCCGATGCCGCCGTAGACCACCAGTTCCTTCGGATTCTCCGCGACCTCGGGGTCGAGGTTGTTCATCAGCATGCGCAGCGGGGCTTCGGTCAGCCAGCTCTTGGCGGTGAGCTTGGTGCCGCGGGCGGCGCGGATTTCGGTGTCGCGGAAGCGGGTGGTGGTCATGGGACGGGCTCCTTCGGTGTCTCTTTGCTTTGCCTTGGGGGTGTCGCTTTTTGGGCGACGCATAGGCATGTATAATCTTGTATATACAGGTAAGGATGTATCGGGGTTATCCCGTAGTTTTGACATCGTTTTTGTGGCTGTGGAGTTGCGGTCGCTTGCCGGGAGCCTAAGCTCGCATATATGGTCGGCGTAGCTGGTAAGGCACTATTTGTCCGCGCGACAAAAAGGATGGGTGGCTGGACGGCGATTTGGCCTTCTTTACTTCGGGGGGGCTCTGGCCCTCACCCCCGGCCCCTCTCCCGCAGGCGGGAGAGGGGAGCAAACAAGCGGGCAAGGGAAAGGCTTGCGGATTCACCGGCGATAGCGCCAAGCGAGCAGCGACGCGTGCTGTGCCCGAGTTCATGACCTGAGATGCTGCCCGCGCGCAGCGCAGCCGTAGGCGTTCCTACGTTGCCGCTGGTAGCAGGGGCCACCCACAGCTCTGGGCTCGTTCAACCACCGCGCCAATCCCAGCCACCGTGGCGCACCACGGCGGCAGGCAGTCCTGTCATGCAACGAAGCAAAGCCCCGTACAAAAGCCTCGGCACACTACGATAAGAGTGGCCGCCCGCAGGGCCGTAAACGCGCTTTCTGGTGACTCTTTGTCGCTCGGACAAAGAGTTACCCGCCCTTTAGGGCGGAACCGGGCATATCAAATATCCGCCAGATGCCAAGCCGCGGCGAAAAAAATCATGAGGTAAACCGCCCCTCAAGCCGATGCAACGACCCCGGATGCACCAGCCTGACAGACGTCACGACCCTTCCTGCAGACCATGTCCGCCTCCGGATCAGCAAACACGGCTCGCCCTTGTCGATGTCCAGCAATGCGCATTCCTCGGGATGCGCCAGCACGGCTTCCACAACGTGCTCCCCTTCAGTCAGCGGCGCGACGCGCGTCAGGTATTGGTAGGGCGTTTCCCGCGAAAAATCCTGCTCAAGATAATCGGGCGCAACCAACGCATTGACATAACGATCCTCCAGCTGAATCGCCACATCATCTTCGTAATGAACAATCACGGAGTGAAACACCCGCTGTTCCAGCGGCACATCCAGCGCAACTGCCTGCGCCGCGCCGGCGCGTTCCTCCTGCACGCTGACCACACGCGCATGATGCCGATGCCCCCGCGCAGCAATATCATTCGCAATATTGTTGACCGCATACAGCGCCGTCCGCAGCTTGGGCTCGGCCACAAACGTCCCCACCCCCTGCAGCCGCACCAGCATCCCCTCCGCGGTCAACTCCCGCAGCGCCCGATGCACGGTCATGCGGCTGACGCCCAGCGCTTCCACCAGTTCTGCCTCGGAGGGCACCCGATGGTGGGGCGGCCAGCTGCCGTCAGCAATCCTGCTGCTGATGTGTTGCTTGACGCGCGCATAGAGCGGCGCGGGCGTGGATGCGAGCGGCAACGGTTTCCCCCGGGTGGCGACAGCCGCCGAATGTATCACGCCCCCTGCTGTTGTTCGACGCCGCGCGGCCCGCACGTTTGCAGGAATGCATCGAGAGGTGTCGGCCGCCCGATCGCATAGCCCTGCGCATAGTCGACGCCGATCGCGCGCAGCGCGTCGAGCGTGCGTTCGTCCTCTACCCATTCCGCCACGGTCTTCACGCCAAGCCGGTGGCCGATATCGTTGATCGAGCTGACGATCTCGCGGTCCACGGCGTTGTCGGCAAGCTGGCGGATAAAGCTGCCGTCGATCTTCAGGAAATCGACCGGAAACTGCTTCAGGTACGCAAACGACGAAAGCCCCGAGCCGAAGTCGTCGAGCGACACGGTGCAGCCCGCGCGCCGCATGTCTGTCACCAGCAGGTTGGCCGCCGCCATGTTGTTGATCAGCGCCGTCTCGGTGATCTCCAGCCGGATCCGGCTGGCGGGCAGCGCGCTGGCATCCAGCTCGGCATGCAGGAAGGGCAGCAGGAACGGCTCGCCCAGCGAGTTGGCCGACAGGTTGATCGACACCGACAACCCCGGCACCGCACGCAGCCGCTCGCCGTAGCCGTGCAGCACATTGTGGATGACCCAGCGGTCGACGTGGCCCATCAGGTCGTAGCGTTCGGCGGCGGGAATGAAGGCGCCGGGCAGGATCATTTCCCCGTTCTCGTCGACCATGCGCACCAGGATTTCGATGTGGCGATGTTCACCACTTCCCTTGCCGGCGGGCTGCAGAGCGCGGATTTCCTGCGCGAACAGGCGGAAGCGGTTGGCTTCCAGCGCCGAGTGGATGCCCGCGGCGACTTCCAGTTCGCGATGGTGGCGGCGCGCGTCGCTCTCGTCGCGCCGGTAGACCGAGACCCGGCTGCGGCCGGCGGCCTTGGCGGCGTAGCAGGCGACGTCGGCGCGGCTCATCAGTTCGCTGACGGGCGGCACGTCACGGTCGATCGCGGCGATGCCGATGCTGGCGCCCACGTCATAGACCCGGCCTTCCCATGGGAAGCGGCGACCGCGGATGGCATCGATCACACCCTCGCAGACCTGCTCGGCCTGGTCCACGGTGCAGTCCTTGAGCAGCAGCGCGAACTCGTCGCCGCCCAGCCGCGCCAGCAGGTCGTCGGGGCGCACATGGTTGCGGATCAGGTAGCCCAGTTCGCGCAGCAGCACGTCGCCGGCGCCATGGCCGGCGGTGTCGTTGACGATCTTGAAGCGGTCCAGGTCGATGAAGCACAGCGCGGCGCGGTGGCCATGCAGCCGCGCGGCGTCGCAGGCCTCGCGCAGGCGCTTTTCGAACCAGGTGCGGTTGGGCAGGCCGGTGAGCGCGTCATGCATGGCCGAGCGCGCCAGCTCGCGCTGCAGCGCGCGCGCGGTGGTGATGTCCTGGAACACCAGCACCGCGCCCAGCACCTCGCCGGCGCCGGTCAGCACCGGCGCGGCGGAGTCCTGCACGTCGTGGCGTTCGCCGGTCAGGCTCTGCAACACCGCGCCGTCCTGCAGGTAGGCAGGCGTCAGCGTGCGCAGGCAGGACTCGACCGGGCTGGGGATCGGATCGCCGGTGGCTTCGTCGACGATGCGGAAGACCCGCTCCAGCGGCAAGCCGCTGGCGCTGCCCATGGTCCAGCCGGTCAATTGCTCGGCGATCGGGTTCATGAAGGTGACGTGCATGCTGGCGTCGGTACAGATCACCGCGTCGCCGATCGAGCGCAGCGTGATATGCAGGCGCTCCTTCTCTTCGAACAGTGCCTCGGTCAGGCGGCGCTGCTCGGTGATGTCCCAGTTGGTGCCGACCAGCGCATGCGCCATGCCGTCGGCGCCGCGCGTGACCATGGCCATGGCGCGCACATGGCGCACCGCGCCGTCGGGGCGCCGGACACGGTATTCGGTGTCGAACGGAGCGGCGCCGCGGATGGCCTGGCGCATCTCGGCACTGACGCGGCTGACGTCATCCGGGTGCAGCATGGCGATCCACTGCCCGGCCTGCGGCGCGCCCTGTGCGGGCTCGGTGCCGTGCAGCGCATGCATGCGCGCATCCCAGGTGATGACGGTGCTGGCGAAGTCCCATTCCCAGATGCCGACGCCGCCGGCCTCCACCGCCAGCCGGATGCGGCGCGACAGCCGTTCCAGTTCTTCCTGCGCCAGCTTGCGCGCATGGATGTCTTCGACCTGGGCGATAAAGTGCTGCGGCGCGCCGGTGCGCTCGTCGCGCGCCAGCGAGACCGCGAGCAGCGCCCAGCGGTACTGGCCGTCCTTGTGGCGGTAGCGCTTCTCCATGCGGTAGGACTCGATCTTGCCGTCCACCAGCATCGCCGCCTGGCGCAGGTCGTCGGTCAGGTCGTCG
Source organism: Cupriavidus phytohabitans (assembly GCF_017815025.1). Lineage (NCBI taxonomy): Bacteria > Pseudomonadati > Pseudomonadota > Betaproteobacteria > Burkholderiales > Burkholderiaceae > Cupriavidus > Cupriavidus phytohabitans. The sequence continues at coordinate 129,728 of NZ_JAGIQB010000012.1, forward strand.
GGGTGGGTCAGCTGCTGGAAGGTGATGGCGCGCAATTCCTCGGCGCTGTAGCCCAGCAGCTCGGTCATGGCGCGGTTGACGGTCTCCCAGCGGCCGTCCATGCCGACCAGCGCCATGCCGATCGCCGAATGCTCCATGGCCTGCCGGAAGCGCTGCTCGCTGCTGCGCAGGCTGGCGCGGCCATGGCGGTTCTGTTCGGTCAGGTAGGCGATGCAGACCGGGAACACCATGATCACCGCGGCCGACAGCGGCACCGCTTCATGGTGGTGCCCGGCCAGCATCAGCGCCTGCAGCGACAGTGTCGCCACCAGCGTCAGCAGCGCGGTGGCGAACGGGTTGCCGGCAAGCGCCACCAGCACCAGCGGCAGCGACATCGCGGCAAACGGGTCGTTGCCCTGCCATTGCGCGAGCGCGCCGATCGCCAGGCACAGCGCCAGCAGGCCGGCCTGTGGCACCAGTACTGGCCGCGCGAAGGCGGCGCGCACGCGCCCGGGCGTCATCGACAGCATCATCGGCAGCAGCAGCGCCATGCCCAGCGCGCTGGCCTGCCACCAGGTCCACCACACCGACGCAAAGGCAGTGCCGTGCAGGCTCGCGATGGCCGCGGCACCCGCGCTGGCGCCCAGCGCCGGCGCGACGATGCCGGCGACCGCCAGCATCACCGCGAACGACGCCAGCGGCCCGTGGCGGAGCAGCCCGGCGTGCCGGTCGAGCCGCCGCAGCAGGCCGGTGGCGCACAGGATCTCGGCCAGGTTGGCGCCGGCCAGCATCAGCGCGCTGGCGGTGCTGTCGCCGGCGGCATGGTTGGCCAGCAGGTTCGCGCCCAGCATGCCGGCCAGCAGCCACGGCGCCTCGCGACGCGGGCGATGCAGCAGCAGCCCCAGCGCGAAGGCGTTGGGCAGCCATACCGCGGCCACGTTGCCCGGCAGCCGCGCCAGCCACAGGCCCGCCGCCGCCAGGGCGAAATAGCCGGCACCGGCCAGCAGCAGCGGCTGCCAGCGGCGCTGCGCGGCGGAATGGACGGTGGCGGCCTGGTGGCTCGGCGGGGCCGTATCTGGCGTCATGGACGGGTGCGGTGCAAAGGACGGTGCGAATCGGTCGGGCCCGGACGGACTGCCGCCCAGCGTAGCGGCAACTGTAACGGGGATGGGCACCTGAGCAAAAGCCGGACAGCAGGCTGCCGTGGGCGTTGTTGCCACTGGTGTTCGCGCCAGTTTTTTGGTAGGCGGCGGGGCGGGACGGGAGTGGGGCGAAGGCCGGCGATGACCTCGCGGGTAATCGCGGCGCTCCGCCGCGGCATCCATCATGCAGCCATGGCCTGCCAGCCGGGCCGACCGGAACCCCAACCAGCACACAGGAGAACACCATGTCAGCTGCCGTCGAGTCTTCCCAGTCCACCGCTTCCACCATGCCCGCCGATCCCGCCACGCTCGCCGATCGCTACCTCGCCGCCTGGAACGAAACCGATCCCGCGCGCCGCCGCGAACTGATCGCGCTGGCGTGGACCGAATCGGCCAGCTATGTCGATCCGCTGATGCGCGGCGACGGCCATGCCGGCATCGACGCCATGATCGCGGCGGTCCAAGGCAGGTTTCCTGGTTTCCGCTTCACCCGCGTCAGCCCCGTCGACGCGCATGGCGCGAACCTGCGCTTCAGCTGGGAGCTGGGGCCCGCGGGCGAGCCCGCGCTGGTGGTCGGCACCGATTTCGCCACCGTTGCCGCCGACGGCCGGCTGGCGCGCATGACGGGCTTTATCGACCGGGCCCCCGCCGGGCTGGCCTGAGCGCCCCGGGCGTCCCAGGCGCGCCTGTGTGGCCTGGCCCACCGACAGCCCCCCCTCCGCTGGACGCATCCTGCTGCATCCAGTGCGGCGGACAGGGGAGCGAAGATGGCGCGTGTTCTGCGAGTGGCGGCGTGGGGGCTGGCCGGCGTGGCCGCCGCCGTGGCGGTGTTGGCGTATGCCGCGGTCTGGGTCGGCGAGCGCAAGGCGTCGCGGATCGTGGCGGTGCAGGTCGCGCCGCTGCCCCTGCGCGACGACCCAGCCGCCATCGCCCACGGCAAGTACCTCTATGAATCGCGCGGCTGCATGGAGTGCCACGGCGCCGGCGCCGGCGGCAAGCAGGTGTTCGACGATCCCAACGGCCTGCGCGTGCGCGCGCCCGACCTGACCCGCGCCAATCCCGCCATCGCCGCGTACCGCGCCGAGGACTGGGTACGCAGCGTTCGCCATGGCGTGGCGCCGTCGGGCCGGCCGCTGCTGATCATGCCGAGCGAGGACTACAACCGCCTCAGCGATGAAGACCTCAGTGCGCTGGTGGCCTACCTGCGCAACCTGCCGCCAGGCATGGGCGCGCCCGCCGAAGTCAGCCTGCCATGGATGGTGCGGGCGCTGTACGGCGTGGGCATGGTGCGGGACGCGGCCTCCAAGATCGACCACAGCCTGCCGGTGCAGCCGGCGCAGGCGCCGGCGCCCACGGCGCAGTATGGCGGCTATGTCGCCAATGCCTGCCTGGGCTGCCATGGCCACGACTTCAGCGGCGGCAAGATTCCCGGCGCGCCGCCCGACTGGCCGCCGGCCGCCGACCTGCGCCCGGTTTCGGGCGGCGCCATGTCGCGCTATGGCCAGGCCGGGGCGTTCATCGAGATGATGCGCAGCGGCAAGCGGCCCGACGGCTCGCAGATCAGCAGCGTGATGCCGTTCGACTCGTTCGGGCGCATGAACGATACCGAGCTGACGGCGCTGTACCTCTTCCTCGCGGATATGCCGCGGCGCTGAAAGCGCGCCTCATTGCCTTGCCAGCCGGCGTCCCGCGGCGATGCCCGGCAGCTCCACCCAGCGGTGCAGCAGCAACGCCAGGCCTAGCGCCAGCCCGGCGTCGATGGCAAAGCGCAGCAGCTGCAGGCCGGTCTGGTCCGGCGTCAGCTCGGGCATCAGCCGCTTGACGCCTTCGATCACCGTGGGATGCACCAGGTAGAGCGCGTACGACAGCTCGCCCAGCCACACCAGCGCGCGCGGCACGCGCAGCATGCCGGTATGCTCGGCCGCTACCGCGCCCGCCAGCAGCAGCGCCGCCGGCACGCCGCGGCCGGCCAGGCTGAAGTCCGGGCCGACCAGCGGCAGCGACAGCGCGAACGCCGCGCAGCCGGTGGCCAGCATCGCCAGCGCGACCGGCGGCGTCAGCAGGTGGCGCCAGCGCGCATAGGCCCAGGCCAGCAGGCAGCCGAGAAGGAATTCCAGCACCAGCGGGTTGCTCGCCATCGCCAGCCACGGCGACGCGAACGCGTAGCCCTGTGCGGGATCGGCGACCAGCGTGCCGAAGCGCCACCACGGCAGCACCAGTGTCGAGAGCGCGAACAGTGCCAGCACCACCCACAGCGCGCGCCGCCCGGCCAGCAGCAGCCCGAGCGCGAACGCGGCATAGAACGCGATCTCATAGTTGAGCGACCAGCCCACGTACAGCGCCGGATAGCCGTAATAGGGCGCATGCGCGGTGGTGGTGGGCAGGAACGCCAGCGACGCGGCGAACAGCGCCGGCGTCACCGGGTTGAGCAGCAGTGCGTGCAGCACCGACATGGCCCAGTACGGCGGCGCCAGCCGGAACGCGCGGCGGACCAGGAAGCTGAGCGGGCGCTCCGGCCGCGGCCGCGCCAGCACCGCGACCCAGGCAATGATGAAGCCGCTGATGACGAAGAACACATCGACGCCGACATGGCCGCGCTTGATCACATTGGTGGTCAGCCAGCCGAGCACGGGGGCGTCGGCCCCGCCCAGCGCGAGGCCCGAGTGGTAGACGACCACGAAGGCCGCGGCCAGGCCGCGCAGCGCCTGGATGCTGTCGAGCCGGGCAATGGCAGGGGAGGTGCGGGAGGTGGCGGGAGCGTCGGCGGCGCGGGAACTAGAAGCGGGCCGCGCGGCGCGTGGCGGTGCTGGCGTACCCGTCACCGGATGGTGGCGTTCTGGAATAGTCGGCGGCACTGTTTCAGCGGCAGGAATCCGCAAGCGATGAATCCATGAGGGACAACGGCCGTATGCACAAAGTTCGTGCAAAAACCGTCGTAGCGCGCGTAGGCGCATCATTCGCCCCAATGCGGGTCGCAATGCCTCCGGCAAGGTGACCGGAATTGCACTATCCTCACTTGTCCCGTGCGCCATGCTGCGCGCACGGGCAGTGCCCCCGCATCCTCACGCGTTCGCCATGCGCCGCCCTTGCCGGCGCGGACGGCGCGCGGGCCCGGGCACACGCCATGACCAGTGGGCAACGTACCCAAGGAGTGTCCCCCATGACCACCCTCAACATCAACGTCAACGGCAAGACCCGCACGGTCGACGTGGATCCGTCCACGCCGCTGCTGTGGGCGCTGCGTGACAACCTCGACATGACCGGCACCAAGTTCGGCTGCGGCATGGCCGCGTGCGGTGTCTGCACCGTGCATATCAACGGCCAGGCCACGCGCAGCTGCGTGACGCCGGTTTCCGCAGCGGCGGGCGCCAGCATCACCACCATCGAAGGCGTGGACACCGACAAGGTCGGCCGCGCCGTGCTCGACGCGTGGGTCAGGCACGATGTCGCCCAATGCGGCTACTGCCAGAACGGCCAGGTGATGAGCGCGATCGGCCTGCTGCGCAGCAAGCCGCGCCCCACCGACGCCGACATCGACCAGGCCATGGCCGGCAACCTGTGCCGCTGCGGCACGTACCAGCGCATCCGCGCGGCGATCAAGGACGCCGCGCGCGCGCTGGCCTGAACGGGAGGAACCGATCATGCGAATCCGAGGCATTGAAGCACTGGCCGGCGGCCACGGTGGCCAGGGCGTCCAGGGCGACAACTGCGGCACGGCGCAAGGCGGCATCGCCACGCTGAGCCGTCGCGGTTTCCTGAAACTCACCGGCCTGGCCGGCGGCGGGCTGGCGCTGGGCGTGGCGCCGCTGGCGCAGGCGCAGGAGGCGGGCAAGCCCAAGGCGCCGTCGGCGCCGCAGGCTTTCCTGATCATCGCGCCGGACAATACCGTCACGGTGGCAGTGAACCGGCTGGAATTCGGCCAGGGCGTGCATACGGCGCTGCCGATGGCGCTGGCGGAAGAACTGGACGCCGACTGGCGCAACGTACGCGCGACGCTGGCCCCCGCGGGCGACGCGTACAAGGATCCCGCCTTCGGCATGCAGATGACCGGCGGCTCGACCGCGCTGAATCACTCGTTCCAGCAGTACCGCGAGCTGGGCGCGCGCGCCCGCGCCATGCTGGTAAGCGCGGCCGCGCAGAAGTGGAAGGTCGACCCGGCCGGCATCAAGGTCGAGCAGGGCGTGCTCACCTCAGGCAGCCACCGCGCCACCCTCGGCGAACTGGCGCAGGCCGCGATGGAACTGCCCGTGCCGCAGCAGGTCACGCTGAAGGACCCGGCGCAGTTCCGCATCGTCGGCAAGCCCACGCAGCGGCTGGACGCGCGCGGCAAGCTGGCGGCGACCACGCCGTTCGGCATCGACACGAAGCTCGACAAGATGGTGGTGGCCGTGGTCGCACGCCCGCCGCGCTTCGGCGGCAAGGTGAAGTCGTTCAACGCCGACAAGGCGCGCGCGGTGCAGGGCGTGCATGGCGTGATGCAGGTGCCCGTGGACCGCGGCGGCACCGGCGTGGCGGTGGTCGGCAGCGGCTACTGGCCCGCCAAGATGGGCCGCGACGCGCTGGAGATCCAGTGGGAAGACGCGGGCTCCAAAGTGTCGTCGCAGGCGTTGTTCGATGAGTATGCGAAGCTGGCCGCGCAGCCGGGTACGGTGGCGCGCGCTGGCGAAGGCGATATCAATGCGGCCATCAACGGTGCCGCGCGCAAGATCGATGCGGAATTCCGCTTCCCGTACCTCGCGCACGCGCCGATGGAGCCGCTCAACTGCACGCTGCAGCCCGAGGTGTCCGGCGGCAAGCTGCAGGCGGTCAAGGTGTGGGTGGGGTCGCAGTTCCAGACCGTCGACCAGGCCGCGATCGCGCGCACGCTGGCCCTGTCGCCCGACAAGGTCGTACTCAACACCATGATGGCCGGCGGCGGCTTCGGCCGGCGCGCGGTGCCGACCTCCGACTACCTTGTCGAAGCGGCCAATGTGCTCAAGGCCTGGGTGGCAGCCGGACATGCCGAGCCGCTCAAGGTGGTGTGGAGCCGCGAAGACGATATCCGCGGCGGCTACTACCGTCCGCTGCACCTGCACCGCGCGCGCATCGGCTTCGATGCGCAGGGAAAGGTGGTGGGCTGGCAGCACACCGTGGTCGGGCAATCGATCCTGAAGGGCACGCCGTTCGAACCGTTCATGGTCAAGAACGGCGTCGACGCGACCATGACCGAGGGCATCGTCGAGAACGATTACGACCTGCCGCTGCAGATGTCGGTGCATCACCCGCAGGTGGACGTGCCGGTGCTGTGGTGGCGCTCGGTCGGCAACACGCATACCGCCTTCGTCAAGGAAACGCTGGCCGACGAAATGGCCGCGGCCGCGAAGCAGGACCCGGTGGCGTTCCGGCTGGCGCGCCTCGACGAAAAGAAACACGCGCGCCATCGCGCCGCGCTGCAGCTGGCGGTGGACAAGTCCGGCTACGGCAAGCGCAAGCTGCCCAAGGGGCACGCGTGGGGCGTGGCGGTCCACGAGTCGTTCAACAGCGTGGTGGCCTATGTGGTCGACGTGTCGCTGGTGAAGGGCGAGCCGCGCGTGCACCGCGTGACCGCCGGCGTGCATGCCAACCGCGTGGTCAACCCGCTGTCGGCCGAAGCCCAGATCCAGGGCGGCTGCGTGTTCGGGCTGGCGATGACGAAGCCGGGGTTTGCCATCGAGATCGAGAACGGCGCCGTGAAGAACAGCAACTTCACCGACTTCCCGCCGCCCCGTATCACCGATGCGCCGGTGGTGGACGTGTTCTTCGTGCCATCGCAGGACAACCCCACGGGCCTGGGCGAGCCGGGCGTGCCGCCGATCGCGCCGGCGGTGGCGAATGCGCTGTTCCGGCTGACCGGGAAGCGGCAGCGGCAGCTGCCGTTCGTGCTGGCCTGACGCAGGCGTGGCGCGGCGCCCCTGCACCCGGCGCCGCGCCCGCGCATCCCCCGAATGCGGCTGGCGGGTGCGCTTGTTGTCATCGCACCAGTGTTTGCGCCAGGGTGGCTGCACCCTATTGCGTTTGCGCGCCGGCCCGCGTAGAACGTGGAGACACTGCGCCCGCCCGGCCGCCGCCCGGCAGCACCGGGCCGGCGCGCCGGACGTTCGAGGTGTGGCCATGGAGACCCAGGAAAGTACCCTAACCCTTGCCCTGATGACGGAGCCCGCGCGGGCCCGCGTGTGCCGCGCGCTGCTCGACGCGGGCGAGAACGGGCTGCCCGCGGCCGACCTGGCCCACATCGCGCAGGTCAGCCTGGCGCGTGCCGGCCACCTGTTCCAGGAGCTGGTGCAGGCCGACGTGCTGGCGCTGTCGATCCAGGAACGCAAGGTCTGCTACGTGCTCAAGGCGCGGCGCGCGGTGACCGAGGCACTTGGCCACATCGACGCTAGCGGCCTGGCCGACTGAGTGCATCCGGCGCCGCGCGCGGACGGAAATGCCAGCGATTGATGCCGGCAGTCGATGCGGCCGCTATTTCTGTACCTGCCTGCGCGCGCGCTCGCGCGCCGCCTGCATGTCCTGCATGAGCCGGTACGCCGCGTAGTACTTGAAGATGTTGCGCACGTAGGTGGTGGTCTCGATGCCGATCTTTTCCGCCACCACGATCTCGACATTGTTGAACCACTTGTCGGGATCCAGCCCGCGCGCCGCTGCTTCCTTGCGCATCTTGGCGATATTGCCCGGCCCGGCGTTATAGCTCGCAAACGCGAACAGCGGCCGGTCCGTTTCCGAGAAATGCGCGTCGGGGAAGTACTTCGTCATCAGCCGGTCCATGTACTTGGCGCCGGCGTGGACATTGGCCTCTGCCATCCGGATGTTGCCGACATTCAGTTCCTTGCCCGTGGCCGGCATGATCTGCATGATGCCGACCGCGCCGACATGGCTGCGCGCCTCCTGGTTCAGCTGTGACTCCTGGAAACCCTGCGCGGCCAGCATCAGCGGGTCGAAGCCATAGTCCTTGCCATATTTCTCGAAGAAGGCGATGGTCTGCTGGAAACGCTTGTACTCGGCATCGTCGGTGTTGTTCTTGATCTGCTTGACGCGCTGCATGGTCTGCTTGAGCAGGTACTCCGCCACGCCCTGCTTCTTGACGTAGTTGACGTAGAAGTCATCGATCGCCTGCCGCAGCTGCGGGCTGTTCTTGCGGAAGGCCCAGCCGACAAAGCCGCCTTCGCGCACGGCCAGGTCCTCGCGCACCTTGATGTTCGGCAGGATCTGCGCCCACGTCGCGGCCTTCCAGTCATCGACCACCACGATCTGCAGCACGCCCGCGTTGAGCATCTCGAGCACGTCTTCGTCTTCGAGCGCGTCGGGCAGCATGACCAGCTTCATCGGCGCCTTGCCGGCGTGGCGCAGGCTGTCGTTCAGCACGGTCAGGCTTTCGAAGTAGCTGCTGGCGCGCCGGACGTGCACGGTTTTTCCGGCGAGGTCGTCGAGGCGCTGCAACGCCGGCGCCTTCGGCCCGGTGACCACCAGCTCGCGCACCGGCTTGCGGTCGCGCGGCGCGGCGAAATCGACCTGCTTCAGCCGGTTCTCGGTCTCGGTCAGGTTGCCGGCGGCGATATCGCCGAGCCCCGCCATCAGGTCAGGCAGCAGGCGGTCGCGCGTGGTCGGAATGATGATGACGGTCAGCGGGCGCTTGCCAAGCTGGTCGGCGTATTTCTTGTTCAGGTAGCGCTCGAAGCCACGCACCAGCTCCGCGGTCAGCCCGCGCTCGCGCCCCTTGTCGCTGAAGTAGAGCGTGCGGCTGTAAGGCACCAGCACGCGGATGACGCGGCTCTTGAGCATCACGTCGAAGTCGCCGGTACGGGGCTTGTTGGCAAGGCTCAGGCCACGTGGCTTGGCGGGTGCCGCCTCGCTCGGCGCAGCGGTCGCGGCAGGGGCCGCCGCAGCGGGCGGCGGATTTTGCGAAGGCTTTGTTTGCTGCGCTACGGCAGAGGGTCCACACAGGCTGCACGTGCCCACCAGGCCAGACAGAAAGAGGCCTGCCAACCAACGGGAAGGGTGGACAGCGGACATGGCGGGGAATGCAAGCCGCGCAAGCAAGCGCGCGGTTTGCCCATAAGGAGTCTAGGCGCGATACGGCGGCTTGCAAGCGGGAAGCCGTGCGCAGGCTGCGGGAAGCGCAGGTTTGCGCAGCTCGGGGGGAACGCGTTTGAGACCGGGGAAGAAGATGGCCGGCTTGCGCTGGCCATCTCTCACTTGCAGCATGCGTGATTACGCTATTGCTTCGGCGCTGCCATCTCCTGGCGGGCCGCGGCGTCCGCCGCCTTGTTCTCGACCTTGCGCTCCTGCTTGGCCTCGCCGACTTCTTCCTTGTACTCGCCCTTGGCGGCCTTCTTCTTCGCCTTGTATTCGTCGGAGGCGCGCTTGCGTGTCTCGCGGCGCTCGACCAGCGGGTCCTTGGGCGGTTCGATCTGGGTCATGCCGGGCGGCACGCCTTGCGCGCCGGCCGGGGGTGCCGCGGGCGCGGCCGTGGTCTGGGCGAAAACGGTGGCACAGCTGAGGCCTGCCAGGCCGGCGGCAATCGCGCCGACAATCCTGGGAAGGCGAGCGGGCTGTTTCGGATCCATGGAAAACCTCCAGAGTTGTTGTCGGACGCGCCGGCAGTGGAGGGGCCCGGCGCGGCTGGGACCGTGCATCGCCACGGTGGCGGCGATGCAGCGGTAGCCCTCAGTCTAGGCAGCGGGCTCACATTGCGCTGTCGGTCGAGCGCTGATGCGGTGCCGGCATTACTCTTACACGGCGGCATTGATGTATGGCCGCAACAAACTCCGGTTAAGGGCGCCACCGTCACTCCAACCCCATCGCGCACCGCATCGCGCGGCCTCCGGCGCGGATTTCAGCGAGGCGGCGACAACGCCACGCCGGTAGCGCGGCGATCCCTTCACAGCATGCCGTAGCGCGGCGCAGGCAAGGGCTGCCGCCAGCGGCGAGCGGTCATATCACCCCTTCCGCGCGCAACGCCTGCATCTCCTGCCGGGTCAGGCCGACCCTGGCGTAGATCTCTTCGTTGTGCTCGCCGACTGAAGGCCCGGTTCGGGGCGCGCCGGGCTCGTACCCGGAAAAGCGCGGCACGTGGCATGGCGCGGGAACCGAGCCCAGGTCCGGATCGGGCAGGCGCACGATCGCCTCGCGCGCGCGGAAGTGCGGGTCCTCCAGGATGTCCTCGATGGTGAAGATCTTGCTGAACGGGATCTGCTGCGCTTCCAGCGCCGCCGCGACGGCGCGGTAGTCATGTGCCGCGAACCAGGCGCCGATCCCGTCATCCAGCGTGTCGAGGTGCCGCACGCGCGCTGGGTTGGTGGCGTAGCGCGCATCGTCCGCCAGTTCCGGCTGGCCGATCGCCACGCACAGGCGCCGGAAGATCGGGTTGGACGACGCCACCATCGACACCCATTGGCCGTCGGCGGTCGCATACATGTTGGACGGCGCCGTGTACGTGGCCAGGTTGCCCGCGCGCTGGCGCACCTGGCCGAGCTGTTCGTATTCCACCGCGAGCGGCTCCAGCAGGCGGAACAGCGCCTCGGTGGCGGACAGGTCGATATCCCGCCCGGGCGCTGCGGGATCGCGCCGGCGCTCGGCCGCGGCGGTGGCGATGGCGAACGCGCCGAACAGGCCGGCCACCACGTCGCCGGCGGGATAGTTCATGTGCAGCGGCGGACCGCCCGGCTCACCGGCGAGGTTGGTGAAGCCGCTCATGGCTTCGAACACGCGCGCGAAGCCGGCGCGCGACGCATACGGGCCGGTCTGGCCGAAGCCGGTCAGGCGCAGGATGATCAGGCGCGGGTTCGCTTCGCGCAAGGTCCCGGCGTCGAGGCCCCAGCGGTCGAGCGTGCCGGTGCGGAAGTTCTCGACCAGCACATCGAATTCGGGCAGCAGCCGGAGGAACAGCGCGCGCCCCTGTGGCTGCCGCACGTCGAGCGAGATGCCGCGCTTGCCGCGGTTGGCCACCTTCCAGTAGAGCGGCAGGCCGTCCTTGACCGGTGCCAGGCCGCGCAGCGGATCGCTGCCATCGGGCAACTCAAGCTTGACCACGTCGGCGCCCATGTCGGCGCACAGCGTGCTGGCGAGCGGCGCGGCCAGCACCGTGGCCATGTCGAGGATGCGCAGTCCGGCGAGCGGGCCGTCGGTCTTGCCGTTGCCGTTCACAAACGAGGTCTGGTTCATGCGTCCACCTTGATGTCGCGCGCCTTGATCAATGCTGCCCAGCGCGTTGCCTCGGCCACCAGCAGCTGGTCGAATTGCCTGGCGTCGAGCGGGAGGATTTCCGCATCAAGCGCCGCCAGCCGGTTGCGCACGTCGGTGGTGCCCATCGCCGCCTGCAGCGCGGCGCCGAGGTAGTCGACGATGGCCGGCGCCGTGCGTGCATGGACAGCCAGGCCGTACCAGGATCGCACCAGCGCGTCGGGATAGCCCGCCTCGGCGATGGTCGGGACCTCCGGCAGCGAGCGCGTGCGCCGTGCGGCATTGACGGCGAGAGGCCGTACGCGATTCGACTGGATCAGCGGCAGCACCAGGTTCTGCGACACCAGCGCGAACTGCAGCTGCCCGCGTCCCAGGTCCAGCACCGAAGGCGGCTGGCCCTTGTAGCCGACATTGGTCACGCGCACGCCGGTGGCTTCGAAGAACAGCTCCTGCGCCAGGTGCAGCGAGCTGCCGGCGCCCGGCACCGGCACGTTGACCGAGCCGGGCCGCGCCTTGGCCCAGGCCGCGAACTCCTTCAGCGTCTTCACAGGGACGTCGTTGTGCACCACGAATACCGATGGCACCGCGGCCACCGAGCCAATGGCGCGAAAATTCTGCACGCGGATGCCGGAGTCGGGGTAGAGCGTCTGCGCCACCGCCAGCACCGGCGTGACGCCGAGCATCGTGTAGCCGTCCGCCGGCGCGCGGCTGGCGAACTCGATGCCGATGCGGCCATCTGCACCCGGCTTGTTCTCCACGACCACGCGCTGCGGCAGGTCGAGCGACATGCGGTCGAGGGCGGCGCGCAGCGTGACGTCGACCACGCCGCCCGCCGGGTAAGGGATGACCGCGCGCAGCGGCCGCTCGGGGAAGTTGCCCGGGCCGGTGCTGGCGCGGGCCAGCGCCGGCAACAGGCCGGGCGCGGCCATCATCAGGGCGGTCTGGAAAGCAGTCCTTCCGAATGCTCGGCGATCCATGCTGTCTCCTCTTTCTTGTATCGGTATTTGCGCCGGCGCCTGCCGGTCACTCTCTGCCGGTCACTCCGGCAGGTAAGGGCGCAGGCATTCGAGCGACTGGCGCGTCTGCCGCACCAGCCGGTCCATGATCCGCGCCACGGGCTCGACCTCCTTCACCCAGGCAACGCTCTGGCCCGCCGCCTCGTACATCAGCGGGGCGATCTCGTGCTCTTCCACCGCTGCCAGCAGCCGGCCGGTCAGGGCCTGCTGGTAGGGCATGTCTAGTGGCGCCGGGGCATCGGCCGCCGCCCATGCGTCGGAGAAGGCGCTGCGCACCACGCGGCAGGGCTTGCCGCTGTGCGCGCGGGTGATCACCGTGTCGTCGCTGCCAGCGGCCAGCAGCCGTTCAGTCAGCGCGGCCGGCAGCTGATGCTCGGCGCTGCCCAGCCACACGGTGCCGAGCCACGCGCCCTGCGCCCCCATCGCCAGCGCCGCGGCGATCTGGCTGCCTTCGCCGATGCCGCCGGCGGCCAGCACGGGGCGTCCCTCGGCGGCCGCGATGATCTGCGGCACCAGCGTGAAGGTGCCGATCGTGCCAGTATGCCCGCCGGCGTCGTAGCCCTGGGCGACCAGCACATCGACGCCGGCCGCGATGGCCTTGCGCGCATGCTTGACCGCGCCGACCAGCGCCATGGTGGTCTTGCCGGCACGGCGCACCCTGGCGATGGTGTCGGCCGGCGTGCCGACGCCGGCGGCGAACACCTCCACCTCGCTCTGCGCCACGGCTGCGACCTGTTCCTCGAACAAAGCCTGCGAGCGCACGTACTGCGAGAAGAAGTTGCCCGCCGTGGCCGGCGGCACGGCGAAGCGCTCGAACAGGCCGTCGACGAAGCGGCGATGTCCTTCAGGGATCGCAGCGCTTACGTCTTCCGGGGTGGAGACGCCCGGCAGCGCGGTGGGCAGCAGCAGGTCCACACCGACCGGCACGTCCGGGCACAGCGCGCGCAGGTCGCGCAGTTTCTGCGCCAGTTCGTTGGGGCCATCGCGTGCCGCGGCATACACGCCGAGGCCGCCGGCATTGGAAATGGCCGCGGCGACCTCGATGCTGTGCGCCAGCCCGAACACCGGGTAGCGGATGCCCAGCCGGCGGCACAGCGCATTGGCCAGGCTATGGTCAGCAGTGCTTGCCATCATTGCGCTCCAAACAGATCCGGCTCGAAATCGAGGCAGGGATGTTGTGGCATCGCCGAGGCGGTCTTCATCACGTGCCGGCCGATCAGGTTCTTGTGGACCTCGCTGGTGCCTTCGCCAATCTGGTTCATCTTGGCGTCGCGCAGGAAGCGCTCGATCGGATACGCATTCAGGTAGCCGTTGCCGCCCAGCAGTTGCGCGCAGTCCACTACCACGCGCATGCACAGGTCGGTGCTGTGCATCTTGGCGATCGAGGCGTGGATCGAAGTCTCAGGGTCCGTGCGGTCGTAGCGCTGCGCCGAGCTGTAGACCAGGCAGCGGGCGGCTTCGATGCGCGCGGCCATGTCGGCCAGCATCCACTGGATGCCCTGGTGCTCGCCCACCGCCTTGCCCGATACCTGCCGGTGCCCGGCGTATTGCGCGGCGATCTGCAGCGCGCCGGTCATCCGACCCAGCGCGATCGCGGCATGGCCGATGCGTGCGCGCACCAGCGTGTCCTGCGCCAGCGCCATGCCCTGTCCCTCTTCGCCCAGGCGATGCGAGACCGGCACGAACACATCGTCGAGCCGGACCTCGGCGATCGGCACGCCATGCCAGCCGAGCTTGGGAATGATCGGCGATACGCTCAGTCCTTCAGCATCGCGCGGCACCAGGAACGCCGTCAGTCCCTTGCTGCCGCCGGGACCGTCGGCAAGCGAAGCCACCACGACAAACATATCGGCCACGTTGGCGCGGGTGATGAATTTCTTTACGCCAGTGAGCCGATAGCCGCCGGGATGCCGGCTGGCGACGGTGCGCAGCCGCGCGAGATCCGATCCCGCGCCGGGCTCGGTCAGCGCGAAGGCGGACTGCCTGCTGCCATTGGCCAGCAGCGGCACCGTCTGCGCGCAAAGCTCCGCGGAACCGCCGGCAACGATCGGGCGCGAGGACAGGTCGGTGCCGGTCACGAGCGACGCCGCCGTGCTGCACGTTCGCGCAATCTCTTCGATGATCCTGACGCGCAGCAGCATCGAGGCATTGGTGCCGCCGAGCGTGGTGGGAAACGCCGTGGCGATGACGCCGCTTTCCGCCAGCGCGCGGAAGGTGTCCCAGGCGAACTCGTCGTTGCGGTTTGCCGCGTTGGCCCTGGGGCCGATGTGGTCCCGGACCAGTGCCTGGACACGGGCCAGCATGTCGTTCTGCGCCGCATTGAGCGGCGCCAGCGGATGGTGTTCAGCAGTCAGTGGCATGGATCAGGGTCTCCTCCGGGTGGTGTGCGATTGCCTCTAACGATAGAGAGGCGGTATCCTCGGATCAATGCCGGTATCAGAAAGCAGATATCTCCATAGGAGATAGCAGGAGAGGGATATGCAAACAGATGCGGGACACGACGTGACGCTCAAGGCGTTGACCACGTTCGTCGCGGTGGCGCGCACGGGCAGCGTTTCGGGCGCCGCGGCGCAGCTCGGCCTGGCACAGTCGGCGATCAGCCGGCAGGTCGCCGAGCTGGAGAAGATGTTTGGTGGCCCGCTGTTCTACCGCACCGGCCGCGGCGTGCGGCCAACCACGCTGGCCGCGCAGGTGCTGGCCGATGCCGAGCCGCTGCTGGACGGCGCCAGGCAGCTGGTCGAGTCGGCGCGCGGCCGTGCCGGCAATGTCAGCGGCATGGTCACGCTGGGCCTGGTGCCGGCGGTGGCGCCGCTGCTGTCGAGCCGGCTCTACGCCGCCGTGCAGGAGCGGCTGCCCGCGGTGAAGCTGCGCATCGTGGAAGGCTACAGCGGCGAGATCGAGACGCGGCTGACCCAAGGCAGCATCGATCTCGCCGTCCTGAACCGCTATCGTGCCGAAGGCCGGAACAGCTACCGCCGCCTGCTCGATACGCCGCTGATGCTGGTCGGCCGGCGCGAGGCCGTGCAGGCCCACTGGCGCGCCGCGGGCGGCAGGCCGGCTTCGATGCTGCTGCGGCAGATCGGCGGCGTGCCGCTGGTGCTGCCGGTGCCGCCCAACGCCATCCGCAACCTGCTGGAAGAGGCTGCCGCCGCGCACCGCATCGCCCTCAACGTGTGCATGGAGGCAAGCTCATCAGTGGTCATCAAGCGCATCCTGTCCGACCATGCCGCGTTTTCCGTATTGCCATACCACGCGGTGGCGGCCGAGCTGGAGAGCGGGGAGTATGACGCCGTGCCATTGGCGGACCGCGCCATGCGGCAGAGCGTGGTGCTGGCGACGAGCAGCCAGCGTCCCTTCACCGCCGCGGTGCGGCAGGTGGCGCAGATGATTCCCAAGCTTGCCGAGGCGCTGATCGGCGAAGGGAAGTGGCGGCGGTGACGGAGATGTCTGGCGCGGGACGCGGCGTGCCGCTGTGAGAGCTGGGACACCGTCACAAGCCGGTACATGGGGCTGGGTAGAGATCCAGCCGATGCATGTCTTCGCTGCCATGCCCGCCTTGGCGTATGCACGTCTTGTTGAGCCCCATGCATGCCTCGACAGACCGGATGGCTAGGTTGCGGGCCCCGCAGCAGCCGGCGCGTCCAGGCTTCGCTCCAGCAGCGTCAGATCGTCGCGCAGCAACTGCAGGATAGCCGCCGGCCCGGGCTTGTCCAGCGCGCGGCTGGCCGGCAGTTCGACCGAGCGCAGCGCCATGTCCGCAATCTGGCCCGCTACCTCATCCACGGAAGCCTGTCCGGCGGGATTGAACCACCACGCCGTCCAGTTGCACATGCCGATGATCGAGAATGCGGCGATCTTGGCGTCCACCACGCGAAAGCTCCCATGGTCGATGCCGAACTCGATCGCCTGCCGGAACTGTTCGAGCACCGCGCGGCGCGCCTGCTCGGCCATCTTGCGCTGCTTGAGCGGCAGGTTGTTCTCGTTGCGTTCGACCACGCGGAACTGCAGCGGGTGCGTCAGGATCAGCGTGGCGTGGCGCAGCACCAGGTGGCGCAGGATGCCGGCAGGCGTGCGCATGGCCTCGGGGATGGCCTCGGTGGCCAGTTGCGCGGCGGTGCGCGTGACCGCCGTAGTCAACTCCTCGAGGATGGCTTCCTTGCTCTTGAAGTAGTAGTAGAGCGCCGGACGGCTCAGCCCCACTGCGTCCGCGATGTCGTTGAGTCCGGTGCCATCGAAGCCGCGCTCGATGAAGAGGCGCGTCGCGACCTCCAGGATCGAGTCCCGCAGCGCGTCGCTCTTGCTCTGTGCCTTTGCCATGTAACCGCCATTCAGTTTTTCGACGCGGGCGTCGAGAAGCCATCACGATAAACAAAATGGCGCGGGCCCGCCACCCCGGTGCACCGGGGCGTTGCCCGGCAACTTCCCTGCTAGTGCATTGAAAGGCGCCTGCAAACGGATTCGGCGCTCTCGTAAAAAAATTTACGTACACGTCGAAAAATGGACTATTCTGTAAAAAACGGAGTGAATCGATGAATAGTTCCCAGACGCCCCCCAACGAATCGCCCGCCGCTCGCGGGCCGATTGCAGGTTTCCTGAACACCGACTGGAACCCGCGCGATGTGCCGCCGGGCACGGTGACCCGCAACGTCGTGCTGCGCACGGAGGATGGTGCGGCCACCGGCGGTTCGCTCTATGCCGCAGGCCGGCCCGATACGGTGGTCTGCATCATGCATCCGCGCGAGTTCATGGCCTGCCACTACCTGATTCCCGACATCGTGGAAGCCGGTTACGCGGCGTGGTCGCAGTCGCCGCGCTCGGTCGGCAACGACCAGCGCCTGGAGCACGAGTTCGCGCTCTATGACGTCGCGGCAGGCGTGCGTTTCCTGCGTGAAGCGGGCTTCCGCAACATCGTGCTGCTCGGCAACTCGGGCGGCAGCGGGTTGTATGCCCTGTACGTCCAGCAATCGAATGCCGCGCCAGAAGCGCGCATCGGCCGGACGCCCGGCGGCCGTGCCACCCATCTCGCCTCGGCATTGCTGCCCGCCGTGGATGGCGTGGTTTTCGTCGCGCCGCATCCGGGACAAGGCATGCTGCTGCAGTCCTGCATCGACCCGTCCGTGACAGACGAGCGCGACCCGCTTTCCGTCGATCCGGCGCTCGATGCATTCGCCGCCGCCAATGGCTTTGCGCCGGCCCCGCGGTCGTCCGCGTATCACACCCACTTCGTCATGAAGTACCGCGCCGCGCAGGCGATGCGGGTACAGCGCCTTGACCACCTGGCCCGGACGATGATTGCCGAGCGCATGGACGCCCGCGCCGAAGTGAAGCGCAACCCCGGCACGGTCAGCGATACCGTGCGCCGGCGCGCGGCCCACACGCAGCTCTTTCCCGTCTGGCGCACCGATGCCGACCTGCGCTGCTTCGACCTGTCGCTCGATCCGTCGGACCGCAAATACGGCTCGCTCTGGGGCGCGGACCCGTTCATCTCCAACTATGGCTCGGTCGGCTTCGCCCGCGTGTGCTCGCCCGAGAGCTGGTTGTCGACATGGTCGGGTCTGTCGTCGAATGCGGCGCTGTCCCGCACCGCCCCGGCCATTCACCAGCCCACGCTGCTGATCGAGTACACGGCCGACCAGGCCTGTTTCCCCAGTGTCATCGCGGACATCTTCCAGAGCATCGGCAGCGTCGACAAGCAGCACCACCGCGTTCGCGGCGACCACCACGGCCGCGCGCTGGCCAAGGGCGAGGAACCCGGCCGCTATGCGACGGGCCGTCTGCTGCAGACGTGGCTACGCGAGAGCTTCCCGCAATAACTTCCTGCAATAACTTCCCGCAATAACGCACCAGACACACACCAGCCCCATTCCGATCCGGAGACGTAACGATGCATGCAAGAACCGCCCCACCCGACGCCGCCGCGCCGCTGCGCCTGCGCGGCGTCGACCATACCGCCCGCCCCACCTGGCGCCTGAAGGAAACCGTCACGTTCTATCGCGACATCCTGGGCCTGCCGCTGATCCACACGATTTCGGCGCGCGGCTGGGGGCCTTCGACGCACCCCGATTTCCTGCACTTCTTCTTTGACAGCGGCAGGGGCAGCACCATTGCGTTCTTCTACTACCTCGGCAGTGACGAGCCCGAAGCGTTGGCGGGTCGCGGCACCCGTCCGCCGCTCCCGGACGACCATGTGTTCGACGCCACCCACACGGCCTGGCTGGTCGATACGCAGGAAGAAATGCTGGCATGGAAGACGCGGCTGGAGGAGCGCGGCGTGGTGGTGTCCGCGGAAACCGCGCACGAGGTGATCGAGTCGATCTACTTCCGCGACCCGAACGGCTACTTCATCGAGATCACGCGCAAGCTGCGGCCGCTTGCAGCGCTCGATGCGCGCGATGCCGATGCGACGCTGGCCGCCGCCATCGAGCTGGAGGACGAAGCCCGCACCCGGCATGCGCGCGTGACGAGGATCGACGCCATCTGGAGGCGCAAGGCAGAGATCCTCGGCCGCCGCCTGGACCTGGACCAGGAGTGTCACGCATGAGCCCGACCACCCTACGTATGTTTGTGCTGAACGTTCCCGAGTTCGCGGTCCTGACAGAAGCCGCGCGCCGCCTGCCGGCGTGCCGGCTCAGCGATCTCGGCGACTATACGGTGATCGCTTCGGATGAACCGCTCGAATTCGGGCGCCGCGCCCTGGGCCTGAAGCCCGCGGTCTGGTACGGGCTGTTCACCGGCGGGCTTGACGGCAAGATCGAACGTTTCGACCGCGATATCGTGCGCATCGTCCCGCGCGATCCGGCGATGGCGTGAGTGCCGGAGGAGGCCATCATGACCGGTATTCATTTTCCGATTGAAGGCGTGGTGTACTGCCCGCCCGCCGACGCCGCCCGGTATTTCGAAAGCGGCGCATGGGTCGACGACACGCTCGGCGGCGCATTGCGCAAGACCGCCCGTCGCACGCCGGACCACCCGGCCTTCATCAGCGATGAGCGCTCGATCACCTTTGCCGAACTGGACGCGCGCAGCGAGCGCCTCGGCGCCGCACTGCATCAGCTTGGCGTCAGGCCTGGTGACCGCGCCATCTTCCAGATGGGAACCACGATCGACACCGTCGTCGCGTTGATGGGCTGCTACAAGGCCGGCATAGTTCCCGTGTGTGCGGTGCCCCAGTACCGCGAGGTCGAGATCGGCCAGCTTTCCGCCCAGTCCACGCCGCGAGCCTACTTTGTGCAGGCCGATTTCAGCGCCTTCGACCTGACCGGCTTTGCCCGCGGCATGGCCTGCCGTCACCCGTCGATCCAACACCTGATCGTTGCGCGTGGCGGCGGTTCCGCCGCACAGGGTGCGCTTGCCGAGCATGGCATGGACGCACTGATCGATACGATCTCCTACGAGCAGGCCGTGAAAGTACTGGCGGGGGTCCGGATCGGCAGCGAGGACGTGCTCAGCTTCCAGTTGTCCGGTGGCACGACCGGCGTACCGAAGATCATTCCGCGCTTCCACGCCGAGTACATCGGCCATGCGCTGGCCTGCATGCGCCTGCTCGGTCAGACCGCGAAAAGCCGTCTGATCTGGTCGCTGCCGCTGCTGCACAATGCCGGCCAGCTCTATGTGCTGGTACCGGTCGTGGCGGGCGGCATGACCTCGGTGCTGATGCCACGCGTCGATATCCAGCGCATGCTCGATCTGATCGAACAACACCGCGTCACGCATGGTATGTCGATCGGGCCGGTGGCGCCGCAGATGATCGCGTACCGGGACATTGCGCGGCACGATCTTTCGTCGCTGGAACTGTTCGGCACGATGACGCGTGCCGACGCGCTCGAAGCGCATCTCGGCGTGCCGTGCTTCAACCTCTTCGGGACGACCGAAGGATTACTGCTCGGTGCCGGCGCGCGGTTTTCCGCCGCGATACGGCATCGCACCCAGGGCTTCTCCGGTTGCCCGGATGACGATCTCCGCTTGCTGGTGCCGGGCACGGACGAGGCGGCACTGCCGGGAACGCCCGGCGAGTTGTGCTTCCGCGGTCCATCCAGCCTTCGCGGCTACTACAAGGCGCCGGAAGCCACCGCCCAGTCACTGACCGCGGATGGTTTCGTGCGCTCCGGCGACCTCATGACCGAGCACGTGATCGACGGCTACCGCTGCTTTGCGTTTGAAGGCCGCCTGCGCGACAACGTGAACCGCGGCGGCGAGAAGATCGGCTCGGAAGAAGTGGAGGCGTATGTCAGCCGGCATCCTGCGGTCGCGGACGCCAAGCTTGTAGCGATGCCGGACCCGTTGTACGGAGAGAAAGGCTGCATCTACGTAATCCTGCGCGCTGGCCATGCCGCGCCCGACGTGGCGGGATTGGCTGCGTTCCTGGTGGAACAGGGACTGGCAAAGTTCAAATGCCCGGAGCGTATCGAAGTGGTCGCGGAGTTCCCGGTGACCCGCGTCGGCAAGGTCGACAAGGCCGCACTGCGGGCCATGATCGCGCGCCAGCTCGCGGCGGAAGCCGCTGGCGGAGCCGGCGAAACGGGGAGGAAATCGGCATGACACCTGCACCGAAGCCGTACTGCGAAACGAGCGCGCACGCCAACCCATCCAACCAAGGCTGACCAGCATGAACAGTCGTACCTACCGTATCGGGCAGATCGTGCCCAGCTCCAACACGACGATGGAGACCGAGATTCCCGCCATGCTGCGCGCGCGGGAGCAGGTCTGGCCGGAGCGCTTCACGTTCCACGCGAGCCGCATGCGCATGCATCGCGTCGTCCGCGAAGAGTTGGAAGCGATGAACCGCGAAGGTCTGCGCTGCGCCGCCGAACTGGCCGACGCGCGCGTGGACGTGATGAGCACGGCGTGCCTGGTCGCCATCATGGCGATGGGGCCGGGCTACCACCGCCAGGTTGAGCGGGACTTGCTGCGCGTGGCGCGCGCGAACCACTGCGATGCGCCGGTGATGACGTCGGCCGGCGCGCTGGTGGCGGGCCTGAAGTCGATGGGCGCGCGCCGTATTGCGCTGATGGCGCCGTACATGAAGCCACTGACCGAGGCCGTGGTCCGGTACATCGAGCATGAAGGCATTGAAGTCCTGGATGCCTTGTCTTTCGAGATCCCGGACAACCTCGAAGTCGGGCGCCGCGATCCCATGCAGTTGCTGCAGGATGTCAGGCGCCTCAACACCGCCAATGCCGATGTCGTGGTGCTGTCGGCCTGCGTGCAGATGCCGTCGCTGCCGGCCATCCAGGCAGCGCAAGATGCCATCGGCCTTCCCGTCACGTCCACCGCTGCCTGCACGGTGCGCCAGATGCTGGAGCACCTGGACCTGGCTCCCGCCGTCCCCAATGCCGGTGCGGCCCTGGCGCCGGCAAGCAAGTAGGAGGCTTACCATGAATGTCGTCGTCATCGGAGGCGGGCCCGCCGGCCTCTACTTCTCGCTGCTGCTCAAGCAGCGGCATCCTGAAGACCATATCGTTGTGCATGAGCGCAACGAAGCAGGCGCCACCTACGGCTGGGGTGTCGTGTTCTCCGACATCGCGCTGTCGTTCCTGCAGGACGCAGATCCGGCGTTCTTCAGGAAGTTCACCGCCCATCATCAGCGTTGCGACCATATGGAAGTGATCCACCGCGGCGTGGCGGTGCCGCTGCGCGGCAACCATTTCTCGCGCACCTCGCGTATCGACCTGCTGCGCGTGCTGCAAGGTGCATGCACCGCGGCCGGCGTCGAGATCCGCTATGGCAGCCGCGTGAATGATCCGGCGGAATTGCCTGACGCCGACCTGGTCGTGGCGGCCGACGGCGTCAACAGCGAGGTGCGTACGCGGCTGGCCGAGCATTTCCAGCCGAGCTTCGACGTGCGCCGCAACAAGTTCGCGTGGTATGGCACGCATCAGCTCTTCCATCCGGTTTCGCTGATCTTCCGCGAGACCGAGTTCGGCGTGTTCATCGCTCACTCGTACCAGTACAGCGATGCGTTGTCGACGTTCCTGGTGGAGGTGGATCCGGACACATGGCATCGCGCCGGACTGGATACCGCGACCGAGGATGAGAGCCGTGCGTTCTGCGAGTGGGTGTTTGCCGAAGACCTCGGCGGGCATTCGCTGCTCGGCAATCGCTCGAACTGGTTCCAGGCCAGCGTGGTGCAAAACGAGCACTGGTCGCACGGCAAGGTCGTGCTGCTCGGCGATGCCTTGCGCAGCGTGCATTTTTCTCTGGGCTCAGGAACCCGCATGGCCATGCAGGATGCCGTAGCGCTGTGCGATGCAGTCTGCGCGCATCGAGACGACATGCCGGCTGCTTTCCAGGCGTTCGAAGACTCGCGCCGGGATGCATCGGCGAAGTTCCAGGATGCGGCTCGCCGTAGTCTCGACTGGTACGAATCGGTTGACAGCAAGATGCACCTCGATCCGGTGGCGTTCGCCTACGACTACATGCTGCGCACTGGCAGGGTCACGCACGAGGACCTGCGCCAGCGGGATCCGGCGTTCATCGCCCGCGTGGAAGCGGGTGGTTACCACTACCCGGACATGGATCCAGCCTCGGCATAGCCGCGCGCCGCAGCGCGGACCACGCAGTACCGCACAAGCCGAAGCATAGCGGCGGTGCGCCAACCTTCCCAGGAGACAAAATGACCGCCCCATCCGCCCCCAAAGATGTGGCGGCGGCCGCGCACATGCGCGCCGCTGTCAACGTACGCGAGTTTATCGACGCTGCGAGGCTTTCGCCCTTGCAGTTGCGCATCATGCTGCTGTGTTTCGCGATCGTCGCCCTTGACGGCTTCGATATCGCGATCATCGGCTTCCTTGCTCCTCATATTCGAGGCGAGTGGTCGCTGTCCATGGTGGCATTGGGCCCACTGTTCTCGGCCGGATTGCTTGGACTGATGGCCGGCGCCTTCCTGTGCGGGCCCATGGCCGATCGCATTGGCCGCCGCCGCGTGTTGATCATGTCGGTGGCGTGGTTCGGCGCCGCGTGCCTGGCATCTGCGGCGGCTTCCGGCATTGGGTGGCTGATTGCACTTCGCTTCCTGACCGGGCTTGGGCTCGGCGGCGCGATGCCCAACGCCATCACGCTCACGGCGGAATTCAGTCCGTCGCGTCGCCGTGGCACCTTGTTGACGGTGATGTTCTGCGGGTTTTCGCTCGGGTCGGCGGTGGGCGGGGTGGTGACCGCCTATCTCATCGAGCATGTGGGCTGGCGCGGCGTGCTGGCGCTGGGCGGGGTGCTCCCTCTGTTGCTGGTGCCGGTGCTAGCGCTGGCATTGCCGGAGTCGGTGCGTTACCTGGCGACACGCGAGGGCATGCAGGCGCGGATCGCAGCCACCCTGGCGCGCATCGACGCGGCCCGGATCACGCCCGGACTTCGCTACGTCACCGACGAGCCGGATGGCCCCGGTTCGCCGGTCGGCCAACTCTTTGCGTCCCGCTATCGGATGGGAACGCTGTGGCTCTGGATTGCCTTCTTCTGCAGCCTGCTATTGCTTTACCTGATGATCAACTGGCTGCCGATCCTGGTACAGCGCAGCGGTCTTTCCCTGAAGGAGGCTTCAATGCTGGCAGGTCTTCTGCAGGGCGGCGGCGTTGTCGGTGCCATCGTGCTGGGCATGCTGCTCGACAAGTTCAACCCTTACGCGGTAGTTGCCAGTGCTTATACGCTTGGGGCCATCGCGGTGGCGTGCCTGGCTTCAGTGAGCGCACCCATGGCAATGGCGGCGGCGATCTTTGTCACGGGCTTCTGCGTCAGCGGCTCGCAGGTCTGCGCCAACGTGCTGGCGTCGGCGTTTTATCCGACCACAAGTCGTGCCACGGGGGTGGCATGGGCGCTCGGCATCGGGCGGGTCGGTGCGATCGGGGGCTCGCTCGGTGGCGCTTTCCTTCTGTCGGCGGGCTGGAGCAACGCAGCGCTTTACCTGCTCCTGGCGGTACCGGCAATGGTGGCGGCAATCGGCATCTACCTGACCGGGCGTGTTCAGGCCGTTCCCGGCGCAGGGGATACCGGACCGGAACTCGCGCGGGTCGAGCCTGCCGCACAACTTCACGAGTAAGGCATGGGCGGCGGGCAGGGCGGCGGCCCCGGACTCCATGGATCGCTCGTGCCGGTAGTCGGCGCAAACCGGACGAATGTGCCGGTGATCCGTCCGGGAGGTCCCACGCCGGGGACGGTGGCCATGACCGAATCGATGAACACCCACCTCAATTTCCCCCGTCCGGGAAAACCCCCATCAAACCGCTGTCTTGAAATGGCCATACCCCGTCCCTATAATTAGCACTCGTCGGGGGTGAGTGCTAA
This sequence comes from Cupriavidus phytohabitans, assembly GCF_017815025.1. NCBI lineage: Bacteria > Pseudomonadati > Pseudomonadota > Betaproteobacteria > Burkholderiales > Burkholderiaceae > Cupriavidus > Cupriavidus phytohabitans. The sequence continues at coordinate 154,335 of NZ_JAGIQB010000012.1, forward strand.
CAGCATGAAGCGCCCCTTGCGACACCTGAAAATTTCAGTTGGCCGTCGCCTCGGTTAGCCGGCCGATTTGTGATTAAACACTCACTTTTGTATCTAGGAGTCCGTATGAACCTGCGTCCTCTGCACGACCGCGTGATCGTGAAGCGTCTGGACAACGAAACCAAGACCGCGTCCGGTATCGTGATTCCCGACAACGCTGCCGAGAAGCCCGATCAAGGCGAAGTGCTGGCAATCGGTCCTGGCAAGAAGGATGACAAGGGCAACAACATCGCCCTCGACGTCAAGGTCGGTGACCGCGTGCTGTTCGGCAAGTACGCCGGCCAGGCCGTGAAGGTGGAAGGCCAGGAACTGCTGGTCATGCGCGAAGAAGACATCATGGCCGTGGTGAACAAGTAATTCACCAACTGACCGCCACCCGTACAGATTTCAGGAGATTCAAGAATGGCAGCTAAAGACGTAGTGTTCGGCGACGCCGCACGTGCCAAGATGGTCGAAGGCGTGAACATCCTCGCCAACGCCGTTAAAGTGACCCTGGGCCCGAAGGGCCGCAACGTGGTGCTGGAGCGCAGCTTCGGCGGCCCGACCGTGACCAAGGACGGCGTGTCCGTGGCCAAGGAAATCGAGCTGAAGGACAAGCTGCAGAACATGGGCGCCCAGATGGTCAAGGAAGTCGCTTCCAAGACCAGCGACAACGCCGGTGACGGTACCACCACGGCTACCGTGCTGGCCCAGTCGATCGTGCGCGAAGGCATGAAGTACGTTGCCGCCGGCATGAACCCGATGGACCTGAAGCGCGGTATCGACAAGGCTGTCGCCGCCGCCGTGGAAGAGCTGAAGAAGGTCAGCAAGCCCACCACCACCAGCAAGGAAATCGCCCAGGTTGGCGCCATCTCGGCCAACAGCGACACCTCGATCGGTGAGCGCATTGCCGAAGCCATGGACAAGGTCGGCAAGGAAGGCGTGATCACCGTCGAAGACGGCAAGTCGCTGGCCGACGAGCTGGAAGTCGTGGAAGGCATGCAGTTCGACCGCGGCTACCTGTCGCCGTA
>NZ_JAGIQB010000129.1:0-4875 GCF_017815025.1 Cupriavidus phytohabitans
GTTCTACTCCCTGGTGGCCTAACCGCAGCACCTTTCCGTCCCCCGCTCGCCCCTACCTCCTTATCGCGACGGAACCCGTAGTTGTCGGCGATCAGATGCAGCGTCTTGTCCTTGGGCGTCTCGCGGTCGATCTTGCGCAGGAATTTCAACCACTCGGTATGGCGGTGGCGCTGCTGGCACTGGGCGATGACCTGGCCATCGAGCACGTTGAGCGCGGCGAACAGCGTGGTCGTGCCATTGCGCTTGTAGTCGTGTGTCATGGTGGCCGCACGTCCCTTCTTCAACGGCAAGCCGGGCTGCGTGCGATCCAGCGCCTGCACCTGGCTCTTCTCATCGCAGCATAGCACCAGCGCGTGCTCGGGTGGCGACATGTAGAGGCCAACGATGTCTTCAAGCTTCTCGACGAACTTCGGATCGCGCGACACTTTGAAGCCGCGCACGATGTGCGGCTTCAACCCGTGGGGGTGCCAATGGCGCATGACGGTGCTGGCGCTCACGCCCAACTCGGCGCCCATCTTGCGCGTGCTCCAGTGCGTGGCTGCTTGGGGCTTGCTCTGCGTGGTCAGTTCCACCAGACGCGCCGTATCGACCTTCAACGGCGGCGCACCGCGCGGCAAGTCGCGTTCGATACCGGCCAGTCCCGATTGCGCATACCGCTCACGCCAACGCGAGACCTGCACGCGTCCGACTCCCAACCGCTCGGCGATGTCTTTGTTCTGCATTCCATCGGCGGCCAGTAGCACGATGCGTGCGCGCTGCGCCAGCCTCACGCTCGTGAGCGCGGACCGAACCAGCCTCGTCAACTTGGTTTGCTCCTCGTCGGACAACAGGATCTCGGGGGCAACTCGCACTCGCTCTCTCCACGCTGTGTCGCAGTAGGGGATTGCGAGACGCCGAATTCATATAAGTTCCATCAAGAACAGAACGACACACTAGCAGCCTTTTAAGGGCCAACCATCTGCACACTAGGTACGCAACGCGGCCCAGGCACTGCAGCGCCAAACCGGCCGTCTCGACTTCGAACTGCACACCAGCACCGGCGTGCTGCGCCAGCGCACCGCCACGTAGATGGACCGTGCGAACGAAAAGCTCGATGAATGCGACAGGCCCGCCATTTCGCGCGAGCACGGCATGACTTCGCATAGGTCCAGCGGACGGGCTGGCTGGCGTGGTAAGGTTGATTAAGTCATGGAGTGCGGGGGCGCTCTTCATGACTTAATCAACTCGTCTCCGAGTCTTCACCCCGCACCGGCTCGCCGGTGCGGGATTTTTTGTGCGAATCATGCCCGCCCTTCTTCTTTTTGTAGTACTCTGCAAGGGCCAGAGGAGTGCCGTAGGTAGAGAAAATCTTCGGGTCATAGCCAAGCTCCTCCGCGATGTGCGCGATCAACTCGCTCCAACTCGGCAGGCCAAGGTTTGCAGAAACTCCGGCGCCCACAAACAGCATCAGCTTGCCGGTGCGATGCGCATCAAGCAGTTCGTCTTTCATTTTGTGCCCTTCGCAGATTTGAGGTGGGCTGCAAATAGGTCCAGTGCTTTGCGGCGCATGGATATGTCATCCTTGGCCGGTCCCATCTCAGCGAACGTCCGAGTGCTGCCATCCGGGACGAAGACACAGTCCCATTGGAAGTCTGGTGGACCGGCAGGTCTGCGAGGTACGGTCCCGTCGATCGCACCCTCGAATAGGTGGATTTCGCGCCCGTCGCAGTACCCGAGGACCGTCTTGGCAGTGACCTTGGCATCGCCAAGTCCTGCAACGAGGTCAGCGAAGCGATCCTCCTTCAGCCTGTCCCAGAAGATCTGCGTTAAACCCACGGGAAGTCCGTTGAGGCCGCTCAAGTACAAGCCTGTATGCTCGACGAACAACGGGCGACCGATGGCCTCGAACGCCTTGGCCAGCTTGTCCCGCACCAGGCTCTCGACGTCTTCGGTCTGGAGTTCCTCGATTTTCCTCGAGATCGGCACGATGTCCACTCCTACGGGGGCAAGTATCCGCTGCACTTCGGCGATCTTGTGCTCGTTGCCCGACATGAAACGGATTTTCAAAGTAGATCCTTCATGAATGAGTAGCGCTTGGCTACTTCGTACTGCTGTCGCATGTCACTGATCGACAGCCCTTCGGCCATCGCAGCGGCTTGGTCGTCCGCGAGGCCGCGGTGGTGAATTGCAGGGTTATCCGAGCAAATGACAAACGGTACGCCATATCGCCGGAACTGTTGAAGCGGGTGAGCCTCGCTCGTACGAATAGCGCCAGTGAGCCGATTGCTGATCGGGCATACCTCGACGCAGATTCTCCTGGTGGAAAGAAGCTCCAGCAGTTCTGGATCCTTACCAGCAGCTGTCCCGTGGCCAATGCGATCTGCGCCGAACAGCTCTACGGCAGACCAGATGTTCTCCACGCGGCCTGTTTCACCGGCATGGATCGTGATCCCGAGCCCGAACCTGTCCTTGGCTTCCCGAAAGAGCGAGGGCAACTCCGACGGATACGCCATTTCTTCATCCCCAGCCAGGTCGAGCCCAATCACCTCCTTCGGCTCACCAAGGTCCACGTAGGCCTGCAGGAGGGTGGATAGGCTGACTGCGCTGTAGTCGCCACGCGTCACCGTGAGAATCAAGCCGCGACGGATACCGTGGCGCTTTGCAGCCTCCCCGGTCGATTCGATCAGGCGCTCGAGCGCCTGTGCTGGCGAACACTTCTGAAGCGCTGCGATGTACAGGACGCTGCTTCGAAGTTCGACGAAGCGCACGTTGTTTTCCGCCAAGCCTGCAACGACCGCAAGAGTGAGGCGATCGAGGTTCTCGCGCTTTCTCGGAAAGAGCCGCAGAACTTGCCAAGGCGTCAGGTATGCCGCCAGCGACTGGCAAGGTGTTGCCCGAACCAGGTCTCGCTCCAACTCGAATCCAGCCGGCAATACGGTAGCTTCGTCGGCTAGGATCTCTCGAATCTTCGACGTTGGAATCGCGCCGTTCATGTGTACGTGGAGTTCTCCCCGGTTTTGCACATCCGCGACCCTCCCGTCTTCGTCTGCCTCCTTGGCGACGCCGGCATCGCCCAGCATCCCTGGCAGATCAAGCTGTTGTGGTTCCAATCGTCGTACCTGTATCTACTTATTACCTATCGAGCGCCGCGGTCATTCTTATCGAATGGCGATTGGCGTTGCTAGCTGGTTCAATGCCGCCATCGTGGACCCGAAGCGCTACCTCAATGTCGATTGTATTCCGGGTTATCGGGGTTCCGCTGATTTGCCCGATTGTCCGTCGCCGATTTGGAAGCCGGGTTGTTCGGGTTCAAGCTGTTGCTCCGATGCGTCGGCACGACATGAGCCGCAGCACAGAACCGAATACCGCGAATATCGCGGTCAACTTCATGTCAGGTGCGGCTGATGGTGTGTTGTCCGATGGCGACCAAATCCTTCGGTTCCTCAAGGCGGATTGGCTCAACCTGCCCCTGCGGGGCACCCGTCTGACGCGGCGGCCCATGCACCGCCTCGAATGGCGCGATCTCCCGTAGGTCATCCCAGAATAAGTCCCGGTGAACCCGGGCGGCCACCTCGGGATGGCGGTGCATCACGAAGGCGTGCAAGGATCGGGCTTTGTAGTCGTCTTGCGTCTTTTCCCCGAAGACGGTCGCGAGGCCGAGCTCGGCCACGGTCAACACGCCCCGCTCAAAGTCCTCGGCGGAGCAGACCGTGTATGGCATCGCTTGCCGCATGGTAGTTGGGATCCCCGCTTGCCCGAGTCCCGCCACCACGCGCTCCTCGAGCGTCTGCAGCGCGATCGGTCCGAATAGGTGCCACTCGTCCAGCGTCACCACCACGGGATACACCGGCAAGCCATTCGGCTGCCACGCCTGGTTATCGCCGCTCTGTGCATCGCGGATGTTCTTGTACAACTGAACCACCGCTTGGGCCAACACCTCCAGCTGCTGATCAAACGAGTCGTCCGCGCCCGGCATCTTGGCGTCCAGCCGCAGTCGTTTGGCCTTGCATTCGATCACGAGGTGCCCGGTGCCATCCGTGACCACCCAATCGGCCCCGTGCTTGCGCGCCTTCCCCACGAGGTAAGGCGTCTCGCCGCGTACCTGCCATGGCGGACCCGCAAAGGCGGCGTGGAGGACTTCCCCCACATAGGCTTCGAAGGCTTCACCGATTGCCCTGGAAAAGGCCGCTTGCTTGACCAGCGCATAGTAGAGGCCGTGCGTGATGGCCCGGTAGTAAAACTCGGGGATCGGCGCGTAGGCCTGTCGAGAGCCGCGATCTAGCTGCAGTAGCGGCGTCGCTTCGAGCGGATTCCATGTGTAACCCCAGCTTCGATCGAAACTTTGCTTGGCCCAGATCGCATGCCGTAAGGGCGCAATCCGTGTGGTCAGCCGGGCATAGAAACGCTGCACTAGTTCGGGCGCGACGTTCACCTCATCGAGGGGGCGACACACGTCGACCCATGGACGCCGGATCAGTTCGCCGCCGCCGATGATCCCGATCAGGAAGTACGTGCGCACGTCCATCCCCACCACCCGCTCGACCATCGCCGCCATGTCCGGACGGCGCAGGATCCGGTAATAGCGAAACAGGGCTTGCATGCTGCTCTGGGTCTGCCAAGGGAATTGCTGGTGCCCCATCGCGGTGAGATCGCGCAACAACTGTTCCGGACTGGCGCCGTGCGCATAGCTGACATCCCACGCGGCCATGATCACCCGCAGAGCGGCATACAGATCGCCGAGCCTTCGGAAACTACGCCCCCGGGTCAAATCCGCATTTACGATCAACTCGCGCACCAGCAGGTTGAGTTGCCAGCTTTGTGAGCGCGAGCGCCAGATTTGATGGAGAAGCGGTCAAGGTAAATGATGGAGCCGGAGCGAGCCGCAGGGGCGGCTCG
>NZ_JAGIQB010000130.1:0-4783 GCF_017815025.1 Cupriavidus phytohabitans
CACGGAGCGCGTACCGCACTTGCCTGCGGTCGCGCTTGCTTCCAGCGCGAGAACAGGCGTTGGTAAGCCTGCTCGGCGTAAGCAGTCCTTTAACCCCAAGTTCCCCAGCCGCCTGGGCGAGTTTCCCCTTGGGCGACGGGCACTTGGCGTGATTCCTTGGTTCCGGTTTCTGTCTACACGCGGATTTGCTGAAGCAACTCCAGAGCCTGCTTCTGTTTCGCGTTGGCGGTGGTGACGAGCTCGAACGTCGGCGCCTCAGCGTCGGCGCTGGGTGTGCGGCAGGTGTTGCGCACGATCGTGGCGAGTTCGGCCATCAGGCTCGAGAAGCTGTGCACGGGTGTGCCGTCGTCAAGCGTGTGGCGCGCCGCCTTGGCCAGCGCTGCCGCAGAGCGCACGGCAGGCGCCACAGGATCACGCGTGGCCTTGGCGGCCTGATCGGTGTCGGCGAACATCAGTTCGCGCCAGGCCTCGCGCATGTGCCACTCGACGTAGTAGGCCAGCATGCACAGCAGGATATGCGCACGCACCCGATCGGCCGTGCGGTGATGGATCGGCCGTATCTTCAGGTCCACTGTCTTGAGCGAGCGGAACGCGCGCTCCACGTTGGCCAGCGCTTTGTAGTTGCGCACGCACTCGGCCGAGTCCATCTGTGCCGCACTCACCGAAGTGCGGATGATGTAGAGGCCGTCCAGCGCCGCCTCGCGGGCGATGCCCTCGCTGTTGCGGCTGAACGTGAAGGACGCTTCGTCGATGCTCAGCGCAAAGTGCTTGGCCACCTTGTACTTGTCGATCACCTTGCCCACGCGCAGGCCGATCTGATCGCGCCCGGCGAGCTTGCCCGCCTGCACGCGGGCAACGATCGGCTGCAGGCACGCCTCGGTGGCCGCCAGCAACTCTTCTCGCTTGTGGGCACGCAGCTTGGCCAGTTCCGGATTACGACACGCCACCAGCCGCTCGCCCGGATAATCCGGTGAACTCAGCTCCAGCAGATTGCGCTCGTCGAACAGGCCAAGCTGCAGTTGTCCTTGCTCGAGCAGCGGGCGGATCGAGGCGCTCTTGAGCGCCGTGATCCAGCCCAGATCACCGCCTTCGCGCATCTGCTCGATGGCCTTGCTGGAGATCATGCCGCGATCGCCCACCATGACCAACCGGGAGAGGCCAAACTCCTCTTGCAGGCGCCGCACCTCGGGCATGAAGGTCTGGCTGTCGGCCACGTTGTCCTCATGCACCGACACCGCCACCGGGCAGCCGCGCGCATCGGTGAGCAAGCCGTAGTTGACCTGCAGCAGCCCCTTCTTACCATCGCGGCTGTAGCCGAGTTTGGCCAGCGGGCAGGTGCTGCCCTCGAAGTAGCTGGAGCTCAGGTCGTACAGCACCAAGCCACCGTCGCTCAAGTGCCGCGCGGCTAGCTTCTTCTGGATCGTGTCCTGGCGTGCGAGTAGCCAGTCCATCGCCGCGTACAAGTCATCCTCGTTGGCCTCGGTCACACCGACGTCCTCTGCCAGGGTGCTGGTGTGCCACCAGCGCGTGGTGGCCAGCTTCGTATGCGGCGCCGCGATGCGCGCGGCCACCATCGCCAGCACCAGGTCGCGCTCGCGCGAAGGCTTGGTGGCGATCAGCGAGGCAAAGCCCAGACGCTGCATGGCCGTGGTCACCGCCTGCACGTGGCCGTGCGCGCGCGAGCGTGTCACCTCGAACGCCTCGCCTAACGGCACGAAGGTCTCGCCCTTGAGTGAGCGGCGGATGATCTCGATCAGGGCCTCGGGCAAGTGGGACAGGTTGCCCAGCGTCTCGTTCTTGACCACGCCGTCCTCGCGGTAACTACGCCGCAACAGGTGGGTGTGATAGACCTGGTCCTTGTACTTGCGGGTCGTCGTAACGACGTGAGCGGTTCCGGTTCGTGCTGGCATAGCCAGAAGAATAGGAAATAACAAGCAAATATCAAGTATTTTTAGTGACTACAAAAAGAAGACCTGGAACGTCCCTGATGAGCCGTTTCCTCAAGCGGGACAAGGGCTTCGCGACGCCACGGCTGCGGCGTCACCATGGAACTTCGGTTTAACCACGCCTCTCAGCCTGGCTTCGGCATGGCCCAAGGCAGGAGCGCTGCATAGTCGTCGGCAGTCGTGGCCAGCGGCAGGCGACCCATGCGGCGCGCCCCTCAGTAGGCCGGCTGATAGGGAACGCCTTGGTCCCAATTGCGCGCCCAGTGCTTCAGATAAACGGCTGCCAGCTGCGGGTTGCCCCAGTGCACGAGCAGCGGCGTTCTGCGTCATGTCGCAGGCAGCGCGAACGCGACGTCCGGTCGGGTCACTGGCCTCCATGTAAACATTGCCACCCTTCCCTCAAGAATGACGCCAAGCCCCTTTGCACACGCATAGGGCACGAAGCCCTTTCGGTTGTCCATTTTTCTGGGTCCGTGCCTGTGCATAAGCAGCTTTCGTGATGCCGAAAGCGCGGGGATTTGAGCAAGAACGGTGATGGACGCTGGAGGGGTTCCCTCAGGGAGCGTGCACGCACGCGCCTGAGGGAAGATGTCGCCTTTGCGATTACGCAGTTCAACCACCCATTCGTTACCGAGGTCACATAAGCAATCCGCTAGAGGCCATCCAGGGCAAGTCTCAATAAGATGCACAAAGGAATACGCCATTCCGAAGCAACCGTCATCGCCAAGTAACCCTACCAAAATCCGAGCTTCACCATCAGTTATTGGCGTGACGATAGATCTATAGAGATCTTCAATCCTCTGTATCAGCTCTGGGTCGGCACTATCTTCGGAAGGAAGCGGCCCAATGATCGCCAATTCTTTGAATTCTTTCCGAATATCATTCACAACTATCGTCTCATCAGATCAGCGAAATTTTCCCTATAGTACTGAACCGCCCCGGGTTTCGAGGAGGCTCCACTCTTTGAGAGAATGGAGTCCATGAGGAAGTCAGTCAAATTTTCCCCGGAAGTCCGGGAGCGCGCCGTGCGCATGGTGGTCGAGCATCGTGACGAGCACGAATCGCAGTGGGCTACCGTGGTGTCGATCGCAGCCAAGATTGGCTGTACCGCGCAGACCTTGTTGACTTGGGTTCGCCAGCATGAGCGCGACACCGGTCAGCGCGCAGGCACAACTACGGCAGAGGCCCAGCGTATCAAGGATCTGGAGCGCGAGGTCCGCGAACTGCGCAAGGCCAACGAGATTCTCAAGCTGGCCAGCGCGTTTTTCGCCCAGGCGGAGCTCGACCGCCGATTCAAGTCTTGAGGGACTTCATCGACGAGTACCGAGGCACCCTTGGGGTCGAGCCGATTTGCAGGGTGCTGCAGGTCGCCCCGTCGGGCTATCGCCGCTACGTGGCCAGCAAGCGCAATCCGGCATTGCTGAGTGCACGGACAAAGCGCGATGCCGTGCTGGTGCCGCACATCGAACGCGTTTGGAGAACCAACATGCGGGTCTACGGCGCCGACAAGGTCTGGCGTCAACTCCAGCGCGAGGAAATCCCGGCGGCGCGCTGCACGGTGGAGCGCCTGATGCGACGTCACGGCCTGCGCGGCGTGGTGCGTGGAAAGGTGGTACGCACCACGGTCAGCGACGCCAAGGCCCCGTGCCCGCTGGATCTGGTCAACAGGAAATTCAGCGCGCAGCGGCCGAATCAGCTCTGGGTTTCAGACTTTACGTACGTCTCAACCTGGCAGGGCTGGCTGTACGTAGCCTTCGTGATCGACGTGTTTGCCCGGCGCATCTTGGGATGGCGGGTAAGCAGTTCAATGCGAACGGACTTCGTGCTCGATGCGCTGGAGCAGGCCCTGTACGCCAGACAACCGGGGCGCGATGATGCGCTCGTTTGCCATTCGGATCGCGGCTCGCAATACGTCAGCATTCGCTACACTGAACGCCTGGCCGAGGATGGCATCGAGCCCTCGGTGGGTAGCAAGGGCGATTCTTACGACAACGCTCTGGCCGAAACGATCAACGGGCTGTACAAGGCGGAGTTGATCCATCGCCGCGCGCCCTGGAAGACCAAGGAATCCGTGGAATTGGCGACGCTCGAATGGGTGTCCTGGTTCAACAATCACCGTCTGATGGCGCCGCTGGGATATGTGCCGCCGGCCGAGTACGAGGCCAACTACTATCAGCAACTTGAGCAGCAGGCCATGGTGGCCTGACTCAAGCGAAGGTGCCTCCACGGAAACCGGGGCGGTTCATGGCGACGTCGCACAGAAACGTCGCCAACGGGCTTCCTTGAAGCCATAGCAGCTCAGATTGCTGCGCGTATTCCGGGCTACTGAAATATGCCGCAGCGTTCTCGCCACTTTTAATCAACTGATCAATCATCAGTTTCAGATGCTCGTGCATCGGGAGCACTTTCTCGCGTTGCGCATCAAGATACAGCAGCGCCTCGTGAGCTTGTCGGCTGACGCTGGCTGCCATCGCGGCAAGAAATGATGCACGAGGTCATTGCGTTCGTCGGTCATGAGCTTCAGATCCCGTCGCAGCCCTCCAATGAACTCGGTGGACCCTGACAGGCGAAAGACGAAGGAGACCCAGTCGTCCGGCCATTCCTCCTCCGGGACGGGCTCACCGGCGTCCCGCAGAACGTCACGGCCGTACTGCTCCACCAGCTTGCCAAGCATTCGCTTGTTGATTCCATCCACCCGTCGCTGCAGATTGTCCTGATAGGTCGCGAGAGTGCCGCCATTTTTATGCCTTGCCAGCACGAACTTAAGTATTCACGAGAAACGGATTTCAAACTTTGAGCCGTAGCCGGAGAGAAGTTTCTCGATCTCGGCGTCGATG
>NZ_JAGIQB010000131.1:0-4724 GCF_017815025.1 Cupriavidus phytohabitans
TGGCCGCAAGAAAGCGGCCTGCATGAAGCGGCTTGGTGTCTGGTGGCACGCCTGGGCTGGGCTCCGCTCGAGTGGAGCGCGTTCGAATTCGGCCAGATCGGCCAGATTGCCAACGCGCTGGCGCGGCTCGGCGGGGACGAAGACGGGAACGCCGTTCTCGCACGCGATGTACTGATGGGGGTAGCGGTGCACCTGGAGTTGTACCCGGAACGCTTCGACAGTGCCGAGGGCCGCCATGTGGGTATGCTGCTCAAGGCTTTCGCCCAGCTGCGGATGCACGACGCGCTGCGGCTGCTCGCAACGCCGGCGCTGGATCGTGTTATGACGCTGTGTCTCGAAGGACGGCTGCGCGAAGAACCGCTGGAGAGTGTGGGCACTCTGTGCATGGGGCTGCTGCCGCTGGCGCGCAGCCCGCAGTTGCAGCGCCACCGGGTGCGCGCCCTGCAGACGTTCGGCGCGCTGAAGCCAGTTGTAGAGCATAAGATCGACGCGTATCTGCGCCAAGCCCCGGGGGGGGCAGGCGCTCGTGCCGGGCTGCGCCTGAAGGATGGCGACGAAGCATGCGGCACGCGCTGTCCGGCCCTGTCACTGTATCAGGTGCTCAAGGCATACACCGTGGTGGCCCACCAGTGGAAGCCGCGCTACATCAGCGGCGAACGCGAGTCGGTGAAGACGCGACAGGAGACTCTGAAGCAGTGGGTGCGACAGACGCTGGATAGAACGCGCCCGCTCATCGAGGCGGATCTGCAGGAAATGAGCTGGAACCTGATTGCGCAGATCGAGGCGGATGAGGTGATCCTGGACGCGCTGGATCTGCGGCTGGCCAGCGAGGCGCATGTGGAGATCCTCACGACGCGTTACCCTCCTAGCCGGTTCGATCTGGCAGCGTGCCACGAGAGCCTGCGCACAGCGGTGGGAGACGTCGTCCCACCCGAACCTGGCGGGGGCGACACCAGGCATGTGACGGTCGACGTGCGGGGACGGGAGCTGGAGCCCGCCGCGTCGGCTGACGGGGTTGAGCCCGCGTATTCGTTTTATTCACGCCTGACCGGCCAGCCGCTGGTCGAGGTGCGGCTGCCTGGGGAGTTAAGCGCCTTCATGCTCGCGCGCACGTTCCATTACAAAGACGAGCCCTGGCGCTTCGACATGTTTGGCGGCAGCCGCCTGACACGGGGGCGGCAGAAGTCAGCGCGGGACATCGCCGCCGGCCGCAGTGCGTCTGCTTCGGTGCTGCCGGCAGTTCGGTATGCCGACAGTGCCCCAGGCAGCGCCTTCATGGAACTGGCGCAGAAGCTGGCGCCGCAGCGCGAGGACTGGTCGCGCATGCAACGCGCGCTCATGGAGATGGTGCCGCCTGACCATGTGGTGGAGGGCACGTTGCGGCTGGGCTGGTTTGAGGACGTGCCCGGGCCGCAGCACCCCTTCAGGCTTCAAGGGCCACACCACGAACGCATCGCGCTCTGTCCAAATGACGGCTGCGGGTTTCTGAGATGGGACGTGGCGATGCGTATTCCAGTGGTACGCGAACATTTCGAGGCATGGAAGGCAGTCAGGGAGGCACGGGGCAGCCAGGCACAGCACAAGCTGGTGGATGGGCAGCAGCCGGGATTTAACACGCTGCCACCGCAGGCCCTGATGCATTTCCCGCGGGATGAGGCGGCGCTTGACGAAGCGCGCGAGGTGATGCAGCGCAGGCTGAACGGGGTGGACAGGCACGCATCGCAGGCGGTGGACTGCCTGACGCTGTACCAGCTGGCCGTAAGCGGCGGTTACCAGGGCCGGCGTATCCGCGCGGTCCCCTCGGCTGACGACAGGCTGTATCTGCCGACGATTCCCCTGCCGGGCTTTGCGCAGTTGCAGGGCGATGTGCTGGTGGGCAAACCGCCGTACGATAAGGAGAACCTATTGCCCATTGCGGCCGAGCAGGTCGTTACGCCCGGTCAGGAGGACGTGACAGCTCGATTTCTGGACCAGTGCTTCGCCATTCAGTACAGCTATACGGGATTCGATGATGATTCGGGCACGGGCGCCGACATGCTGCACAGCAAGGGCATGCTGATCATTCCGCCGCCGGGCTACTGGTCGCCGGATCCGGACCACCAGGGGCTGCATCTGGCCTGTTCGCGGGAGGACCTGAAGACGCTGTCGCGCTGGAAGATCCGGCGCGAGCGCGACGCGCTGCCGCAGCAGATGTTCAGTACGGGCAGCCTGCGGGTCAAGGACGTGCTGTTGCCTGGGCGGCTTGGGGCAATCCCGATTGCGGAGCTGCGCAAGCGGAGCATGGACACGGACGGGGACGATGCGTTCGTCTATGCGGGCTATCCGGCTCTCGCGGGCCACATCCGTCGCGTCATGCAGTCGCGCCAGGCGCGACGGGGTGAGGAGCGCTCGTTCAAGCCGCCCAAGACTGCGCATCCTGCCATCGATGAACGGGGCCGCTACCAGGCGGGACGGGCGCGCGAAATTATGGCCGAGCAGCGCGGGGGCGCGTTGCTGGGTAAAGCCGCCACGCTCGCCATGCGCTTTCTCGCGCAGCCCGATGACCTGCGCGAGGCCATAGCGCGAAACATGATGTTCGGCACCTACGACGGCGTGGAGCGTGATTTGCGCAACGGACTGCGCAGGCGGCTGCAGGGGGACGAGGATGCACCAGCGCTGCAGCAGTTGCAGGTGCAGGCGCATGAGGCGATTGACCGAGCCCATGAGTCGCAAGCGCACGAGGCGGCGAAACTGCTGTATGAGCTATGTATGCAGATGGGAATGGACAGCGTCCAGGCACCGCAGCTTCCGTCCGCGCTGGCGCAGGGTTTCCCCGCACTTGCGAGCGCCTATGAGCAGGCAGACGACACGGCCGGGCGTGTGCACGCGGTGCTGGACAACTACCCGGTGTGCCGTCTGTCGCGCACGGCGTTCCCCGAGGGGCAGCCTGGGCTGGTGCCGGGCGAGCCGGAGCTGTCCATGCGCAACCTGTTTACGATAGCCATAAAGGTTGGCACCGACGCGCTGAAGTCGGACACAGGCACCGATCTCTTTACAAGCGTGATCGAGTGCTGCGAAATGGCCGAACGCCGGTATCCCGACCGTCTGCGTCGGGTACCGTATAGCAAGCCGACGTTGGTGGAAATACGGCACGGGCGCTTCAATCCACAGTGGGCAGACGCTGAGCTGCGGCAGATGCCAACGATGGCAGCGGGTGTCATGCAGGACGCCGTCCGGGCGCTGCAGCAAGCAGAGCTGCTCAGCGTACCCGCTACGCCGGCCGAACGGGCGCAAGAGGTTTCCCAGCAGGAGCTTGAGCAAGAGGCGCTGGCGCTCAATGAACGCGCCCGGTTGGCCGAGCCGGGGATCACGCTGCTGCTGCAGAAAATCATGGACGGGTGCAGTGAGCCCGGACACGCACGGGCGGGTCTGGCGGGCGAACAGAACAGGCTGAAGTCGCCGCGCTCGCTGCAGGACAAGCTGGCCCGGCTGGTTGGTGGAGTGCAGCCCCGGACCCTGGCCCAGGCCAGCGCGCTGGTCAACGATGCGCTGCGCTACAGTGTGGTGCTGCCCGCGGATACGTTTATGGCGGACTATCGGCAGATAATGGCGCAGCTCGCGAAGGCGCATACTCTGATCCGGCGCACGAATCATTTCCTGCGGGACCAAGGCGCTTTCCGAGCGGTGAGCGTCACGCTGAAGCAGCCGAACAGCATCGCATGGGAAATCCAGTTTCATACAGAGCAAACGTTCGGATGCAAGGAGAAGTACCACGATCTGTACAAGCAGGCGCAACGACTTGGATTCGATGGCGCCTCCCGCGACGAGATCTGGAAGTTGCTCGAGCCGGCGCGCAAGGCTTTCCGTGCATTAGCCGTTCCTGCGGGGGTGGAAGATATCGTGGACTGGGAACCGGAAACGGTATTGAACATACAGCCGCGGCCTCAGGCGTCGGCCGCGCCGCGCGTGCCCGCCCCCCTTGCGCAACTGGCCCAGCAGATCAGAAGCCAGGCCGAACGTCTCGAGGGTGCGGTCTCGCCTGTGCTGCAGCAGGCGCTGGAGGGCCACGGCGCGCAGTTGCGCACGGACGGTGGTAGTTGGCGCAGGTTTATCTTTAAGAAGAAGAAAAGCATTGAAGAGAAGCTTGCCCGGATACAGCGCGAGCAGGGTCTGCAAACACTGCAGGAGGCCGCCAGGCGAGTACGCGATGGTCTGCGCTATGAGGTGATTCTCGGTGCAGAGGGATTTACCACGGAAGCCCAGAGTATCCTGACCAGTCTGAAAAAGGCCGGCATGACGGTTATGCGCGTGAACAACAGCTTTACCCGGGAGGGCACCAGCTATGTTGGCCTGAATGTGAACGTGCGCACCCGCGTTGAGGGCGAAGACGCCGACTGGGAAATCCAGTTCCACACCCGTGAGAGCCTGCAGGCCAAGCAGAAGACTCACCGGACCTACGAAAGGCTGCGCCAACTGTCGCCTGATGCGGTGCCGCGCGAGACGCTGGAGAAGGAGCTGCGCGACGCGGCAGCGCGCGTGGCGCGCCCGCAGGGCATCGAGACGATCCTGTCCTTCGATCTCTATGCGGAACCGTCCATTGCCAACGAGAGGCCTGGTGATCCGATGAACCAGCCGTATCGCGGCGCAGCCGCGGATCAAGCACGCAGCTCCGACCTGAACACCGGGCAGTCCTACGGGCCGCACGGTGCCACGCGGAGCGCGCCTGCCGTGACGCACCCAGCCCC
>NZ_JAGIQB010000132.1:0-4682 GCF_017815025.1 Cupriavidus phytohabitans
CGATGCAGGATGGATACCTTGCCGGCCCAGGGCAACCGGTATTTCGCGATCTGCGAGATACCGATATTCCGGAACTCGGGCCTGGTGGATAGTTGCTTTTCCATGGGGGCGCTGATTCTTGTCGTGGGATGATCCGCCGCCTTGGCCTCGGGCATCACGATCTGACGTAAGTCTTCGACACCGTGAAACCCGGGCAAGGGGTGATACGCGCGTATTTTGGCCTCCCGCTGATATACTGTCCAATATCTATCGCATCTTTCTGATATATATAACGGCAGATATCGCATGGAGCTGCGGCATATTCGCTACTTCCTCGCCGTCGCCGACGAGCGCAACGTCACGCGGGCCGCGGAAAAGCTCGGCATCGGGCAGCCGCCGCTCAGCCAGCAGATTCGCGCGCTGGAGGAGGAGCTGGGGGTCAAGCTGTTTCGCCGCACCGGGCATGGCGTGGTCCTGACCGAAGCGGGCGAGGCGTTCGCAACGGATGCCAGGCGCATCCTCCATGACACGCGCACAGCCGTGGAGAAAGCGCAAAGCGCCGGACGGGGCGAAATCGGACGGCTCAACATCGGATTTACCGGCTCGGCCGCGTTCAACCCCGTGGTCTCAAGGCTGATCCGGGCCTATCGGCAGGATTACCCCAATGTTGTCCTCACCCTGGCGGAAGGCAATACCTCACAACTCCTCGCCTATCTCAATGATGACCGGGTCGATGTGGCCTTTGTCCGATTGAGCGGGCAGTCGCCGGCGGGCGTTCAACTGCAGCACATTGCGGTGGAGCCGATGAAGGTCGTGCTACCTGCAACGCATCCTCTTGCGAAGCGGCGGCGGATATCCCTCGACGCCCTGGCGCAAGACCATTTTGTGCTGCTGCCCCGCGAAGCGAGTCCGACCTTGCATGACGTCATTGTCGGCGCTTGCAAGCAGGCCGGTTTTGATCTCATCGCCGGGCAGGAAGCCCCGCAACTCTCTTCGGTCGTGAATCTGGTGGCAGCGGAGTTCGGCGTTTCACTCGTTCCCGCCTCGGTCTGCCAGATTCAGGTCGAGGGTGTTGTCTACAAGGACATCGTTGGCAGCCCGGTCTCGATCCGCCTGGCACTCGCCTCGCGGATCGAGGCGACCCCTGCGAAAACGGCGAATTTTCTGCACAAGGCTCAGGGATTCGGTGCCGGCGCCACAAGAAAAACTGATCGGTAAGACCAAAATTTCCCGTTTGTCCTGACTCGCTGCTGCAACGATCATCGACTCATCCGCCGTATCCCGGCGATCACCCCAACAGAGGCGATAGAGTCAGATGAACAATCCTGCGGCCATTCCCCCGCATGGCTTGTTGTTCGTCGCATCCGATGTGGATGCGGCCGATGAAGCCGGCGGCTTGAGCGGTGCCGACGCGCGAATCCTGCAGGTTGCCGGGGCGATCGAACAGGGCCTTGGCTGAAGGGCAGCGTTCGGGCGTGCGCAGGACAAGTTGCCGGCCGCGCCTCGGGGATGCAAGGAGCCGTTGATCAGATATCCAGCACAATCTTGCCGAAGTGCTGATTCGCTTCCTGGTAGCGAAACGCGTCAGCCATGGCTTCCAGCGGGAAATGCCGATCAATGACCGGGCGGATGCCGGTGGTATTCAAGGCACGCACCATGTCGAGCTGGTGTCGGCGGCTCCCCACCAGCAGCCCGGTCAGGCGCAGGTGCTTGCGCAGAAGCTGGGTGACGGTGACCGGCCCGGTCGGGTTTCCCAATGAGCCGATCACGGCGATATGTCCGCCGACACGGGCTGCCGTCATCGACTGGTCCAGGGTTGCGGCGCCGCCAACCTCGATGACATGGTCAACGCCCACGCCATCTGTCATCTCGCGTACTGTTTCGCCCCATTGCGTCGTGTTGCAATAGTTGATCAGGCAGTCTGCGCCAAGCTTGTGCAGCCTGGCGAGCTTCTCGTCCGAGGATGACGTGGCGATCACCCGCGCGCCGGCCGCTTTGGCGAATTGCAGTGCAAAGACTGATACGCCGCCGGTGCCGAGTACCAGCACGGTCTCGCCCGGCTTCAAGCCGCCATCGGCAAACAATGCCCGCCAGGCAGTCAGGCCGGCCGTGGTCAGCGTGGCGGCCTCGGCGTGGCTGTAGCCGTGCGGAGCGTGCGTGAAGCACGCTTCGGGCAACG
Organism: Cupriavidus phytohabitans; assembly: GCF_017815025.1. Lineage (NCBI taxonomy): Bacteria > Pseudomonadati > Pseudomonadota > Betaproteobacteria > Burkholderiales > Burkholderiaceae > Cupriavidus > Cupriavidus phytohabitans. The sequence goes on from NZ_JAGIQB010000132.1 coordinate 2,159, forward strand.
TCACAGCCTCCCGCGCAAAGCCGTCGACGCCATCCCCGGGGACGGTAGCGAAATCCCACAGAAACGGCGCTCCGTCATGCCACGTCGGGAAGAAGGTGCTGACGACGTGGTCTCCGACCGTGAATGCCTTCACGCCTGCACCAATGGCGGTGACTTCCCCGGCACCGTCCGCCATCGGAATGCGCCTTTGCGCCAAGGGCCGACGGCCTGACACCACGGCATAGTCATGATAGTTGAGTGAGCTGGCATGTATGCGGACGGTGATCTCGCCCGGTCCCGGAGGGGCGGCCGTGGCTTCCCCGACGATGATGCGCTCGAAACCGGCCGGTGGATCGAGATATATGGCTTTTACAGCAGTCATGGCATTCCCTGGGTCGAGGAAAAATGATGCGTCTCGAGTTTAGCACTTCGATTTTATTAATGTCGACATGAAAAATTCGGGCTGCTATGATCAGCCTCACCGTAGCCTGAGCGGGTAGTTGCCCGTCGCATATTTCCTGGTGAGGCGGGCCGCACCTGGCCAGGCTGGTAATAGTCGAAAAAATCATGGGGACGACAATGTCATCACTGAAGAAGCTGCTCTCAATCACGTTGTGCGCGGTGGCAGGCATCACGTTGTGCGCGCCAGGCTCGGTGCAGGCGCAGGAAGCCTGGCCAGCGCGCCCGATTCAAATGATCGTGCCGTCATCTGCCGGATCAGGAACCGACGCGCTGGCGCGGGCCATGGCCCAGCGCCTTTCCGAGTCGCTGAAGCAGTCTGTGATCGTGGAGAACCGTCCTGGTGGTAGCGGGGTGATCGGGACTAACGCAGTCCTCAAGGCGGCGCCGGATGGTTACACGATTCTCTACACGACGGCATCGAGCATGGTGGTGGCGCCGGCTGTCATCAAGACCATTTCCCAGGACGCAAGAAAGAACCTCGTGCCGATCGCGCAGACAGCGGTGGGGGGCGTGCTGCTGCTGGTGAGCCCGGACCTGCCGGTGCACGACTTGCCCGGACTCATCCAGTTCGTGAAGGCGCATCCGGACAAGTACAGCTACGGCAGCTGGGCCACCGGCTCATCCGCGCACCTGACCATGGAGTGGCTGAAGAAGCAGACGGGCATGAAGACCGAACACGTCGCGTATCGGACATCCGGCCAACTGCTCACCGAGCTTTCCTCGGGGGTGCTGAAGATCGGCTGGACCGACCCCAGCGTGGCGGTTCCGTTCCTGCGTTCCGGCAAGGTGCGTGGCATTGCCATTGTGGGCAACGTGCGGTCTCCCCAGCTTGCCGTCGTCAAGACGCTGAGCGAGCAGGGCTACAAGTTCAATACGGTGGGATGGTTCGGCATGTTCGCGCCGGCCGGGACCAGCCCCGCGATCGTGAAGCGCCTGGCCGACGAGGTCAACAAGGTGCAGGGGACGCCGGAGATCGTGGCCCTGATGAAGAAGCTGAACTTCGAGCCGCCTCCGGTCAAGTCCTCAGCGCAGCTGGGCGAAATCGTCCAAAGCGATCTGCAAGTCTGGACGAAGATCGCCAACGACGCAGGCATCAAGGTCGACGAATGAGCCGGGGTCGCGGCCACTTGCGGCTTGTCCAGGACGTGGCTGCCATTTTCCGGTGCGATGGCAGCCAGAGTCATAAATTGGAAAGTCCGAGCGTGCAAGGTAAAGCAAAAGATGGCGCCCGGGCGGATCTCGAAAGACCACCGGCTCGTCCATTTTCGTGATGTGACGGTTCCCCTTCCGGAACCGCAAGCCGTCACGCAGGTTTGGCCTGCAGCACATAGCCCCGGTATTGGCAGCCGGGTCCGGTTGATCCGGGTCCGCTGCCGCTCATTGCCATCGCGAATTGTCAGCGCCCGGCAAGAGCGGTCGGGAAGGGTAGCGCAGTATCTCTACAGGGTTTTCCCTCTGTTTGCGCGAATTGGTAAAAGCATGTCGTGATCGGCCAAGCCGGGCGATGTGGTGCGATCCGAGAATTGACGGAACCTGACGCGCCCTCGAATCCGTCAACGACGAAGCCTTCCAAACACGCAAAGCAGCAATCAAGAGGTACAGACATGAAGAAACAGGCCAACAACTTTTTGTGGCGCGGATACGCCCTGGCGTTCGGCGTTGGCGTCGTCGGCTGGCTGCCCGTGGCTCAGGCCCAACCGGCCTGGCCAACGAAGCCGGTCCGCCTGGTGGTGGCGGGCCCTGCCGGCGGCAGCGCCGACGCACTGGCGCGCCTGCTGGCGGAAGGCCTGCATAAGGCGTGGAGCAAGCCGGTCATTGTCGAGAACAAGCCTGGTGCCGCCGGTGCGCTGGCGATCAGCGACATGCAGTCCACTGGCAAGGACGGTCATACCCTCCTGGTCATCCAGGGTGGTGTCGTGAGCGAGGCTCCGTTGGCCTACAAGGTCCATTACAAGCCGTTTGCCGACCTGAAGCCCCTTGCCCAGATCAGCCGCACGGGGTTGGTGCCATCTCCTTATACAGAAGTAGTACCGTCCCCGCAGCGGTGCATGGGGCCTGCGACCGCGGAAATTTCGAGGTAAGG
>NZ_JAGIQB010000133.1:0-4368 GCF_017815025.1 Cupriavidus phytohabitans
CTCGCACCAAGCTGCAACTCGTCAAGGCTGCGTCGAGCCATCTGCGCAGTGTCCAGAAACAGCCCGAACGCATTCGATGTTACTTTCAGCATCATTCGGTGAAGTATGCGGCCTGATACAAGTTCATGAATGCCGGATCAATAAGCGGGTGCGTGAGGTGATGTGTCAACTACGTTGACAACCGCCTAGTGGGTAGGGGCGGTTTTGTCAAAGCGCAAAGAAACTGCATCAAAGACGAAATACGCAATTGCCTTGGGGTACAAAACTGCGTAACGTTTGATTAATTTTGGTTCGTCATAAATTCGATAGAGCCAACGTAGTCCCGTTCGGGTTATCCATTCTGGATAGTAGTTCAGGCGCCCCGCTTTTGCGGTCTGATGTATAAATCCCCCACAGGTAAAGCCTGTGCCTTGCCAGCCAGCTTTGCGCAGGTCCCATAGGAATCGTTCCTGCAATGGGGCGCCCATCCCGCAAATGACTATATCGGGAGAGGTGAAAACGATTGACTTTAATGTTTCATCGCGCTCGGATCTCGATGAGAAATATCCATCTCGGATCCCACACACGCGGAGTCCACTATACCGGTCTGTCAGAATTTTTGATGCCGCCGTCACAGAGTCAACAGTGGAACCGATAAAAAAAACTCGTTGCTCGTTCGCTACGGCCTGCTCAAGCACTGCTGCAGCTAGTGAGGTCATGTCAAAGCTAATGCGCTCGACGCTGGCGAGCCTTAGGAGCCGCAGCATGACAACTAGCAAACCACCATCAATCCCGATACGGTCCATCTTTGCTAGTAGCTCCGGGTTCTTTCGGAGAACAAGATAAGAATAGGGATTTAGAAAAGTTACTAGTTGTCCAGGCGCCATATCTTCGCAACATTTCGCCAGTCGTTTCAGAATGACATTGGCAGTTATTGATGTCATTTTTTAGGATTATCTGGTGTAATTTGTTCGGTGAAAATTAAAGGAGATTGAGCGGTTCATGAGTGATGGGGATCAATAGTCACCTACGTCTCATATGCCATGATGCAAGTGAGAGGGGCAACGCGATGGTGCCTGCGACAAAAACTGTCCCGGGACGTAACAAGTGCTCTAGCTTCGTAGGAAGGCGCGACAGACAGTTCAATACGCATTCTGCCCACTCCATCCCTTGAACGCTGTCCAAAAAATGATCCTCAGATCCATCCAGAACGACCAATTCCGGATATAAAAGATGTCGTGTTCCACCCGTTTAGTCATCTTGTCCAGCGTGTCGGTCTCGCCGCGATAGCCGTTGATCTGCGCCCATCCCGTGATGCCAGGTTTGACGCGGTGGCGCAGCATGTAGAAGTCCAACTGCTCCTTGTACATATTGTTATGTGCCATAGCATGCGGCCTCGGGCCAACTACGCTCATCTCGCCCCGGAGCACATTGATGAACTGCGGCAGCTCGTCTAGGCTGGTACGGCGTAGGACGGCGCCGATGGGTGTGATTCGGCTGTCGCCTTTGGTGGCTTGCGTGACGGTACCACGCTCAGCGTGGACCTTCATGCTGCGGAACTTGTAGACATGGATGACACGGCCGTCCATGCCAAGGCGCTCCTGCTTGAAGAAGACGGGGCCCGGGGAGTCGCGCTTGATCAGGATGCCAATGATGAGGAATAGCGGTGACAAAGCTAAAAGAACGAGGGCAGCAAAAGCACGGTCAAATACGGCCTTGATCGCGCCGCGTACGCCGAGCGAGGGCGGGCGATTCATTTCCACAGCGGGCATACCGAGGAAATTTCCTACATTGTGGTTGAGTAGGTCGAAGTCGAGCACGCTCGGCATCCACTTGATGTCGATGAAGTCATTGCGCAACGAGAAGGCAATTTCCTGCATCAAACGGTGCTCGCTCATGGGTAGCGAGATCCAGATCTCGTCGATGCCATGTTCCCGCGCGAACCCTGGAACCTGCATGCTGTCGGTAATGCGCCGGCGTCCTTCTGGAGTGGGCTCGCCTTCAGGGGCGTAGATGCCGGCAATCTTGAATCCGGTGGTATGGCTGGCAGTCGCGCGGCGATACATTTCCTGACCGGTACGCCCATAGCCAACAATGAGCACGCGCTTACTGTTGGCGCCGGTGGCGCGTACCAGGTTGAGTACCGTACGGCTGGCCAGTCGGAGGCCCAGCAGGCCGGCTAGCGAAAATATGTACCAATACGCCATCCACAAGCGGGAGAGCGCATCTGCTTGGTGCAACAGGTAGGTCAAAAGCAGGCTGATGAGCCAGACAAGGCTCCAGGCGGACAGCAGACGCGTGGCAAGTGAGAGTAGGCTTCGACCACGCCATGAGTTGTAGAGGTCGAAGCCGGGCAATACGATGAAGGCGATCGCGCAGCCGAAGTACTGGACGAATAGGTGGATTGGCGCATGGATCGTGTCAAAACGAACTTGGCTGGCCAGCAGTGCCGCTAGCCAGATTGCTCCGGCGTCTAGCAGGCGGACCATCAGCGCGAGCTGATCGTGGTGTCTGGCAAACATATCGCGATAGCTACCCATGCTTCCCTCCGAAGCGTTCGCATAATGGGCGCTCAAGCGAGTGCCCATGCCGTGTTTGTCTCCTCCAAATTTGCAGTCCTCGACACATGACGGCCATGTTTTTCAGCATGGCGCATCAATAGTCTGGCTTGCTTTTGGTGTGGTCAAAGCGGAGTTGCGCTGATCTGCTTCGCAGCAAACGATGTCCATCGCTTAGCCCCTCAACGGGCCCAGTCACTGGCCGGGCTGTGAAGGACGCTCACCGAACTGCTGCGCTCCTTTCCTGCCGACGCACTGATGGCGCCGGGGTGCTTCGTACCTCTTCAGGTGCGAATAGTGGGATCTAGTTGAAAGCGTCGGTACCCTTCATCAGCAGGGATAGATTGTTGATATGCACGAGACCGTTGCATAGCGCGCCCATGTCGCATAGATAGGCGGGATCCGACATAGGCGGAATTATATTGGTCGTGGATTGCCTATTCCTGTGAGCCATTCACCGGCAAAAGCGATGGTCAAGTCAGCGCATCGGTGAAAATGCAAAGTCGGCGTCAGATGTCATCGGGTTGAAACGGGCATCCGATCTCAGTGCGGAAATGGAAGAGCCAGCGCTTCCGCGCTATGCACTCGCATTAGCCCCGATGTGTCTTTTGCATCCGCTATTCAGATAGTTCAGCAATCAACATGCGGGTGTCATCGAGACATGTCATCGCGCGCGCGCAAATGCGTTGCGAATACGTCAAATGCCACCCTGCTCAAGAAGGGAAGCCATATACCAACGGACCCCTCCAATAGGGGGAAAGGCTAGTGTGCGCTAGCGCGCAGAATCCGGAGCCGCCCTAGTTGTGTGGTGCACAAAAAGATGCTGGTCAAGTGGGTAGCTCGGCACTTTTTGCCTAACGTAGCAGTTAACGGCATGAATAACGCAGAACTTAATCCGATTTTTACACGAGAGCAGTTGGATTTGTATTTCGGATCATACATTGGGATGGAGGGAGGTAATCCGGCCGGCGCAGTGTGGTTCTGCGATAACGCGCCTTCCATGGCCGAGCCCCTTGTGGAACCGCTGCTCCCTCAAACCGTACCGAATGCATGGGATTCGGCCTACAGGCACAAGAAACGCCATGAAATGGAGCGCTGGCAATCTCACAAGAAGATTGCGCGGATCATGGCGGCGGCGCGCGCGCAAACGATCGGGACTGCACTCCGCGGGCGGGACTGGAAAGACTACTTCGACCATCAACTCTATGCGCGGAATGGGGCTGAATTTAAGCTCAGCCTTTACCCACTGCCGGCACGGACGATCAATCAGACATCGTGGTCAAGAGCCTTCCGCGGTCAGCCAGCACTTATTCCAAAGCAGCGTTACATGGACCTTTGCCGAGACGGTAAGCGTTTCGCCTTCATCGATGACATTCGCGGGCTCTGGAAGCCCAAGGTGGTCGTGTGCTTCGGCGAGCGGTATGAAGATTACTTCGTGAAAGCGTTCCAACTTTCGACAACTCGCGTTGTTAACGACATCCTGCAACCGGCTGACCAGATTAAGCCTTTGCGGTTGTTCGTGCGCGACGATACGAGGTGGATCATCTGCCCGGCGCTTGCTGGTGCCGCGGGCCTCATGTCGGATGTGTTGCTGGACGCGATGGGCCAATACATCGCACGCTGGTTGGAGCCCGAAGATTTCCCGCCATTGTCCATCGGCGCAGATGTGCCCACCTATGAGCGAACCGTGGAACGTGGGCACCGTAGCTTGTCAGGGGGTAGAGGGGCGGGTGCTGCTCTCCTCCTCTGCCAGGAGCATTAGCAGGCTGCTGAAATACCGGCAGTGGACGTCAGCGCGACGACTTGCTGAATCGTTAATCTGAGGACTCCT
>NZ_JAGIQB010000134.1:0-4350 GCF_017815025.1 Cupriavidus phytohabitans
GAAGGCCATGTCCCTCACGCCGATTTGCTCCGCCTTCCAAATCTCGATGCGCATGCGCTCTTCGGGTTGCAGTTGCCAGTACTTCTTCTTCGTCATCCACTACACCTTACCAAATGGCAAGGTGTTGCACTTCAGATTTGAGGACGCCAGGTATGACTCAAACCCCGGCTTACCTGGTACAACGAATATGCTGGCACCGACAGCAGCGGTATAGTTTGACAAACGTCAATGCGCGCCTTTTTTATCGAGTCTCCTCGTGCGAAACGGGCCAAATCGATGCCTGCGAGACCCCCGGCAATTGCGCGTCACGAAATGAACAAAGTAATGGCGCGATTGTCGGCTTGAATTCCAATTTCACCGCATTGCGAAAAATATCATACGCCACTTGCAGAGTGGCAATCACATTTTGCCCATTTACCGTAAGTGGCATAGATTTCGCTATATGCATGCTACATGCATAATTTCATGACGTGTCTAACCACGGTCGGATGACATCTCATACTAAATTCAGGCAGATATAGAATGACAGGCGGCGTTATTGCGTTAGGAATTACCGGCGAATGCTACAAAAAACGTATCGCGAAAAGGAGCGAAGATATATATATGAAGTACAAGCAGCGCGTGTTGCATTTTTTTTGGAGCTTGGCACAGGCAGCGCTGATATCTATCGTGCTGGCCTCTTGCGGTGGTGACGGGGACGACCCCCCGGCCTCGCCCGACCCGCAGACGATGGCCACCACCGCCTCGGTTCCCGTCGAGAAGAGTTGCTCGAACTGCGGGGCGCTGGACGCACACACCTATGCTGGTAGCGGCATAGGTGTTTGGGAAAGCGTTAATAGCACATCCTCGGCTGTGGAGGCTCCCATCAGCATCTCAGGGCTGAACGGGCAGGATATCACGCTCGTTTTCACTAATCAAACCGGAACTCCACAAGTTATGCCGACAATTGCAGTGGCAGCGCGGAACTATTCCTTCGTGGCCGAGCAACTACGATTGGATGACAGCACGGAAGCGCTTAAACGCCGAATATCGAGTTTTAATCGAGATGGATGGAGAGTGCACGCCAAAGAGCAAAATTATGCTCCACGCTATTATTTGTCGCCTAGTAGACTGGATAACGGTAGTGTGAAAATCTGGTATCTAGCGGACGATACGACTCGCTCCACAACCTTGGTTCGTAAACTCATGACAGCTGACGGCACCATTGTCAATTTCTGGGTAGAGACAACTGAACTCGATCCAACAAAGGTGAGTCAAGCGGTTCTCGACACGCTAGCAGGCGATTTCGTCTCTCCTGGCAAGATCTACGATATTCTGAATTCAATTGGGGGACCCCTCTGGGGGCCCCACAGCTATAGCGATCTGATTAGTGGCCATGATCAGCCAATTGACATCGTAATCGCCAAGTTCACTAGGGGTTCCGAGATGGCCGGATACTTCTACGCGCGCAATGCAATCAAGCGTGAGAGCGAGCCATACTCAAATGAATCGGTGTCGCTCTACCTGAACTCTGAAGAAATGTACCAAAGTGGTACCTACGGCTTGAATTACATGCGATCTGCAATGGCGCATGAAGCCATGCACATGCAGAACTTCTACCGCCGAGGCGTTTCCAAGGGCCCGGACTACCAGTTCGAAATATGGCTGGAAGAAGCCACAGCTATGATGTTTGAGGACTTTGTGAGCCAGACCATCGAGAAGAACTTCAATACGATTAGGGACGTCCGCTTCACCAACTACGTAAGATTTGGTGATCGAATTCACAATTGCAGTCTGTTTGTTTGGGACAAAGCCAGTACATGCAACGGATATTCAATCTGGGGATCGCTCGGTGGATTTCTCAACCGTCAGCTCGGACTGAGCTTTTACAAGCATCTTCTTACCAACGTTAGCAGCACTGATTCGATGGCGGTTCTCGAATCTTCAGTTCGGGACACGGCAGCAACCTCCAGCTTCCAACAGGAATTGCGCCACTTTGCCGCGACATCAGGTGCACTAATGAAGGAACCCGCCCCAGTCGGCTTTGGCTTTCCTTTGCGAGAGGAAGGTGGATTCGTGTTGCCTGAAATTAACGCGGGCGGCTTTCTAAATGATCGTAGTCAGTTATCAATGGTGCCCGCTAAGCTCCACCCCTATGCCAACGTGCCAGTAGTCCGGGAGCATGTGAAAGGTATGTATAGCGAAACGGTGAAGATTCCGCCCCACTCCTCACTGTCCGTCGTGATTCAATGATGCGAAGAGAGTGCCGTCAACCACATATTCTGTGGACCTATGACTCCATGATTGCTTTGCTAGTTGCCCTTAGCGTTGCTGCATGCGCTGTGGGACCAACCGAGGGACAGCATCTGACGTTGGTCGGTGAGATCTACATCAAGGGCAATGAGCCCTTCCCAAAGGTCATACTTGAGACAGCGACCCATGAAAGCTGGGAACTGGAAGGTGTGCCACTGACTGATGCGCGATTGGTAAGCCGTCGCCACGTAACGGTACGTGGCGTCGTAAGAAGATCGCCGTCCCGGGGTGTGTGGTTACCTTCGTTACGAGTAGAGAGCCCTCCACAAGTGGCTGGGCCATAATGTTGTTGCTTACCGTGACAGATCACTGAAGGGAATGCACTAAAAGGATATCCGATGCCGGTTAGTAGGGGCCTGGCATCAGTTTCCACCGTCAAATTACAGCCCATTGGCGCCATTACTTGATGCCGCTCTACTTGTTTGATGATGTTTATGACTGATTCAATATAAAAATATTGGCTCCTTCATTATCGACAGTATTGGAATGGCTTGGCGAGATCTTAAACCTATCTTTGGAGTATGTTTATCTTGGTCCCAATTACCACCGCCTCGAATTTCGATCTCCCCGATGACATCGCGAAGCTTTTGGTTGATCCAAAGACGTATTCAAACCGTGAGCTATTGGACTCCGCCTATACGTGGGCGCGTGCCAACAACCCGTTCGGTCGTGCCGTTATTGATGGCTTCGACCCATTCTGGGTTGCAACGAAGTATGCCGATGTCAGCGCCATTTCACGTGACAGTAGCCTATTTCGCAACGGTGACTATTCTGTTGTTTGCCGATCAAAGGCCGCAATCGACTATATAATTTCGGTCACTGGGTCTCCGCATATTGTCAAGGCGCTAGTTCAGTTCGATGGTGATGAGCACAAGAAAATGCGCGCGCTGGCGCAGTCATGGTTCATGCCTGACAGCCTGCTCAGCCTGGACGAGCGTATCCGACGACTGGCCCGTTGCTGTGTTGACAAACTTGCGCATTACGAAGGGGAGGTCATAGATTTTTCTAGAAATATTGCGCTATATTATCCTTTGCATGTAATAATGGATATTCTAGGAATTCCCTCTGAAGATGAGGCCAAAATGTTGGTCCTGACGCAAGAGTTGTTTGGTGGGGAAGATCCGGAACTCAATCGAGGGAAGGCGGAGGTCGCTTCCGGTAAAGATGTTTTGGCAAAGAATCTACTAGCAGTAGTAGAAGACTTTCGGCATTATTTCAATAAGCTGACATCTGACAAAAGGACGAGTCCACGTAACGATATGGCAACATTGCTTTCCAACGCGGTCGTAAATGGCGAACCGATTGGCGATGCCAACCGCTTGGGCTACTACATTATTATTGCCACGGCGGGACACGATACCACGTCATCGTCCTCCGCGATCGCAATGTGGGCACTTAGCCAGTTCCCTGATTTGCTGCCTCGACTTCAAGCCGATGCGGCGCTGATTCCGCAATTTGTCGACGAGGCGGTGCGCTTTGCGTCACCGGTGAGTCACTTCATGCGTACCGCGGCTGCGGATACGGAGATCCGAGGACGCACTGTTCGCAAAGGCGATTGGATAATGCTGTGCTACGGCTCGGCGAATCGAGATGAAGATGTCTTTGATAAACCATTCGAGTTCAGCATTGATCGAAAGGAAGTCCACCATCTGGCATTTGGAGCAGGGCCTCATATTTGTCTGGGCCAGCACTTGGCCAAGATGGAAATGCGCATCCTGTTTGAGGAAATGATACCGCGCCTTGAACGCGTGGAGTCAGCTGGGGAGCTCGAGATGGTCGCATCCAGCTTCGTCGGTGGGCCTAAGCATCTTCCTTTGCGCTGCTTCATGCGATAGAGTAATTTTTCCTGGTACATAACTAAGATTAGTCACAGACAGCGTGAGAGGGGACTTATTTGGGGGGCATTTTATGTTTAGGACATAACTTGTCACCAAGGGACATGCTGATCAATGAGGTTTGCGCTTGATGTCGCACGGGCCAGTGACCGCGGTTTTCGCAATGCGAGAGAGATAGGCCGATTCAAGCCGGTTTTTCTCGCATTTCACGCCTTTCCTGGTG
>NZ_JAGIQB010000135.1:0-4177 GCF_017815025.1 Cupriavidus phytohabitans
GTTCTACTCCCTGGTGGCCTAACCGCAGCACCTTTCCGTCCCCCGCTCGCCCCTACCTCCTTATCGCGACGGAACCGGCGGACCAGGCTCGAATACTTCATGTCTACGACGACACAGGCACGCAGCTCGTGCTTTGCCCTGCATTAGCCGGTTCCGCTGGCATGTGCTCTGATGCCCTTCTGAAGGCACTGGGAGGATACTTATCTCATCCTCATTCCCTATGTATAGGCCAATTTGCTACTGCGCGTTTGCGCTGACTGTCTTAGCCGGCGTCCCTGCCTTAGTCGAAACCCAGACACTTTTGGTCTCGAGGAACTCGCTCACAGCTTCGATACCGTTCTCACGGCCAATACCGGATTGCTTCATGCCACCGAAAGGGAGGTTGAAGCTCGTCGCGCGATAGGTGTTAATCCACACTGTGCCGACCCTGAGCGCCTTTGATACACGAAGCGCCTTGGAGATATCAGCTGTCCATACTCCTGCGGCGAGCCCATAAATAACATCATTGGCGATCCTCACTGCGTCCGCTTCGTCATCGAAGCCCATGACCGAGAGCACGGGGCCGAACACCTCTTCTTGCGCGATGCGCATGTCGCTCTTTACGTCGACAAAAACCGTGGGCTGCACAAACTGCCCACCAGAGAGATCCCGTATAGCCTCGCCCCCTATTACACAGCGAGCGCCTTCTGACTTGGCGATGTCGATGTACCGCAAAACCTTTTTATACTGCTCCGGTGTTGCGAGAGGACCGAAGCTATTCTCCGGTGCGTTTGGATCACCGACTCGCGCCAATGCAACCATGCTGACAAGTTGATCGACGAAAAGGTCCTTGATGCTATTCTGCACCAGCAAGCGGGACCCTGCCACACACGCTTGACCGGTCGCTGCAAAGATCCCCGACACAGCTCCACTTACTGCCTGTGCGAAGTCGCAATCCTCGAACACAATATTGGGCGACTTACCACCTAATTCCATTGAAACCCGTTTCATAGACTTTGCAGCAGCGGCGTAGACCTTTGCCCCGGTGGCATCCGATCCAGTAAAACTCACCTTAGCGACGTCAGAGTGTTCCACCAACGCAGCCCCGGTCTCTGGACCAAATCCAGTGACAACGTTGAATACTCCACTCGGGAAGCCGGCGTGCTGGGTTAACTCCATGAACTCCAGTGTGCTCGCCGAAGCAAATTCTGATGGCTTCAGGACCACGGTGCAGCCTGCTGCCAAGGCGGGCGCGCATTTCATCGCTACGAAAAGCAAAGGTGAGTTCCAGGCCGTCAAGGCAGCGACCACGCCAACTGGCTCGTGGGTGGTAAAAGCAAAGGCATCGGACCTGTCCAAAGGAACAACAGCGCCTTCTATCTTGTCAGCTAGGCCGCTGAAGTACCACCACCACTCCGACTGCGACCGAAGCTGGTTCAGCACCTCAGTCATCACCTTGCCATTGTCCCGTACCTCAGTTTCTGCCAGGCGCTGGGCGTTTTCAAGGACCAGATCACCGAGACGTCGCATTAGTTTGCCGCGCGCCGTGGCTGTCATCATCGCCCAAGGTCCCGCCTTCAGGGCACGCGAAGCTGCGGCTACCGCGATATCAACGTCTTCCTTTGTACCTCTAGGGATGCGTGCCCAAACCTCGCCGGTGTACGGGTTGACCGTATCGAACCACTCCAGTCTTACTGGATCGACGTAACGGCCGTCAATGAACAATTTATAGCGTTTCATTTGAATCTAAATTCCCCTTATCTAATGAGCATTTGGTCGGTATTGCATTTCATTCATTCGACAGCGCCTTGCTATGGTCCCCAGCACCGCAAGTGCGTCGACTCAATGCTTGCACTTGCTCGCATTCATGTGTCAAGCACATCACCCCGACGCGGAGGATCGGCATCGATTGTCGCTTATAACCTCGCTCCCATCTTTAATGGTTTTCTGGTCGGTCCCCGCACGAGCCTGTTAAACAATGCACCCCCCGTCTGCAAAGGCTTTAGGAATCAACACCTCCAACGCCCGAACGGCTTGGCAAAGCTTGATCATGGAGCAATCGTAACCCTTTGAGGAAGCTACGTCAGTTCACGGTGTGATCCGAAAGGGCCGTTCCAGTTTCCGACTCAGTCACAAAAAATTGACGGCGCCTCCGCCACCGCTGTCGGACAAAATGTGAGATTTGTCGTGGTCGCTCCAGTCTGGCTTACCAGAATCCGTTCCGGCTCTCCTTTGGTGCTAAGTACCGAAATGCAGCCTAAAGAGCCCTACAACCCTCCGCGCGTCCATAGTGAGGCCATCCAGCCCACTAGTGCCGCAGAAAAAAAATAACGCCCCACCTTCGGCACTTTCCCATCTGACACTACAGTGAATCCAGCCAAATGCTATTCCCGCGATTGGAGCCACGAGGCGGAGATGAGATAGCAAGATCGTTCAACCTTTGCATACCTGGGCATTCATTCCAATGCCAGGCATTGCTTTTCTTAACCTGATGCCTCTGGACTGGTACACAACGTGGTATGCGCCGCGGCCAACGAGTCGGACGTGTCGCAGGCACATGCTTTCCTGCATGGCCACGAGGAGCATGCATTTGGCGGCGCGGGCTACACGGGCGTGGACAAGCGCGAGGAGATGAATGGCAAGACCGTGAAGTGGTAGATTGCCGTCAAACGCGCCAAGATCAAGTCGATGCGTAATGGAGTAGTCAAGGACCTGCTGATCGCCGTCGAGCGAGCCAAAGCCCAGATTTGAGCGCGGGTCGAGCATTCGTTCCATGTCGTCAAGAACTTGTTTGGACATCGCAAGGTTCGCTACCTGGGTCTGGTCAAGAACACGACGCAGTTGTTCAGCCTGTTTGGTCTGGCGAATCTGGTGTACGCCAGGAAACTGTTAGTGGCCTCAGAGGGAAGCAATCCGTCTTCAGCAAGAAAAGCCACGGCGTGTGCAACATCAACCGCAAACCTCATTGATCAGCGATTCCCTTCAAGATAGTTGCCCCACTTTTTCGTAGGTTGCTTTGCAACCTCGCTCCATAGCTTAGTTTCTTCGCTCATGAAGGTGAGCACGAAATTTGCTGGGTGCGTGTCGCTCGATAGATACCCTCTAGCCATAGCGCCACCACCTTCCTACCTAAAAAAGAGCGTCATTTTGTTGACACGGCAAGGTTTTCCGCATGTAATGACGACAATTTGATTCAGTTTAAGGTACCGCCTTTACGAGGTCAACAGCTGCATCTCTCTTTATCCAACGATGCCACGCAAGCCACAAAACACATCAATTTATGACGAAAATTCGGCGCCCGGAGGTGCCTCAAGTGTGGACCGCGCTTTGTCCTTGCTTGACGTGTTCACACCACAATCTGCTTCGCTCTCACTGACTGAGATAGCGAAACAGACAAGGCTTTATAAAAGCACCGTACTGAGGTTGCTAGCCTCCTTGCAACACAAGGGCTATGTTCAACGTAGAACAGATGGGACCTACTGCCTCGGCCCACAAATCGCGCGTCTTTATGCAATCTACGCGTCGTCATTTTCGCTCGAAGAGATCGTTATGCCGGCGCTGCGTGAACTCACAGAACAAACCAAGGAGAGCGCTGCATTTTATGTACGACAAAAGGAGTTCCGTCTCTGCCTCTATCGCGTTGACTCCCCACAGCTGGTTCGCGATCACATACGGGCGGGTGAGATCCTCCCTATTGATCGCGGCGCTGGCGGCCGCGTACTGCTGGCCTATTCCGGTGAGCAAGGGGAAATCTACGATCGGATTCGTAAAGATGGCATTGCTATGCTAGTCGGAGATCGCGTATCGGAGCTCAGCGGCATATCAGCTCCTGTTTTCAATGCTGCAAGAGAACTCGCTGGCGCCGTCACACTTACAATGCCCACGTCTCGCTATTCGGAAACCTTTGCGAAACCTGTACGCGATGTGGCAATGAGTATCTCATCGAGATTGGGCGTCACCGGCTTGAACGAATGATGGCGCTGAGTCCTCACATTCTTTTTTGAGAAAATGCACTGGCGTGCGAAGCAGCCTGTGACCTCTGAGTGTAGCCGATCAGCCGCTTCGATACGGAACCTCACCATCACCCATGGAACTGGGCGATTTCAAGAGCGAAGTGCAATACCCTGCGGGTTATTGAACAGGGAGCCGGTCAGTTGGGTTGGCCAGGACCTGAGCGAGGACTTGCAAAGGTGTGTGC
>NZ_JAGIQB010000136.1:0-4112 GCF_017815025.1 Cupriavidus phytohabitans
GACAGGTGCAAAACGTGTGAAGGACGGCTTGAATTGGTCGTTCTCTCCCGTATTGCGAAAGCCGAAGACCACGGCTTCCGCAACATCAACCGCAAACCTCATTGATCAGCGATTCCCTAGGTGAACCGCCATATAAATCCGTATATGAAGAGAAGACGGCCAAGAGCACGGTGGCGTGAGGATCGTTGCGTGGCTTCGCGAAAGGGAGCAGCCTCTCTGGCGTACGTGTCGGTCGTCCCCTCTTTCTTTCAGCTCCGGCGAAGGAGTTCCCGTTGTTCCTCCGCTGTGTAATTGCTGACATGTCCTTCCTTTGCCGCCTGCCGACGTGCGGCTGCGACGAGCGACTTGCTACGCAGGGGAGGGGACGGCGCAGAGACTTGCCTAGTCAGTGTCACGCTGCCACATTGCGGGCACACGGGCTTTTGGCTTGCGCGTACAAGCGTTTCGTAGCGTAGACCGCATTGGCAGCAAACATAGTCGTAGAGCGGCATAGGCCTCTTCTTCATAGAAAATTAGTATCCAACGGAATGGCCTCTGTTCGATGGTCGATGCAATTCCTCATTACGCAATCAGTCGTCATTTCCAGAGCGTTTCGCCCGTCGGGTGCAACGAGCCTTTCGTTTGCTCCTAGCGACATCAAAAATCTCATAACGTCAAGCCGGCCACTTGCAGCGGCCCGCATTAGACACGTGAGGTCATCTCCGTTTGTGTGATCGATATCGAGGCCGGCGTTGATTAACCTGAGGATAGTTTTTGGCGCACCGTTCAAACACGCATACCAGAGCGCACTATTCTCTTCGTCGTCTAGCATGGCGACGGGTACACCCTCATAGAGCAAAGTCGCGACAATGTGGTCATTCCCCTCTAGCGCTGCCTCCATCAGCGGCGTAATGCCATTTACGCCAAATGAATCTGCGTCGGGGAAGCCATGGTTCGACAGCCATATCACAAGGGGCGCATGCCTACGGCTTTTCCACGATACTTCGATACTTCGGGGGCGTTCAGTATCTATGATCTCGTAGGGGGCAATCGTGTTCTCCAGTGACATCTTGCACTCCGGTTGTATCTGTGTATCCCGTTAGACGAATCGTCACACTTCAAGAGGCCGCAATGAAAACGTCAGACTGGTCGATTTTCGTGTGGATTGCGCACCGGCCCCATCACTTTGATTCCTTCTTCATAGCTGATAATGTCAAAGGGAAACTCGAATCGGCAACCGGCGTCGGCTATAGCATCCAACTTCGCTGCCGTACTTTGCTTTTTCAGCTCATTTTTTTCCAAGTACAGAAGCTCCAGCATCTCGTTGTACACAGTCGACTCAATGATCGGCAGTACATAGAACATTGCTCCCCTGTACGGTACTTGGTACCGCTTAGTCAGATCGATATTGTCGCAGAAGAGGAAGTACTTCCCGCGCGCGTGCAAGGCGTCACCCAACACTTCGGCGACGTCTCTTAAGTGCTCGAAACTCAAGAGCCAGCCGCAAAAGAATGGCAGCTGAGAATCACCCGCATGGGCCACAGCCATCACCTGCTCGCAGCACAGTTCGGGTGGCCGCGCCTCGTCGGCGAGCCGCGGGGCGAAGCGGAGCGCAAGTTCGCCCCGAAAACCAACGCGCCTTGGCTTCGTCGTTCGACCCTTGAAGACTGCATTGAGAAGACGCCCCTCGTGTTGGAGACGCGCGAACGGGGTGTCGTCGAGCTCATCACGAACAGGTGTAGCGGTCATACATATTCCTCCTTTCAAGCAAAGGCACCCCACACTAACCGAAACGTTGCGTATGGAGCGACGCGACGGCTAAGACCTCCGCAACATCCGTACCAGTAAAAAAATATGCTGAGATGGTATGCGGGCAGGCTTTCGAGGAGTAGCGAGGTGTCATTCGCGACAAAAGGAGCAGAGGTTTGTCTTAAAGGCCACTGAAAAAAGTACATGGCACTACACGCTCACGCCAAAGTTGAGAAACCATTGATGCCGAGAAACGCGACGAGGAAACCGACTGAACTGGGAACTGGGCGGAACAACCGCTGTGCAGTGGCCGAAGAACGAAAGGCAAGCGCTCAGTTTCGGCAATAGTGTTATGCGACGCGGGTAGGCCCCCGAGCTCAGGCGCTGCTAGTGGCTAAGGACGCCGCCGCCCTGTCCCCCGGAACCAAGCAGTACACGGCCGGCGTAGCTTTCTACAAGCCGACCTGTAGAGACGCTGAAACTTACCGTCAGTCGTTTCAAATCAAATCGGAATCTGGGTGCTCGATAGCACTTCCTTGAGCGTCATGAAGGAACGGAGTTGTCGTACACCGGGCAGGTATAGAAGTTGCTCGGAATGCAGTCTGTTAAAGCTCTCGCTATCCCGAGTCCGGACCAACATGAAATAATCGAACTCCCCAGCTACTACATGGCATTCCATGCAGCCTGTGACTTTTATCGCGGCCTCCTCAAACTTCGAAAAGGACTCGGGAGTGGCACGTTCCAGGACCACGCCAATCAATACAAGCATGCCAGCCCTTAGCTTCACCGGATTCAGCAGCGCCACGATGCCACGGATGAGGCCAGTCCTCTTGAGTCGTTCAACGCGCCGAGAGCACGCCGGCGGGCTTAGATTGAGATGCGCTGCCAGCGCCAAGTTTGAGATCGATGCATCTTGCTGCATGGCTCTCAAGATGGCCTTGTCGATACCATCTAGTGCATCAACGCTTACCTTAGGTTGGTTGGTCGTGTGAAATGTTGTGGTTCCCATGGGTTTCATGCGAGAAAAATTTGAAGTCAATTCTTTTTATGGTGCTCAAATTGGGCGAGCTTTGCAGGAGTGCCTCGCGTTCCATTTTTCGAGCGAAGTTGTTTGAACACCTGAGAACTGGGAAATGGTCCAAGAGAGGCAAGTGTCCCCTAATTGCCCCCGCGAGTACAACTTACCATCACGCCGGAGCTCCGTCATGAAGATCGAACGCTTTCCCCGTTACCCATTGACATTTGGCCCAACCCCCATCCATCCTCTAAGGCGACTGAGCGAGCATCTCGGAGGACAGGTCCGGTTATACGCAAAGCGTGAGGACTGTAATAGTGGGCTAGCTTTTGGAGGAAACAAAACTCGAAAACTTGAATACTTGATTCCCGATGTGCTAGAGCAGGCTGCCGACACGCTGGTGTCGATTGGAGGCATACAGTCTAATCAGACAAGGCAAGTGGCGGCGGTAGCAGCACATCTTGGACTCAAGTGCGTTCTGGTCCAGGAGAACTGGGTTAACTACTCGGACGCGGTCTATGACCGCGTCGGGAATATCCAGATGTCGCGCATTATGGGAGCTGACGTACGCCTAGTTGGCGACGGTTTCGATATCGGAATACGAAAAAGTTGGAAGGAAGCAATAGAAAGTGTGCTTCATGATGGTGGAAAACCATATCCAATTCCCGCTGGCTGCTCTGAACATCCTCTGGGTGGCTTGGGTTTTGTCAGATTCGCCGAGGAAGTTCGGGAGCAAGAGGCGGAACTTGGCTTCGGCTTTGACTATATCCTGTTGTGCTCGGTTACAGGGAGCACACAAGCCGGCATGGCAGTCGGTTTTGCAGATGAAGGACGCGCCAATCGCGTGATTGGCGTTGATGCTTCGGCAAGGCCCGAACATACTCGGGAGCAAATTCTGCGAATCGCGCGCCACACCGCACAGCTTGTCGACCTAGGTCGCGAGATTACTGATACTGACATCGTGCTCGACACGCGTTACGGCGGACCGGAGTACGGGCTACCATCCGAAGGTACGCTCGAAGCAATCCGTTTGTGCGCCAGGTATGAAGGCATAATGACTGATCCAGTGTATGAGGGTAAGTCTATGCACGCATTGATCGATATGGTCCGTGGTGGTGAATTTCCTGAAGGCTCAAGAGTGCTATACGTCCACCTAGGCGGCGCGCCTGCTCTAAGCGCGTACAGCTTCCTATTCCGAGGTGGCTAAGGATTCCGCTCAGATGCAGGGGGTTGATTGCGAATCGAGGGCTAGCGTGGATATGCGGACAACACCATCGCAAATTGTCTGGCAGCTTAGCAGGCCGCTGAAATACCTCCAGCGAACGTCAGCGTCACGAGAGGCTGACGCGTTAATCTGAAGACTCCACCC
>NZ_JAGIQB010000013.1:0-150609 GCF_017815025.1 Cupriavidus phytohabitans
CGTCATGCAGCTTTCGTGATCCTCATTTAACGTCTCTGCCGCCCTTCCGTTGGCAGAGGTTTTTCAGACCATCCCTAGCGTGCGGGGGCGATTTTTTTGGCGCGGCGCTCAACGCCCCTGCGGCTGCGGCGCCATCATCGGCCCTGGCGGCAGTCCGAGCCAGCGCGCAGCATCGGGCGCGCCGCGCAGGCGCAGGCGCTGGGCGGAATCGAGGCTGTCGTCGAGCGCCAGCCAGCGTTCGCGCACGGCGCGGCGGTCCTGTTCGAGCGCCTGGTGCAGGCGGTCCACGGCTTCGGCGCGCGGCCGCAGCGGGCCGTCCGGCGTCGCATCGGCGGTCTCGCGCAGGAAGCGCGCGCGCAGCTCCAGCGCATGCGCCTCCGCCTCCACCGCGGCGCTGCGTGCGGCCTGCCAGAGCCTGGCCTGGGCCGGGTTCAGGCCGAGCGACTCGGGCGTTGCCGGGGCTGGTATCGGCGGTGGCATGGCGCCGTGCGGCGCCGGACCGGCTTGCAGGGCGCTGGCCGGCGTGGCCGCCAGGCTGGCGCCGCACAGCGCCAGAACGGACAGGCTGGTGCGCAGCCGCAGGGGCAGGATAGGCAGGGCGGGCATGGAATTCTCCTGTGGTGGTATCGATGCCGGTCCATGCTAGGGAAGCCCGTGCCACATTGCTTGAGCACTTGGTCTGCGCCATGTTGCAATGGCGTACATGGCAGGGCTGCAGGCAATGCCGCGTATCAGGCCTGATACAAAGCCGGCATAGTGCCGCCACCCGCCGCTGGTAAAGTTGGGCACCGCACGCTACCGGCATCGGCACACCGTCGCCCGGCGGCGCTTCCGGATGCCGTTTCCTTCGCTTATGGAATTCACCCCGCCGCTTCCCATCCGCCTGCTGATCGTTGACGACGATCCCCAGATCCGCGCCATGCTGGCCGAGTACCTCTCTACCTTCGGCATGCACGCCGACGGGGTCGAGGATGGCACCGCGATGCGCCAGGCGATGGCCGCCACGGCCTATGACCTCGTCATCCTCGACCTGTCGCTGCCCGGCGAGAACGGCCTGGCGCTGTGCCGCGAACTGCGCGCGCGGACCAATGTCGCCGTGATCATGCTGACCGCGCGCGCCGAACTGGCCGATCGCGTGGTCGGGCTGGAGGTCGGCGCCGACGACTACGTCACCAAGCCTTTCGAGATGCGCGAACTGGTGGCGCGCATCCACACCGTGCTGCGCCGCAGCCGCGTCCATGCCGGCGCCGGTGGCCCGGGTGTCGATGGCCGCCGCGCCGCGCCGCCGTCGGGCCACGAACTGCGCTTCGGCGACTGGCGCCTGAACACCACGCTGCGCCAGCTGGTCGACCGCGACGAGGTGGTGGTGCCGCTGTCCAATGCCGAATTCCGCCTGTTGCTGGCCTTTGTCGAGCAGCCCAACCGCGTGCTCGACCGCGAGCTGCTGATCAACCAGGCGCGCGGGCGTGGGCTCGACGTCTTCGACCGAAGCATCGACCTGCTGGTCTCGCGGCTGCGGCAGAAGCTGCGCGACGACCCGCGCGACCCGACGCTGATCCGCACCGTGCGCGGCGAAGGCTACGTCTTCACCGCGGCGCTGGAAGGGTGAGCCCGATGCCCCGCGGCGGGCGCCTGGCGCGCTACGACTCGATGTTCCTGCGGCTGTTCGTGGTGATGGCCGCGATCATGCTGGCGGTGCACCTGCTCGGCATGACGGTGATCGAAGGCCTGTTCCCGCGGCCGGGCATGGAACGCGCGCTGCGCGACGGTCCGGGCGGGCCGCCGCCGCCCGAAGACTGGCGCCGCGGACCACCGCCGGAGGACGCTCCCGGCCGGCCGGCAGAGCCGGGCGCACCGCCGCCGCCGCCGCGCTGGCCGTGGCCACCTCACCTTGGCATGGTGATCCAGGTGGCGGCGATGGTGGTGGCCGCATGGGTCGGCGCACGGCTGCTGGCGCGGCCAGTGCAGCAGCTGGCCAGCGGCGCCGGCAGGCTGGCGCAGGACGTGCACGCACCGCCGCTGGACGACACCGGTGGCCCGACCGAAGCCCGCGCCGCGGCGCAGGCGCTGAACCTGATGCAGCAGCGCATCCGCACCCAGCTCGCCCAGCAATCACGCTTCCTGGCCGCGGTGTCGCATGACCTGCGCACGCCGCTGACACGCATGAGCCTGCGCATCGAACGCATCGACGCGGGCGAGGTGCGCTACCGCCTGCGCCAGGACCTGGCCGAGATGAACGGCCTGATCGACGCCACGCTCTATTATCTGCGCGACCGCGACGAAGCCAGCGGCCCGCGCCAGCGCGTGGACGTGCTGGCGCTGCTGCAGGCGGTGGTCGACGACGCCGCCGACACCGGCCACGAGGTCGCGCTCAGCGGCCAGGCGCAGCCGCTGCTGGCGTGGCCGTCGGAGCTGCGGCGCGCGGTGGTCAACCTGGTCGAGAATGCGCGGCGCTATGGCGGCGCGGCCAGCATCGTGCTGGCCGACAGCCCCGCGCGGGTGCTGATCGATATCTGCGACGACGGCCCCGGCATTCCGGAGGACCAGCTGGCGCGCGTGATGGAGCCGTTCTACCGGCTCGAATCGTCGCGCAGCCGCGCCACCGGCGGCGTCGGCATGGGCCTGTCGATCGCGGCCGACATCGCCGCGCGGCATGGCGGCGAGCTGGTTCTGTCCAACCGTCCCGAAGGCGGCCTGCGTGCGCGCCTGTCGCTACCGCGCGCCTGACACCGCCAGCGTGACGTACTGCGAGCCGCGCTGCCCGTGGCTGAAGTCGAGGGTAAAGTCGCCCACGTCGACACGGCCCTGCAACGCGCGGCGCAGCTCGGCGGCACCGCTGGCGCGCACGCCGGCCAGCGCCCGCGCCAGCCATGCGGCGCCGATATAGCCGGCCAGCGTTGCCGAGGACGGCGGCTCATCCAGGTATTGCTTCATGCGCGCCACGTGCTCCCTGACCACGCGCAGCGTGGCCTGCTGCGGACCGGGTGCGACCTGGGTCAGCACCATGCCGCCGGCGTAGCCGGGGCCGAGGATCTCGCGCGCGGCCGTGGCGCTGACCGACGACAGGCCGACCAGGAATCCATACCAGCCCTGCGCGGCCAGCGCGCGGCCCAGTCCGGCATACGCCAGCGTATCGCCCGCCACGATCACGGCGCCAGGGCGGGACGCTGCAATGCGCCGTGCCGCGGCGTCGGCACCCGGGTCGGCCTTGGGATCGAGCGGCACCGCGCGCGTGCCGGTCTGCGCCTCCAGCCGGGCCAGCGCTGGCGTGGCGAAGTCCGGCGCCACCGCCAGCGCGATCGCGCTCAGGCCATAGCTGCGCAACTGTCGCACCGCTGTATCGAGTTCGGCCTGGTAGTCGGCCCGGGTGAACCAGACGTTGTCGCCAGCCAACGCCAGGCCAGATAGCGGCGCGACGATCTGCACGCCGCGCCGGACCAGCTCGGCCGATGACGCCAGCGCCGGCAGGATGCGGTCGCCTGCGCCGAACAGCAGCTCGGCGCGCTCGCTGTCGGCCAGCGCCACCGCCTGTGCCAGCACGCGGCGCGGATCGGAATCGGCCTCGCGCACCACATGGACGATCCGTACCGGGCCATTGGCGGCATTGGCCGCATCGAACAGCACCTTGGCGCCGGCCAGATAGTCGCGCGCCAGGTCGGCCTGCGCACCGGCGCGGTCGATCAGGTGGCCCACCACCACGGTGCGGCGCGCCGGGGACTGGGCCAGCAGCGGTGCGGCGGGCAGCGCCAGGGCGGCTGCACCGGCAACCAGCAGTCGTCGGCGCAGCGGTAGGTACGGCAGGGAAGTCAGGGGCAGGGAGTCCGGCATCGGCATCGCGCAATAGGAAAGGGGCGCAAGTCGCGCCGGCGCGCAGCGTATCCGCCACGTATGACCGCCGTGTGACGCCGGGCGCCCACGCGCCTGTGCCACGCCGGCGCTGGGCTTGACGATGATCAACACAATGCTCGGCGTGCGGTCCTAGCATGGACTGTCAAAAACCGTTCCCCAGCGCCCCCATGAACCCGCTTGCCATGACTACTCCTGCGCCCGACCGCCGCGCGCTGTCGGACTTTCGCGCGCTCGCCGGCCGCATCGACGGCAACGGCCCGCGCTACACCTCCTACCCGACTGCCGACCGCTTCAGGAACGGCCCGGACCTGTCGCTGTATCACGACGCCCTGGCCGCCTGCCGTGCCGATGCGCCCGCGCCGTTGTCGCTGTACCTGCATATCCCGTTCTGCGAGAACATCTGTTACTACTGCGGCTGCAACAAGATCATCACGCGCGACCATGGCCGCAGCGCCCGCTACGTCACGTACCTGGGCCGCGAGATGGCGCTGCTGGCCACGCAGCTCGGCACGCGCCGGCGCGTGCTCCAGTCGCACTGGGGCGGAGGCACGCCGACCTTCCTGGATCCCGACGAAATGCGCCGCGTGATGGCGCTGCTGCACGAGCATTTCGAACTGCCGCCCGATGGCGAGCATTCAATCGAGATCGACCCGCGCCGTGTTGACGACACCCGCATGGCGCTGCTAGCCGAGCTGGGCTTCAACCGCGTCAGCCTGGGCGTGCAGGATTTCGATCCCGAGGTGCAGCAGGCCATCCACCGGATCCAGTCTTACGAGGAGACCCGTGCCGTAGTCGACGCCGCGCGCCGGCTCGGCTTCCGCTCGGTCAGCCTCGACCTGATCTACGGCCTGCCACACCAGACCGCCGCACGCTTTGGCCGCACCATTGACCAGGTGCTGACGCTGCGGCCCGACCGCCTTTCGGTCTACAGCTACGCGCACCTGCCGCATGTCTTCAAGCCACAGCGTCGCATCGAGGAAAGCACGCTGCCGCCGGCCGGCGAGAAGCTCGACATACTGGTCTCTACCATCGAACGCCTGACCGCCGAGGGCTACGTCTACATCGGCATGGACCACTTCGCGCTGCCCGACGACGACCTGGCCGTGGCGCAGCGCGAAGGCCGGCTGCAGCGAAACTTCCAGGGCTATTCCACGCACGCCGGCTATGACCAGCTCGGCCTCGGCATCTCGGCGATCGGCGCGGTGGCGGGGCGCTACGTGCAGAATGCCCGCACTCTGGATCACTACTATGGCGCGCTCGACCAGGGCCGCCTGCCGCTGGCGCGCGGGGTGGAAATGACTGCTGACGATCATCTGCGCCGCGAACTGATCGGCGCGCTGATGTGCAACGGCGTGCTGGATATCCCCGCGCTGGAGCGGCGCCACGGCGTCGACTTTGGCACGGACTTCGCGCCTGAGCTGGCCGAACTTGCGACCCTGGCGGCCGATGGCCTGGTGCAGGTCGAGCCCGCCCGCATCACGGTCACGCCGCTGGGCCGGCTGCTGGTACGGCGCGTGGCCATGGTGTTCGACCGCTACCTGCGCGACGATGCCGCCCGCGCCGCGGTCGCCGGGCCCGAAAGCCAAGACACGCAGCAGGCCGCCAACGACGGCGCGCAGCCGATCCGCATCGTGCCGCGGGCGCGTTACTCGCGCGTCGTGTAACCGCCGCCAGGCATAAATAAAACGAAAACGCCCGCGAATTTCGCGGGCGTCGTTGTTTGCAGCGCAGTCGTGTCTTACTTGGCAGCGTTCGCCATGTAGTCCGACGCGGCGATCACATCGGCGTCCGGGCCGCTGTAGCCACCCTTGGGCGGCATCACGCCCTTGCCCTTCAGCGCGTAGTTGTGGACCGCGTCCATGCCTTCCTTCAGGCGCGGCGCCCAGGCGGCCTTGTCGCCAAACTTGGGCGCACCTGCCACGCCGGCGGCGTGGCAGGCGGCGCAGACCTGGTCATAGACCTTCTTGCCGATGTCGGCCGACGCAGCAGCCGGTGCCGCGGCAGCGGCTGCCGGAGCCGCCGGGGCAGCAGCAGCGGGTGCGGCCGGTGCCGGCGCAGCGGCAGCAGCCGGCGCGGCAGCCGCATCGGGCGCCGCGGCGGCGGTGGGTGCAGCGGCAGCCGGTGCGGGCGGCTCGGGGAACTTGGCGCCACCGGCGTCGGCCATGTAGACCACGGCGCGTGCCAGCTCGTAATCGGTGTAGTCGTCAGGCGTGCTGCCGGCGCGCGGCGGCATCGCGCCCTTGCCGCCCAGCACCGACTTCATCAGGCCGTCGAAGCCCTGGCCGATGCGCGCGGCCCAGTCGCCGGCGGTACCGTACTTGGGCGCACCCGCCGCGCCGGTGGCATGGCAGGCCGCGCAGATTTCCTTGTAGACCTGTTCGCCGGTCTTGAACACGCGCGGTGCGTTGGGATCCTTGATTTCGAGCGACGCGACCGGCCTGATGCGGTCGTTGACGGCTTCTGTCGTGGCGACCGTGCCGGCGCTTTCAGTAGAGCCGTGTCCCACAAAGTTGACCAGCAGGACGATCACGAGGATCGGTACCAGGAAAGCCGCGACCACCACGGCGATCAGCTGCTTGGGTGTCTTGATAGGAGACTCGTGTTCGTGGTGTTCGTTGTGGACGTCGCTCATACAGAACTCTCAGTTTTGCAGGAAACCTTCTGGCCGCTCACCCTCGGCTTGCTTTATCTGGCCCTTGTCTGACCACTACCAGGCCCGCAAGGGGCCCGACAGGAGTCCGCCAATGCTGCCTTGCGGCCGTAGCCTGACTTGGGTCTGTCGCAATTTGCGCACTTCGGACTGTCCCCCGGGCCGGGCCCCGGATTGTCGCCGAATCAAAGTCGCAAAGCCTTGATCCTGGTCGAACGCGTGAGGGGCACGATTTGACGCAAATAGCTGGCGATTATAGCCCCATTCCACCCTTTGCCAGTGCCAAAAGCGGCGGTTGCGAGACGTATGCCTGAGCCTCCGGAGAGCCCTCATGGACGGCGGGGGACAAAAGCGGTATCCTATGCGACTTTCCTGCGGCGGCATTCGCGCGCCGCAACCGCTGTACCTGCAATGCCGGTTGAAAAACCGTCTCTGTGCGCCCGTAGCTCAATGGATAGAGTACTGCCCTCCGAAGGCAGGGGTTGCTGGTTCGATCCCAGCCGGGCGCGCCAAATTTCCCTGATAAAACAAGAGCTTGAAGAGCCGTGAACTGCAGCGCTCATTTCCGTACGGAAACGATACGGAAAATTGAGTTTTCGCATCCCGCCGCTCGCTCATCCCCTACTGCTCGGATTTTGCAGGCGCCGTGCCGTCCGTTGCCTTACGACTTTGGGCTAGTGAGCGTCCATTTACCTCATGCGATGGCAACGTTGGAATCTCGGTCACTGGTCGAGGGGCGCATCCATAGCCCTGTGTCGCCGCTATCCATTGCCGTGAGGAAACGGCTTTCGCGGAGTATGATGGTAACGCCACTTTCACGGTTCAATTGGCGACGCGATCGCGTAGATTGAATCTTGAATCGTTCCAGAACCTGACAGACTCGGAAAATATGAACGCCCCAGACCGGCCAGCGCGTCATGAGCTCGACCTTGAGCGATTTGTACGTCTGACGCTTGGCAACCTTTCAAACTGCTATGCCGGTCTCAAGCCAGGGAGGCAGGTAATCGACTTTATCCCGGACGTCCTCAACGTCGTGGGGGGCAAGGATGACCCGTCCGTCGAGACCCCGGTGGAAATCATCATGCAGTTCGTCTCCGAGGCTGACAAGGCGAAGGGGCCTGACTGGATCGCGCGCTCGCCCAACGGTTCGCTGATTATCTCGTGCGCATATTGCTTGCGGGCGTTGGGATCAATGAAGTCCGGGGATCTGAATCTGGCGTGGTCCTATATGGCCGATGCTCGGTACTGGTGCGGTGTTGCGATCTCCGGCAAGGGCATCAACGAGGCACGCGAGCAAACGATCATGGAGGCCTCGGCGAAGGCGTTGGCCACGAAGGCGAAGTCCGGGGCGGAAGCACGTAGCAAAACCTATGAACCTGTGCGAGAGCGCGTCTATCAGTTGGCTCGCGAGCGGAAGCCTGGATCGGGCTGGCGGTCCCGGACCCATGCCGTGAACGCAATCCGCAAGGAGGCCCATGCATTCTCCGTTGAGAGCGGGCCGGAACTGAAGCAAGAGAGTCTGAGCCGGACCCTTGACGGCTGGCTCGCAAAGATGCCTGACGCAGCGGCGCTCTTTCCATCAAGGAAAGCGAAAGACTGATTTTCCTTAACACTCCTTGGTTCAACGACGTCAGAAGCCGGCCACGCTACCTTCCCACGGAGTGTCGAGGCAGCACGCAGGCCGCCTCGATCTTCTATATGACGGCGCGCTCGCACTGAGGCGGCGCGTCAAGGCGCCATCCCCAATAGGCGCTGAATCAGCCGACCAGATGTCCCCACACCGCCTGCGCTGGTGAAATGCCGGGGACATAAAGCTCGCATATCCGCCGCAGCCTCGAAGGTGTGCGTGTGGCGACCGACGGTGAGTGGCAAGCTAATCGCTGTCACCATTGACGAACAGCGCTCGCTGGCATGGGCCGAGTTGCTGAGGTCATGCATCGCACCCATCCCGCGCTCCAGTCCGCTCGGCCACGCCGCCGACGCCGCGACCCGTCAGGCTTGTCCTACGCACCCGTGACGTAGCCTTCCACGGCAATTTTCTCCACAGTTTGCCGGCATGTTGCATATCCTCCTGGGCTCGCTTTATCTAAATTGCATCCATCGATTCCAACTGAAGCCAAGGAGATATTCGATGAATGCCAATGCGCTGACCAAAGTCCTTCGTCTTAAGCGACTGAAGGAGAAAACTGGGATTTCCGGAAGCAGCATTTACAACAAGCTCAACCCCCGCAGTAAATACTACGACGAAACTTTTCCCAAGCCGATACGGCTTGGTTTGGGAGCTGTCGGCTGGCTTGAGGTTGAGGTGGATGCCTGGCTGACAAGTCGTCCACAGGCGCTGTGAGCAAGTGCAATCCGCAATCCGCGAGCGCCCTCGCAGTCCGGCAGCTCGCCTAGTCAAGCGGCCGAATCGCCGGTTGCTATGGCCTGCTGACACTATTCGGGCAGCTTATTAACAGCTAGAGACGACATCACAGGCAGCATTTGAAACCAGAAGGCTGCCAATATACCTGCAGGAGGATTATCAATGGGCTCCATGGACAGCACACAAAACGTAGTTCTGGCCGACGCGGCGCAACTGATCGAGCGGCTGGACGCACTGCAATCAGGCAAACGACAGCAAAAGACCGCGCTATTTCAGAAACTGTATCCCGCGATTGAGCGTGCGCTGGCCAGAGAAGTGCCGCAGAAAACAATCATCGCGCAATTGACAAGCATGGGATTACCCCTCTCCATGGGCGGCTTCCGCTCGCTGCTCGAGACTGAACGTAAGCAGCGTGCCGAGAAAGGCGAGTACCTCCATTGCGAGTGTTGCGGGTCAATTTTACCGGCGTCAACCGATGCACTGAATGCGGGAGGCAACGTCACGCTGGCTAGTCTTGCTCCCAAGAATGAGGCTCGGCGTGGACAGAGCAACTAAGTTCGATGTGGATTGGAATCACTGAACAATCGCTCCTGGCTGCGCTTGGCAGATCGACAGGTGTTTGATCTATGACAAACAAAGCGCGGCCCTGGCCTCTCATTTTTGGGAAGAAGATGAATATCAAGAAATGTTATGCGCTGTTTTCTTCGAGGCAGCGCACGTCTGCGAGTATCTCCGCCAAGTATCCGAAGACCGCGGACGGCCTCATGCAAATGCCATTCGCATGCCATGCCGGTTCGGCTACGAGGGGACTCGCATGACCCCCGTAACTACACCACCGCCTTACCCATTGGGTGCGTTTCATCTCGTTATCAAGGAAGCGGCAGAGGAAGTCGTGAGGTACGTTCAGGCGCCAGACGCCCTGGTCGGGATGGAATTCTTGACGAATATGTCGGCGTCGGCGCAAGGGCTGTACGATGTACGTCTGCCAACTGGACAGATCCGACCGCTTTCGCTGAATCTACTTGTAGTCGCAGACTCGGGCGAGCGCAAGACGGGTGTCCACAATTTGGTGGCGGCACCACTCTACGAGTTTGACCGAGCGCGCACGACGAAGCACGAGGCCGATCTCGGGCAATACGAACTTGATATGCGTATCTGGGAGCAGGTCGACAAAGGCCTGCGTCGTCAGATTACAAAGCTGACGCTGGAGGGACAGTCGATTGACGAGGTATGCCGTCAAATGTTTGAGCACTCCGCAGCTAAGCCCGTGAAACCGAGGGGGCGACGTATCATGCGTCAGAACGCGACCGAACGCGCCATTATGGATGCGCTTGAAGGAGACGGCGAATCTATCGCTTTCATCAGCGATGAAGGCGAGGTCATCATCAAGGGCGGTGCGCTAAAGCAAACGGGTGTGCTCAATAAGACGTGGGATGGTACGCAAATGCTGACGCTGGATCGCAGCAATGGCGTAAGTATCGTCGTGCGCAACCCGCGGGTGACAGTCTCCTACATGGTACAGCGTCAGGTGCTCAAGGACCTTTTGGACCGGCGGGGGGATCTCATGCGCGGATCAGGTCACTGGGCGCGATACCTCATAGGTTGTCCTGCTTCGACCCAGGGCACCCGCTTTGTGTATCAAATAGACACCGAGTGGTGCCATCTGCCGAGGTTCCACGCGCGTATGGGCGAACTGCTCGACGAATGGGGGCGCCGCATTGACGCCGGTGCAATTAAGCGAACGACGTTGGAGTTCTCTGAGGACGCGATCGCGCGCTGGCTC
Organism: Cupriavidus phytohabitans; assembly: GCF_017815025.1. Taxonomy (NCBI): domain Bacteria; kingdom Pseudomonadati; phylum Pseudomonadota; class Betaproteobacteria; order Burkholderiales; family Burkholderiaceae; genus Cupriavidus; species Cupriavidus phytohabitans. The sequence continues at coordinate 10,648 of NZ_JAGIQB010000013.1, forward strand.
GTACTTGCAAATCAAGTCGAATCGATGTTGAGCCCCTTTGGCTATCTCCACGACTTCAAGGACTTTGCTTCCAAGGCGTTGGAAATAACGAGTCGTATTGCGGCATTGCTGCACGTCTTCTCGATGCAAGAGGGAAAAATATCGATCGATACGCTAAGCCGAGCAGTTGACATCGTCGATTGGCATATAGATGCATTCAGGCGACTCTTCTCGGCTGACGCCGCAATTCCGCAAGAGCAGGCCGATGCGCAAGTGCTCGAGAACTTCTTGTACACCCAGTTCTGGTGTCGAAAACTCAACTTCGCACAGAAGAACCTGGTACTAAGAAACGGTCCGGTGCGTCCGGTGTCACGCCTCGATGCAGCTTTGAGATGTATGGAGGAAAGAAGTCAAGTACAAGTCGTAACCGGGCCGCGACGAGAGCGATACATCGAACTCAATCCCGCACATTTCATAATGGTGGGCAGCAATTTAAATGGGATTCTAGGTGCGTCCACGCAATTCCGTGGTCACGGTTGAAGCGTCGGCGTCCTGAAGAGCACGTAGCTCGTCGATTCTCCGGAGAACCCTCGTTTAGTATGCGATTCATGCGACTAGTCGCATGAATCGCACGGTACAGCGCGGGGGCGGCAGGCCCTGAATGTATTTCTCGCGGCGCCGGGGTCCCAGCAAGACGAGTAGTGCTGTCGCTCCCCGCGGCCCCGCGAGCCGCGCAACAGGTCCTCTTGTCACGCAACGATTTGCGCTTGCGATGCGGCACCTTTGCTCCACGTGTCGCATCTCTCGATCGTCGATGGCAGGCAGGATGCTGCTGCTTCTTCGTACCTGACTTATGGCGGCAGAACCGCGACATGTTTCTCGTTGATGTGGAAACTGCGTTGACACATGCTGAGCCTCGTGTGTACTCGGGTGTGTAGTCCGTGCCTAGAGCAGGTAATGTCTGGTCACTTCTCAGAGTGCTTGTGTAGTCTGATCCAGAAGTCTGTTTCTTACGTGAGGCGGCACCTGCTTCCGTGTTATTTAGCTGCGTGCATAAGTATGTATATGAGGAACACTTTTGAATCATGCGCGTCTCTTGAGAATCATTTGATCAAATCATCGTGATTATCTTGCTCCTTGAGTGCTCGCACTTATGCTTCTTATGGAATACCATTATGGTATACCTACTGAGCTTAGTTACAAGGTGTTAGGCAACTGCAAGATGCAGGTAATGTAATACTAGTACAGGTAACGAAGGTACCTGTACATCAAGGCAGACAGCAGCTATACGACTGCGAAGCAGTAGTGAATATTTTACCGGTCATGCCAATAAGCATGACGGAGGGGGAAGCAGGTTCGATGGCATTCAATATCTGCCAATCACCCAACGACAAGAAAGAAGGTCTCAGGATCCTCGATAGCTGAGCATTAGTGGCAAGGCGGCTCAGCTACGCGACGAACAGAGACCGAACCTCAACACATCGTCGCATATGTTCGACGACACACCATTACATAGCTATGAGCCAGAAGACTGAAGACCGGGAGATGCTGGAGGTAATCGTTCGCCGTAACGAGCGCTCGAATTTTGAGCAGATCGATGTGGGCGGAAAAATAATGACTGTCCTCCACAAGGGCTATGCGGAACGGTATCCGTTCGATATCGAGAAATTCGTTCAAGACATCGAGGCGAGTTGCGAAGGCGGCTTCATCGCTGAGGTCACCCGTTATGGAATAGAGAGGATCCGCGAGTTGGACCTTGGGAGGCAATATTACGACCTGTTGAACAGCTGGCTCCAGCAGTATTCGGATATTTTCAGCTACTCAGCGCGAGTAGAATTGTTCTACGATGTCTGCAAGGAGCTCGGGTTAATTGGAGATTATCCGTTCTGGTTTGATGAACCCGGTGATACTGATGGTGCTGATGGCGTACGCTATATGGAACTGTTCAATGTGCTGATCGAGCAGATCCGTGTACGTTGCCAATCACGAGAGTTCAAGGAGCGTGAGCGTTTGAGGAAGAAGAATGCCGAGCGGAATATGAGGAACGTGCTCGCGATGGAAGAGGCAATGTTCGAGGCGAAAAGTCGCTGGCTGATTCTTTCGCTGACGTTGGCCTACAAGCCGGAATTCCGTGGCGAGATAACACCTGAGACGATCCAGGAGCATCGTGACCGCTTCTTTGCTGCGAGGCGCTGCAACAAGCTGATGTCAGGCGTCAGGAACTATGTCTGGACGATCGAGCAGGGGGAGCAAACGGGATTGCACCTGCACGTGATCCTTTTCTATTCGCCGGACAGCAACCATGACGAGTTCATCGCACGGCAGATCGGTGAATACTGGGTCGACGTAGTGACTGGAGGGAGGGGCGACTACTGGAACAGTAATGACGGGCGGCTGAAACGGAAATATGAAAAGCGTGGCCACGGCATCGGCGTGGGCCAGATCAATAGGGGCGATGGCAAGCGCAAGGCGCTACAGAAGAACCTCACGTATCTCGCCAAGGCTCAGCAGTATGTCATGATCCGCGGAGCGGAGCGCATCCGTACTTTCGACATGGGACGCGTGCCACAAAAGGTGAAATCAGGGCGGCCCCGTGCTGATTCTGGCATGCGACCGTCGGGGATCGACGGTGTTGCGGCAGGCTAGCCTCCCAAAAAGCTCAGCTGGTAAAGCTGGAGCATTTGTGACCTGGACTATCGACCAACGGCGGGACTACTTCGGCTGAGCTTCAGCCGCTGACAAGCAGCGCCTACAGCCGCTCCCAGCCGCCAGAAGCGGTCGTCGATGCCGATACCGAAAGCGGTCAGGGGCGCTCTAGCGAATCTAGGATGCGCTTCGCGTAGGCCACCAGGAAAATCCTCGATAATGGATGCCCTAACAAGAGCAAGGGAGCCAGACATGACCTACGAGATGCGGCTTTCGGAGGCCCGCGCATGAGCCTTGATCGCATCCAGTTGCTTCGGAACGTGGGGCAATTCGACTCGGTGAACGAGGGGGCTCAACTACCGCTCAGTCGCTTGGCGTTGATCTACGCAGAAAACGGCCGCGGAAAGACGACGCTCGCTTCCATCCTGCGATCGGCAGGCACTGGCGACGCTCTGCTTGTCAACGAGCGCCGTCGCCTTGGATCTCAACATCCGCCGCACCTTGTCCTGGCTCCTCGGGCGGGTCCGCAGCTCGTTTTCCAGAACGGCGCATGGTCAACCACGCTGCCCCGTATCGCTGTCTTCGATGATCACTTCGTCGCGCAGAACGTGTGCGCAGGCGTCGAGATTGGACCGTCACACCGACAGAACTTGCATGAGCTGATTCTTGGCGCGCAGGGCGTTGCGTTGAACGCCGCCTTACAAGCCCACGTGGCTCGTATCGAGGAGCACAACCGGGCCTTGCGCGCGCTCAGCGATGCGATCCCGGCGGAAGCGCGTGGCGTCATGACAGTTGACGAATTTTGCGCTTTAGCGGCAGATGCGAACATCGACGGCGCGATCCGGGATGCGGAGCACAACTTGGCAGCAGCACAGTCGGCCGATGCCGTGCGGCAGGCCGAGACGTTTATCGCTTTCAGCTTGCCCGCCTTCGACACCCAAGCCATCAACACGCTTCTCGCCCGCACGCTGCCTGATCTTGAGGCAGCGGCTGCCGCTGCCGTCCAGGCCCATCTGGCCAAGCTCGGTCGTGAAGGAGCGACGTGGGTCGGTGATGGCATGCAGAGCGTTGCCAGCGCTTCTGCCGGGCTGGACCACGAGATCTGTCCGTTCTGTGCTCAAGATTTGGCCGGCTCGCCGCTATTGCGCCACTACCAGGCTTATTTCAGCGCGGCCTACGACGAGTTGAAGCGCGATGTAGCACAGCAGATCGAGGCACTGAACGACACTCATGGCGAGCCTGCGGCTCTCACCTTTGAACGGTCTGTGCGGGAATCGGAGCAGCGTCGCACCTTTTGGAGTGCCTTCCTGCCGGCGCCGGAGATCACAATCGACACCGTCGTACTGACGCGTGCCTGGGGTGAAGCACGAGATGCGGTCGCAGAAGCGCTCGCCGCAAAGCAGGCCGCGCCTCTGGAAGGCAGCTTGCTGCCCGAAGCTGCGCTGGCCGCCATCGCTGCCTATGAGACGGTCAAGGAGGACATCGCCGCGTGTTCGGACGCGCTGCTGGCCTGCAATGCCCAGATCGCACTAGTCAAAGAGCGCGCGGCAACGGCCAACGTGGCAGCACTGGTCACCGATCTGGCGAGACTGAGAAGCACCCGAGCGCGTCACTCAGCGGCAGTACCGCACTGCGACGCATACCTGGCGGAGAAGGGGGCAAAGACCCAAACCGAAGAACTGAGAACTCAGGCGCGCGACGCGCTAAACAACTACCGACAGAACATCTTTCCGGCTTACCAGGGTGTGATCAACGACTACCTTGGTCGCTTCAATGCCGGGTTTCGCCTCGACCAGGTCAACTCAGTCAATACGCGAGGGGGGGCGGCGTGCTCGTACAGCGTGTTAATCAACAACGCAGCGGTGCCCCAGACTGCCGATGCAGGTCCTTCGTTCCGCAACACGCTCAGCGCCGGGGATCGAAACGCGCTTGCGCTTGCGTTCTTCTTCACGTCACTGGAGCAGGACCAGCAGCTCGCGCAGAAAATCGTGGTCATCGATGACCCCGTGACAAGCCTCGATGAGCATCGTTCGTTGACCACCGTGCAGGAGATGCGCCGCCTGCTTCCCCGAGTTGCTCAGGTGATAGTGCTTTCGCACTCGAAGCCCTTTCTATGCAACCTGTGGGAGGGATCGAACGGAGCCGACCGTTCGGCCATCAGGCTTGTTCGCGCAGCTGCGGGCTCGACTTTCGCCCCCTGGGATGTCCGTCAGGACTGCATCACGGAGCATGATCGTCGTCACGAGCTCGTCACCGGCTATCTGCAAGCAGCTGATCCGGCTGTCGAACGCCAAGTAGCTGCTGCCTTGCGCCACATCCTCGAGGCGTTTGCGCGCGTTGCCTACCCCACCACATTTCCGCCTGGTGCGCTGCTTGGGCCGTTCATCGGCATCTGCGAGCAGCGAGTAAACACGCCGGCGCAGATCCTGGGGCAGGCCGACATCGCGGAGCTTCGGGCGCTGCTGGACTATGCCAACCTGTTCCACCACGACAGCAACCCGGCGTGGGCAACGCAGGTCATCAATGACCAGGCGCTTGTCAACTTCGCCCAGCGCACGCTGGCGTTTGCCAGACGGTAGGCGCGCCGTCGGTCGTTGCCCGAAGCCATGGACACAGGCCTAATTCACCGGGTCGCACGGAATCGCCGGCGCTCGGAAACGACAGGGTGCAGGCGCCCCAATTTTCCTTTCACGCTCGGACGGCAAGGCGTATCCGGCCGACGCTGTCGCCTACCCATCCAGCTTCGTGGTGGGCTTGGCCGTTTCGACTGAACAGACCCATGTCACTAATTGGGCGGGACTCGACCGTCGGATCGTCGGCCATCCATAGAAATCGGCGATGAATCCTTCAAAAAAAAATTCTTCGCCGATTTGCGGGGCGAATGAAGGTCGCTTGTTGGCCGGGAACCGACCGCGGCCCGCCACTACCCGGTTGTCTCTTCCCGACCCTGAGCAGTTGCTCGGTATAGAAGGCGCGACTGTCCAATTGTCGGCCATAGCGGCCAGCCGGCGTCTTAGCCCAATTCGCCAGCATGTTTCGGGTGACCACGCCGATTTTGCCGGTAGTACCTTTTAGTTCAGTTGGTTTCCCTAACGGCCCTTCGCACTCGAAATGGCTAGTTGACTTGCCGAATCGATGTAGGCCTCTATACTACTTTCAGATAACATTCGGGTGCGCGCCTCATATCCACCTTCCGCTATCTGTTCAAGAGTTGGTATGTACCCTATATAGTCATTTGCATAGCTCACGATGAGAATGCGATGATCCACGCTTGCATCCGTTATTTTTTTCGCGGTTTCGACCAAACATTCTCCCCCAAGTCCAATGATGATTTTGTTGCCCAATCGTATCGCCTGAATTTCAACCAGCATGGCTTTATCGGAACGAAGCCGTTCTTGCTGTGCACGCTTCAAGTATGGATGTTCAAAAGGGTCCAGCTTTAGTGTTATGCTATTTGCGGCGATTCCATGTTCAGGTAATGGTTCCCGTAAAGCAGCCTCAATCGCTGCCCCGCTCACACGACGGCCGATTCGCTCCATCTCTGCAACAGTGGAATTTGTCCACACCGCGGGGTTCACGTTTCCAGCAGCTCCATTCAAAAACAGGCAAACGCCGCCAATCGACTCTTCAGTCTGCTTGGACGCAACTCCGCACCAATCACCACTTATTAGCAAACTATTCGCGCCCAAAACGACAGGATGGGTGCCGTGTCTAAGAATGGTGGCAATTCGCTTCTCATCTAACGACATGACAGAAATTACGTCAAGTGTGGAATCCACAGGGCCTAGATGGTTCGGATGGCGCTCCACGCCGCGATGGCTATGAAGACGTCTATTTACCCCGATTGAGACAGTAGTCGATGCCACGCTTACTTGAGCTGGTTGTAGCGCCATGTAGGCGATATATGCTGAAGAAGCAATGAGTCTAAAAAGGGATGATAACCAATTCTTATCTACAAGCGGTGCAAAATCATACCAATCTAAAGTATCCGGGCCTGAGTGTGTATGGGTGCATGCGATAAACACATCCGATGTCGGAATACCAGTGAGGCTATTTATGATTGTTCGAATTTGCGAGATGTGTTCGCGGCTAAGCCACAGTAGCTCGACGGATATAATCGCCACGCTACGATCGCAATCCTGAATGACGACACATCGAGCATGGATGTCATCTAGAATGCCTACTGCGACTCTTTGCCCTTTGTGGCCGGCGAGTTGTACTGGCAACGGTGGGGTAATAATAACGTCGGAAGCTCCCGCGCGCATTTATCTCACCTCGAATTTGTTTTCGCGTCGACAGTACGTCGAGTCGAGGCCGACCATGCGGCCGATATATTCCCTTCCTCCATCCTGCATAATTCACAATGTGACATGCTGCCGCGACCATGGGCCATAAGGTTCTCCCGCCATTTCCGCGCTTTGGTGACTATCAACCATACCTCCTCCGAGATAACGTTTCCCAATATCCCGGTGGGGTCGTGCGCAAGGAGACATATTGAAGCATCCCCATTGGGCGCTATACAAAGTGCGTTGCCGGCCCAAAAACAGGATCCCTTAGGCAATACCGACGGTAGCTTGGTCCGAGGCCATTCGGTTATGATGGCGGACCCCTTTGGATCCAGCGGCGCGTCCTTAAACAGGCGGCGCTCTCCACCAGGGATGATTGGGAACTTTTGTTGCCATTCGTCGACGATAGTGCTGAGTTCCAAAAAATCAGCATCATAACTATCGTTGTTTACCCGCAAATCTAATTGATGTAAAACGACTTTCGGATATCCCCTCGTTCCTCGTGCCCTGAGAATGGCATGTGCCCCCCGAATTGCGCGACGGTAAGTGCCGGGTCCACGCTGAGCATCGTGACTAGCTTCATTTCCACCATCTATTGAGATACAAATAGTAACGTTCGGGCCGCAAGCCTCGACAATCGCCGTGGAATTTTTCGTCGTTAACGCTGTTGCATTGGTATGAAATTCTACGGGAAAATGATTGTAATGCTGTTTAAGAAACCCTAGCATTGCGGGGAAATTGCGGTTGAGTGTGGGCTCTCCCCTCCAGTTCAATGTCATTTGATGGATCGATATTCGACTCTCCGCGCAAACTCGCTCAACGATATCAACGAATGTGGTGATGGAAAGATCCTCTTGGCTGTGGGCATTCTTCGTATAGCAAAGATTGCATGCCAGATTACAGCGCCTTGTCGGATCTATCCAGATCCATATCGGAAGTGGGCCGTTCGTTGATGGGTCCATGGGCGGTCCTCGGAGATTTATTAATACTCAAGAGACGCTCTAGCTTTCAGAACTAGTCTGTCTAGAGTGGTCATTTCATTAGCCCCTATTTTTACTCTAAACCCTACTATGTTGCTTATTTCTCGCGCGAGAGAGGTCATGAAGTCGCGCCTTAAAAAACCGCTTTCACAACGGAAATTACTAATGAGGCCGGCTTCCGACCAATAATGGATTTTTCTTTCAATGGGATAAAGTACGCCGCCGAAAAAAAAAGTCGATAGACTATTTCTCAGCCACCACACATGCTTTTCTGTGTCGTAGATAAATCTTTCGCTAAGCCTGGAAGGAAGTTTTGGGGTATAGAGGTTTGTTTTTCGCCTCCATTCAATATCCACGCTGACATCCTCAAAATCACGGTGAACGAATCGACCAGATGGTGTCCCATCCAAATTAAATTCCATCAAGAGATTCTGTCCGTGGGGTTCAACGACAATACCAGACCTAATCGCAAGACTTGCCCACTGCTGAGAAAAAACTGAAACAAGATGCGTCCTTAAATACTCCCTTGGATCTGTTTTCGCCCTCAGTATTAAGTTGAAGAGAATTGAAGGGGTATTTTTTTTTGGCTCCGCATGAAGTGAAAAAAGTGGGACGGTCACCTTATTCCGAAAATTAGGGGACGGCGTATTGTCTCGCAGGATCATTCCTCCCCGACTGATCTTGAGTGGTGATATCCCGAAGCGTTCTCCAAAATATGCAAATGAGGAAGGCAAGTCGGATGCCCCATCGAGTAGATCCGTAAGTTTTACGCATTTCTCAACACGTCTATTACGTATAGTTCTATCTACACCGCATATTTTTGTGGCAACGCTTAACTTGACCAGCGCCGCTGCGCCCGGGTTATTGAGCGGCCAAGCAATTACCGTGCGACAACTGGAGGTAGGTGTTGCAAGGTAACTCTCGAAACGAGCACCTTTGATCTCATTCAAGAGCGGACGATAGTGCTTAAAGGACAGGGGGTGAATGAGCAGCCGATACTGTGATCCTGAGGCACGTTCTCGTTTCCACTGACGAAATGACTTCTCTCCAGATTGCCAAGCTTCAATATGTCGCTCGTCGACCCAAATAGCATGGACTGGAAAGATGGAGCGGCCTTCTGGCATGTACTGCATAAGGCCGTCATAGGAGTCGGGCAGAATCAGGCGGTTATCTCGTGCCCTATCCAATAAGTATTGTTCAAACCGGATGGTTTCGGTTACCCATGTGGGGTAATCAATCCTTCCCTTACCCATATCTTGTTACCATATTTAAAGCTCACTTGTGGAAAGCTGTGGCTTCATCTCCACAGATTCACTGACCATAGTGTAAGAATGGATGATTGCTATCACCCAAAAGTATTAACCCATTAGGGTTAGCTCACTAACATCCGCCCGCACAGGGTCAAAATTCGACTTGCTTCTCAGGAAGTTCGATCTATATTCGATCTGTGATTTTTTATTGAAAATTTAGACGCAGGTGCAACTTATGGTAATGCAGTTTGAATGAGGAGATAGTATGTCTAATATTGATCTGCCATCACCCACAGTTGACTTGATATTTCTGGCAAAAAAGGAGCGAGCAAAGAATAAGGGTGACTTTCTCAATCGAACGGATGAGTTCATCGAGCAGGCTGAGAAACGCTATCGCCGTTACCTGGCGCTAGTGAAGAAGCATGGGGGGAGCTTGGCTCCGACCCGGGATATTGACGCGATGTGGCATTTGCACATGTTGAGGCCGGGTGCCTACGAACAGGATTGCCGGTCGTACTTCGGCCGGATGCTTGATCACCAACCTTGCGGCGATGACGAAGCTTCGCGGACGGAAAACTGGAATGCGTTTGACAGGGCGGCACGGCTGTGGGAGCAAGAATACGGGGCGCCTTACTATTTGGGTGGTGATTATGATTCAGCCGCCGCACGAGCAAGTTGCCTGTGTTCCGGGGCAAGCTGCTGGGATAGGCCGGAGCCAGGCTGACGTGCAGGAGCATATCGAGGTGGTGGGGCTCAATGGGTTCGAGTCGGCGTATCCGTATTTGCTTTCGGGGGCATGTGGAAACGGGTCACCACGTGGTACTTGCCGCCGTGCGCCTGGCCAGTGTGGCCAAAGGCGCCGCGCAAGGCCTGCACTGAGGTAGGCCGCGTCCCTGCAAGGCCGTACTGGCGTCGGATGGCAGAGACCAGTGGAATTCCAGGCTCAAGCTGTCTCCTGCTGTCGTTGGCGGCTGCGCTACAGCAGCTCAAAGCCTTGCCCTGCCAGCGCTTCACGCAGGCGGTCGCAACCTTTCAGACTGGCCGGGCCGCGCAGGCGTGCCACGGAATGGGCGCTCCGTGCGTCCTGTGGCAGCTGCTGCAAGCCACTGAATGCCTTTATGATCTCGTCGTAGGCGGCGACCACGTCGCGCGTCTGCGTCGGCGCGTTGCTCGCGGTACAGCACGTCGCGCTGCGACAGCCGCGGCTTGACGGTCGCAGGGCCAAATTGGGAACGCCGATGCAAAGGCCGAATACGGGAAATACGCCGGCGCCAGTATTCAGCTTGCGCGCCACTGCCTCGGACTGGTTTCGCAGCGCGCCGATATATACCGTGCCCAGACCGAGCAACTCGGCCGTTGTCACCACATTCTGCGCGGCCAGCGCGGCATCGAAGAGTACATCTCGCTGGGCATCGACACCTTCATTCTGTCCGGCTATCCCAACCTGGAGGAAGCGCTGCTGGTGGGGCAGGAAGTGTTTCCGCTTGTGGGCCACGCATGAGGCAGGGCGGCGCAAAGGCCGCGTCGGCATTAATCACGAAGCGAAAGGAAATAAGGCAAATGGAATATCGCAGACTGGGACGCGCCGGGCTGAAGGTGAGCGCGTTGTCGCTCGGCGCATGGGTGACCTACGGCGGCCAGGTTGGCGTGGCCGAAGCAGTGGAGATCCTCGCGGTCGCGCGAGATCATGGCATCAATTTTCTCGACAATGCGGAGAGCTATGCGCAAGGCAAGGCGGAAAACGTGATGGGGGAAGCGCTGCGCGAGCTGCGCTGGGCGCGCGAGAACTTCGTCGTCACCACCAAGTTCTTTGCTGGCCTTAACGACGGGCCTAACCAACGCCGCACACTTAACCGCAAATACCTGCTGGGTGCGATTGACGGCTCGTTGGCCCGGCTTGGCTTGGACTACGTCGACGTAGTTTATGCGCACCGGCCGGACCCGGACACTCCGATCGAGGAGACCGTCTGGGCCTTCCACGACATCATTGCGCGTGGCAAGGCGCTTTACTGGGGGACGTCCGAGTGGGACGCCGACGCGATCCGAGCGGCCTGGGATTTTGCCGATCGTGCGCACCTGCACAAGCCTGTCACCGAGCAGCCACAGTACAACCTGCTGGCGCGCCGGCGTGTCGAACAGGAGTACGCGCGGCTGTACCCGGATATCGGCCTGGGGCTGACCACCTGGAGCCCGCTGGCAGGGGGCGTGCTGAGCGGCAAGTACGCGGACGGCATTGCGCCAGACAGCCGTGCCGCGCTGAACAGCAACGAACGCCTGCTTGAGCGCATCGCCAGTGCCGGCATACGGGCGGCCGTGGAGCAGCTGGCGGACATCGCGCGCACGCTGGATGCCACGCCGGCCCAGCTGGCGCTGTCCTGGGCGCTGCGCAATCCACACGTTTCCACCGTCATTACCGGCGCTTCGCGGGTAGAGCAACTGCGTGCCAACCTTGGCGCACTTGCCCTAGTGCCGCAGCTGGATAACGAGATCGCACAGCGCCTGGAAGGGCTGTTCGCCGGGTTGGAAGCATGAAGTCACGCCCTCTGGGCAGACTCGCGAAATGCGGACGAAAGCACTGGAAGGCCGAGAGGCCGACTAACCCTGTCTCCTGACAGGCACTGAGCGCTCGCCTGGCAGCGCCCACCCTATTGCTGGCCGGAGACCCAGCGTGAACGATTCGCCCATGTTCATGGTTTGCTCGGCCTCTGTGATGCGACACAGCAGCTCTACCTTAGTCTGCCACCACTGCACGAGGATTGGCGAAGGCGAAGCGAACAACGATTGGCACGCCGAAAATCACTTCGTGAGGCGGAGTAAATCTGCCTAGATCCAGATCATCCCGGATGCCTCCGACACCCGAGGAATCTGCGGAAACCCTTCGGCGAGGCCCACGAAATCCCTTCGTTCCACGGCAAAGCGGTCATTGCGCAACGTCGTGGAGAGGGGAGCGCCGATGATGGCGGCGGACGACGAATGACTGGTCGCAGGACGTAGCCGCCTTCTGAACTTCGGAACAACGATCGATGTGAATGGCGCCTTGTGGTGGAACTCGGCCCGTCAGCACCTTGCGTGCTTCCCCGGAAATCGGTGAAGAGCCCAAAAAAAGACAGGCAGACGTCGGCCAGAGTGGGCGCTTGCCCACTCTGCGCTTTATGCCGCTGTGGCTTACATCGACTGGAGGCCGTGATTTTGCATGAACTGCTGGAGGTCTTCGTTGCGCTGAGCGACGGCGTGGTAGACGCAAACGTTATCGCTGCACTTACGGTCAACAGCCGCCTCCCACTTTTTTTGGTTATCCCGCAGGTTCTTCTTTTCGCTCTCGGTCACGTTGTTTGAGTTGAGAGTGCGTTCGTAGTTCTTCTTCAGTCGCATCATGCCGCCGCTGGCGCCGTACTGATAGCACTGCATCTGTTCGCTTTGCGAACGCTTCATGTTGCAGATGTCAACGTAGGCGCTGGCTTGAGTAGCGGCTGCTGCGAGGATAAGGGTTGCGATGATCTTTTTCATGGTGATTATCCTTGGAGGAGGAGGGGGGTTAATTCATGCGCATGTCGGGGACCCCGTATTTCGACGTCTGTTCGTAGGTGTAGTCTTTGAAGCGCTGGACGATCCGGATATAACAGTTGTTCTCCGGATAGCCCATGCTGTCCTTGCGGCATTGGGCTTGGGCATCAAACGGGATAGCCTGGCGCTTCTTTTCCACGTTGCGCTTCACCGTGGCAGGAACTTTCTTCGATTCCGTCACGGCAAAGGTGTATTCGTCAGCCTCGGCGAGGTAACCGCCGATCAGGTTCGACCAGCAGTCTTCTTGCTTGGCCTTGGTGGGCATGGTGTCGCAGGTGGAGACTGCGAATGCGGCGGTGGACGATAGGGCGAGAGCGACGGCGATGATGGTTTTGCGCATGAGAGTTCTCCTTGAAAAAGGCGTAATTGAGAGCGGTTTAAACCCTTCTCTATAGGGTTGCGAAATGGCTGTTCGGGTTGTGGAAATCAACGGATCTTCTGATTGCCGGTGTTGCTGATGGCCATCTGCCGATCCACGTGCGGCAGCATGAGCAGGATGTGGAGGCCCTCGTCAGCGTCGTTAACCGTCGATCGCCTTGCCGGTCGGGTTGGGATTGCTGGCGGCTGCCGACGTACGACCATCGCCATCGGCACATGCCGACAGGGCGGCAATGGCGGTACTACCAATCAGGACGCGCAGGGTGCTTCTGCATCTGTTTGAAATCATTGAGTTTTTCCTCGTTGGTAAAGTAAAGATGAGGGGCGGCTACCCCCTGTTAGGCTGGAAGGCAACTCCTGTTAACGACTTTTAAGGTTGAAATTCAACCTAAAAAACACTTCATGTCAAGAAGGTGATCCTCAACCATCCGGGTGGACTAGGAGAGGGCATGCGCAAGACAGACATGGACGAGCTGGCCGGCGTGGTGGGGCGAGCGATTGCGAGACAGCGCATCGCCGCCAACCTGACGCAGGAGCAAGTCGCGGAACGACTGGGGATTGGCAATGAGGCGGTTTCCCGTATCGAGCGGGGTGTGGTGATGCCGACGATCGGGCGACTTGCCGAGTTGGCCGACATCTTTCAGTGCGAGACATCGGACCTGTTGACGGAGGCCAGCAACAGGTCCGCCGATCAAGCCAACCACCTCGCCCGGCTGCTCGCGAAAGTCGGCGGCCACGATCGGGCCATGATCGTGGAGATGGTCGAGAAGCTGGCTGTTCGGCTGGCCCGCCGGTGATCCGTGCATCGCTTCAACGGCGCGTCAGTATTCGTCCGGGAGCAGCAGGGTCGTGGCCGAGCGGTCAGCCTCGGTGATCACCCAGACTTTTCTGCCAGTCTCTAACGTGTAACTGGACAGCAGGCGCATGCCCGCGACCAGCGCGATTTCGTTCTGTTGCCGGTCATCGTCGTCGAGTTCGCCCCAGTCACCGCCCAGGTGCCGGACGATCAGGGCGATCGGATGCGATTTCGCTGCCCGCAATGCGGCTAGCGCGCCCGGTGTCGCAACCAGGCGGCCAAGTCGGAATCTGGGGCTGTCCGTTCCTGAGGTACACGAGTTAGTCATGAAGCGTTTCTCCAATAGTGGACACGCCCAACTCATGCGAGTCATGGGCGAGAAAGAAAGAGTCTGGAAGGGGGGCGTTGGCGGCAGGAGTGCCGTTGCCGGGAACGCGTTGGAGTCAGTCAGGCGGACTTGGGCATTACCGCGCGAATGTCACGTCATCAACTGCCGACGCAGCGCTGACGCCTTCGCCTGGGAGCAGCCAAGATGGCGCCGGATCTCCGCCACGGTGGGACGAAGTTGGCCCGCGGCGATGGCTCGATGCAACCGATCCAATTCCGGCTCGGGTTCGGCATGACTTGGGGACGGGGAGGACGTTACCGGCGCCGTGTCGGTGTCGTGATCGAAGACTGCACCGGTCAGAGACAGCTCGGCCGCCGTGGGCACTGTCTGACTGTCCGTAATCGACTCAGTCACAGGCGGTACGCGAGCGGCAAGTGCCAGGAACCAGCCATAGCAGGCGACGCCTTCGAGCGCGGACGCGAGTACCAGCGCTCGCAGGAATTCGACGCCATCCGGTGTGATCCCAAGCCAGGCCGCCAGCGCCGTCATGACTGGGTCGTGGCGGACCGCCTCACGACGGGCAGTCTCGCGACGTGCCGTCTCTTCCCGCCAATCCTCGGCGACTTGCCGGCGTCTGGCCTCCTCGACCTCGGCTGTGAGCGCTTCTTGCGTCGCCGCCAAGCTGGCCAGCCTGATCTTGGTTACCGTGCAGTCACCGGTGCAACGTCTGGCTTCGGCTGCAGCCAACGCCGTGACGACCTTTGCGCGATCGGCGGTAATTGCCGACAAGGGACGGCTTGGCGCGACGGCCGACTGCGGCACTGCGTTGGTAGCGGCCGACGCCATCGCCGCCGCTCGCGCTTCCCCCGCGTGTTGCTGTGACCAGAGGAAGAAGGTCGCGTGACCGTAACCCGCTGCCGCCATGCAGGCCGCCCAGCCCGCCCACCCGGCGCACGGCCGGGCGGGAGCCTTGACCCAAGGCGGGCAAGATGTGAGCGCTCAGGACGAGCACCACGCCGATGGCCATCCAGCTAAGCGCTCCACCAGCCAGCCGCCGCGCTGCCACCCCGCCAGCGTCGACAGGCACAGGGCCGTGCCGGTAGCCGCCAGCGCCAGCCCAAGCGCGCCCCGAGACGGGACGTGCACCGGCTTTCCCGCCTTGGTGGCGGTCACGGCACTGCCTCCGCAATGACCCCGGCCTTCCGCTCGAGCTTGTCGCGCAGACTCGGCACAGTTGTCGCCACCTCGCCGTTGGGACGGCCGGTTTCAGTCTTTTCTGGAAAGAACTCCTCAACCACCGCCGCGCTTTCCTCGTCGCTGTCCTCGAATGCACCGTTGCCGAACCCGAGCCGCGCGGCTTCGTCCAGTGCCGCCTGGTTGAAGCCGGCCGCTTTGCGCCGCGTGTCGAGTTCCCTCGCTTCGCCGATTGCCGCTTCCAGCGTACTGCCAGTGCGCACCCCCAGATCCACGTAGTAGATCGCCGTCCGATAGCTCTTCGTGGTGGACTTGCCCCGCAATTTCAACTCGAGCGGCAGGCAGGCCAACAGCCCGCCCGACACCGCCCCGAAGTAATGCAGGCGAGCGGCCAGCGTACGGATCGAGTTATAGGACGTGGTCCTGAAGATGAACGAATCCAGCTCGTCGTCCCCGCCGATCGCCACATTCAGCCGCCCGTAGGGCTTACAGCCAGCCGCCCTGCCAAAGCCGCAGCCGTCCGGCGACGGGCACGGCAAAGCGGCGACCCCTTCAGCGGTGGCCCGCTTACAGGTCTCGCCATTGCCCACACAGACCGGGCGCCCGGTCTCGCGGTCGAACAGGCTGTATTCGGCGCGCAGGTTCAGCGCCGGGTCATTGAACAGCACGCGCACCGGGATCGCGCGCAGCTTGATGTTGCCAGCCTTGCGCAGCGCCTCATCGAGCGGGTGCAAAACCCATCCGTCGCGGTTCTGCACCTGACTGGTCAGCGTGAACTGATCGTCCTTCTCCGGTAGGCGCTTGCCGTTCTTCTCGACCACGCGGCCAATGGAAATGCGCCCGATGACGGGCGGGGTAATGGCTAGTCCTTTGAGCATTGTGTGACTCCACGAATTAGGGGTGAATGAGGAAGCGGCGGGTTCCGGCTTTGGGGATGACGTACTGCTGCGCAAGATCCGGGTGTTCGGCTTGCAAGCGTTGCAGGTCGGTCGTGGTGCTGTCCTTGCTGCGCTTGAAGCTGACTTCGCCGGTCTCGAACAGCGCTCGCGAGGCGTCGCCCATCGCATGCTGGAGGGTCTGCTTGAGCTTGGCTGCTACCTGCTCCCTTGCGCCGATATCGGCCCGAATGGCAACCAGATCGGCGAACGCCGCTGACAACTGGCGGTCCTCCGAGAAATCCAACGTCTCGCCACTATCCTTCGGGTACAGACATCGCAGCGCGCGATCGGCTGACTCCGAACCGTCTCCGGGTGGAGGGGTGTCAGTCTCGACGTAGCGCCAGAACTGAGCTTCCAGCGGGATCAGCCGGGCGATTAGGTCGTCGTCCCGCTCAATCCGATGGACCTCCAACTTCTGACCACACAGCAACACGGCCACATCTGCCACCAGTTTGCCGGTGACCGCCAGCTGGTGCTGCACCTGCAACTGGACGTATTCCGGTACGCCGTCCTGCCAATGTCGGGCGCCGAATTCGCCTGCGGTCTTGCACTCCAGAATCTGCACATCGGGGGCGCCGACAACTTCCCGATCCAGATTGGCGAGCATGAAGGGGATTGTGGGGTGTTGGAGGACGGCATTGACCTTGCGTACGCGGTGGCCTGTCTGCCGGGTGTACGCCGCTGCCACGATGGGCTCCAGCAACGTGCCCCAGTAGACGGGATCCGTCGTGTCGTTCGGGTCGGGCTTCGGCAGATCGGTATCCCGGCCGGTCTTCTCTAACCACAGTTCGAGCTGGCTCTTATAGGGGTTGAGGCCAACCGCGGCGGCGGCATCCGACCCGCCCATGCCGGTTCTGCGTACCGCCAGCCAGTCGGAGCGGGATAATTCCGTTGTCTTGATCAGCTTGAGGGCAGGACGGCGGGATCTGGCCTGCACGGGTTCGAGGGCACTCATGCAACCTCCAAAAAATGATGCGGCCCGGTGAGCGAACTCGACCGGGCCGACAGGTAGGGAAGAAAGGGGGAGGGCTACACCACGAGCTTGAGCGCCTCATCCCACGCCTTCTGCTTGAGCGTTGCGCCTGCGCCAAACCACGCTGCATCCCGCCGGTGGTCGTTGCTGCGGGCGCGACGGTGGTGATCGGTGAACTCGGTGACCGCATTGAGCAAGCCCCAGGCTGTTCCCGACGCGGAAGGCAACTGCGCGCCCTTACCCTGCCCGGCATATAGCTGCGCTACCGCCTTGATGGCGCGCTCGTTGACGGCGAGAGTGTCGCGATCGTTGGTAGCAGCCACCGGATAAGTCAGCACGCGCCGGAAAAATGCATCGGCGGCCGACTCGGTGACCTTGCGCGCCGCCAGAGCCTTGGTGCGGATCATGAAGGCGTCCCAGGACGAGATGGCGATACCGAGCTGTCGCTTGACGGCCTGGGCATCGAACTGGCTGCGATGCGGCACCTTGACTGAGCCTGTGCCATCCCCCAAGGCAATCTGCAGCGTGTTATTGCAAACGACGCGCACGGACGTGAACTGCGCGGTGGTGGCCAAGGTCCCATCGCAGGCGGTGGCGAGCAGCAGGTAGCCGTCGACCTTGTCTTTGCCCTTGAGCGTGCCGGTCTGGCCCGTCTTGGCGAGCGCCCAGAATTTCCGACCCGCTTTGAGCACGCCAGCCGTTTCCAGTTCGAAGCCGCCAACTTCCGTGAGATCTCGATAAAACTCCAGGATCTCCGATGGCTGGACGACTTGGTAGCGGCTGGAGACGACCGAAAGCGGCGCCTTGGTATCGGATCGGTACAGCACCTTCTGGTCGGGGAAGGCATGAATGGCGCCGATGCCGGCAGTGCCGGTGACAAAGCGGACTTCGGAGGACTCGATGCGCCAGTTCATGCCGGCGCGCTCGGCCCAAATTTCGAGAGGTTGGTTGGGGGTGAGCTGGTTGCCAAGGCCGTGCCACGGTTGCTGACCGACGTAGGCCATCGATTGAACGAGGTGCATGGAATGCTCCTTTTGGAAAGACGAGTGCATATAGGCCGGCGAGAGCCGGGCTGATGATGGAGTGAGGGGGCGGTATGGAAGGAGGCGCCGAGGATGAGTCCGCAGCCGGGTCAGCCGCGAGACAGCGAAAACGGCTCGTCGTCCTCGTTCGGATCGAATGGACGGGTTCCGTGCGTACCCGAATCGGATCCGTCAAAGGACGGTTGCCTGCGGACATGAGACCAGGCCGACGATTGCCCGAACGTGTGCTTGCAGTCCAGGCAGCGGTAGTTGTGCAGGACCTTGTCGTCGATCAGCTCGCCCAAGGTAGCACCGGCCGAGCAGCCGGCCGTTCCGCCCAGGACGCCGCCGAGGATGGCCCCGGCGACCGCGCCCAGGGCGGCGCCGGGAGGGCCGGCGATGAGTCCGATTCGGCCGCCGAGCGTGCCGCCGATGCGTGCGCCGTTCATGGCAGCGGCAAAACCGCTGGCGGCGCCCGCGATGGCGCCGAGGGTGCCGCCAACTTTGCGCGCGTGGTTACGGGTCACCACCTGTGGTGACTGGCAATGTGGGCAGATTGCCATCATGCCGCCTGCTCCTTCGGGTGAGCGCCACGGTTGCTGCAGCGTAGGTGGGCCCAGAGCGCGCCGATTAGGAAGACAATGGCGAATGCGAGCAAGTATTCGAGGGGGGAATTATTGAGTGTCATGATTTCTCCATGAACGGTCAGAGTCCGGACCGTGGCGGTCCAATGCAGTGGATTTCCACCGCGCATCCATGGAGGTAATATTTGGTTGAAAATTTTTTCGTTCTATTTCTTGGTCAGCTTAGCGCCGCCCCTAGAAGGGGCACCAACCACATTCAGCTGCTTCACATGGTGTGAACAGCGCGGACGGCCACCTCCCAACTTGCCCCCTCGAGATGTGGGAATAACAGCGGACGATCAAGACTAGTGGGTTTCGGACAGCGGTGTCAGGACATTCAACAGGTTTTGTTAACTGCTAGGTCTCATAGTGTGCTTTCTCCATGAGCGTTTGCCGGGGTGCGACGGCTACTGGGACGGCGCCACATGTGCTTGCCATTGCCAAATTAGTTCAGGATAGCTCCCCAGAGCTGCTGGACATCTGTACACTAACGCAGTTGCACAGACATTTGCGGGGCGCCCCATGCGATTCACTGACACCAAGAGCGAGACCTTGAACCTCCGAGTCTCCCCGACCTTCAAGCGAGCCTTGAAGGAGGCCGCTGACCAAGAGCAGCGTAGCATGGTGAACATGCTCGAAGTGCTGCTGGGCGAGTACTGCGACCGCAAGGGCATCGTACCCGCAAGCCCCAAAGGCACCTCCCACAAGCGAACACATGCAAACCGTAGGGCTCACGTAGGAGCGGCAGCATGACCTTCCGCTACATCGGCTCGAAGTCCAGACTCGTCGACCAAATTACCCCACACATGGGGCGCCCCAAAGAGGGCGCCTTCTTTGTGGATGCGTTCTGTGGGACCGGTGTGGTGGCTGAAGCCGCCGCAGCGCTCGGCTGGAACGTGCGTATTAACGATAACCTGCACTCGGCCGTGATCTCCGCTGGGGCTCGGCTTATCAGCCAAGAGCAGGCGACCTTCAAGAAACTAGGTGGCTACGCGAAGGCCATATCCACGCTCAACGCGGCTAAGCCCAAGCACGGCTTCATATGGCGCGAATACAGCCCCGCGTCGCTCGGCTCGTGTGGCATTGAGCGGCGCTACTTTACCCAAGAGAACGCGGCCCGAATCGATGCCATGCGAGCACTGATCGCCGATTGGAGTGAGGCGGGATCCGTCAATGAGGTCGAAGAACGGTTGCTGATCGCGGACCTCTTCGGCGCTCTAAACCGCGTGGCCAACATTGCCGGCACCTTTGGGTGCTTTCTTTCCAAGTGGACTAACCAGTCCCAGGAGACGATCGCCATGCGGTGCAGGGCGCTTAAAGCCACCAGCGTTTGCGTGGAGGCGAGGGTGGGTGATGTGTTCGACGTTCCCAACAGTGCTCAAGACCTCGTGTACCTAGACCCTCCGTACACCAAGCGTCAGTACGCCAGCTACTACCACATCCTTGAAACAGTGGCCCTAGGCGATGAGCCCGAGGTCGAGGGCGTTGCGGGTCTGCGGCCGTGGAAGGACCGTGCTTCGGATTTTTGCTACAAGACCAGAGCTCTCAAAACGCTTTCGTGTCTGGTGCAAAGCCTGAAGGCTCAAAAGGTCCTACTCTCGTACAGCAGTGAAGGGCACATCGGCATGCAAGACATGAAGGCCGAACTCTCGGAGATCGGCAAATCGACAATGCATCCATTGGGGGCTATTGGTCGCTATCGACCCAACAAGGTCGCCAGCAGCACTGCTTCGGATGTAAACGAGTTCTTGGTGGTCGTGGAGCGAGCCCAGGCTCAACCTCCCAAGGCCCAGCGTAAGACCGTCAAGACCACCAAGCGCATTCTCGTGGAGAGCTACGCATGAGTGCTCCTCGGCCCGTTGAAGCAGAGTACCTAGTCCCGGCAGAGGCGGCCCTCTCCAGGGCCGTGGGTGGTGCGCATGGCCCCGCGAGCTTCGAGCTTCGCCTTCAAGTGTTAGAGGCCGCTTCGGCGCGATTTGGAGGGTTCGACCTGACGGCCTTTCACGAAGCCTTTGGTGTGCAAAGCAAGAAGACTGCAGCCGAGCTCTTGGAGCTTGCGGCCCCAGTGGCAAGTGCTATCGAGCGCTCGCCCATCCATCACGCTTTGGCCCTCAGTGCGCTGGCGCGTGAGGCCCTACAGGAGCAGGACCGCAAGAACACCGGCGCTTATCACACCGACTTCCGCTTGGCCACGCGGTTGGCGCAGCTCGCAGCGCCCAAACTGACGTACAAGAGCAAGGTGGTCGATCCGGCCAGTGGGGCGGGAATCTTGCTGACTGCTTTGACCCTTGCCGTGTGCGGCATGGATCGGGCAAAAACCGCTCATTGGCTCGGCCACGGGGTGTGCGCTGCGGACTTGTCGGCCAATTCCCTACGGGCGGCTCTGCTAAGCCTGGCCTCCTTGACGGACGATGTGGCAGCACTCAAAGCGATGCGGGCCCGGTGGTACTGCGGCGACTGCCTGATGGCAGACCGAAAGATCTGGGCTGGCATGGCCCCTAAGGGCTTTGATGCGGTCATTGGCAATCCGCCCTGGGAGAAAGTTAAGCTTTCGAGGCACGAGTTCTTGAAGTCCTCTGGCACCCAGCGGCATTACGGGGCCCAGATTCACGACTTTGATGAGGCGCGGTTTGCGGCTCAACGTGATGAGGTCGCGAACTATTCTCGGCGGCTGCTGGCACGCTACCCCGACCTGGGCAACGGGGAGCCTGACCTCTACATTGCTTTCACGGATCTCTTTTTTGAGCTCTGCAAGGAGCAAGGAATTGTCGCGGCTCTCATTCCCGGTGGTCTCATTCGCTCGAAAGGCACGCAGGCCATGCGTCAGAAGATTTTCGAGGCCAGCCAGCGCGTATCTCTGTCAATCATCGACAATCGAGCCAGGTTTTTTGCCATCGACACGCGGTTCAAGTTCTTGGCTGTGGCGCTAGTGAAGGCAGGTACGGAAAAGAGCAAGCGTGAGCCCATCCAATTGCTGCATGAACGCGGCACGCCTACGGCCTTGGAGGTCACGGGCAGTGCAACGATTGGCCGCGCGGCACTAGCAGCCGTTCGGTCCGACCTAAGCCTGCCCGAGGTGCGTAGCGTCGCAGAGTGGAAGCTTTTTTCCAAGATCGCTGAGGCTGGCATCTCTTGGGAGGAGCCTGGTTACGGCTGGACTCCGAAGTTCTGCCGAGAGGTCGATATGACCAAGGAGCGGCCCAAATTTCTGAGTCGTTCAACGGCTGGGGCCTTGCCGCTCGTGGAAGGCCGCATGGTGCAAGCCCACCGCTTTGGTGTGAAGGGGCACGTGTCGGGTACAGGCCGTAGTGCACTGTGGGAAGCCTATTCCATTGGTGGTTCGCGCCTCTCTCCGCAGTTTTGGATTCGGCCCTCGGACATGCCTAGGGCCAACCAGCATCGGGCGCACGTCCTGCGCGTTGGTTTTTGTGATATCGCGGGACAGACCAACGAGCGCTCGCTCATGGCTGCCTTGATTCCAGCCGGGGCGGTGTGCGGCAATAAGGTGCCCACGATTCTCTTTCCTGAGGACCCCTCGGAAGAGCGGCTGTTGGTGTGGGCGGCTATTGCCAATAGCTTCGCCTTTGACTGGATGCTCAGACGGGTGCTCACCACGACAGTGAACTACTTCCTCCTGCAAAGCGTTCCACTGCCCAAGCTTGCCAAAGACGGGCTGCCTTGGAAGAAACTAGTGAGCGCATCGCATGAGCTGAGAAAGCTCGATGGAGCAGGAGCAACCCTCGAGACCTGTGAGCGCATGGCCCAGCTTCGAGGCGAGATCGATGCAGAAGTGGCTGTAGCTTATGGGCTTGATTTGAATGACATGGAGTTGGTACTCCAGGATTTTCCGATTTTGGATCGGGGTCAAATTGCGCTGCCTGGCGAAATCAAGTCCACGATTACCCGAGATAGCGTTCTTGCGGCTGTGGCAAAGCGCACGGGAAGTGGGTCTACAGTTTGGCAGCGTCGTGTGGTGGAGGCGCGCGTTTTGGGGGCCATGGCTTATGTCCCCTCGGAGCTCGCCCTGGGTGGCGAAGAAATCGAAGAAGAAGGAGCACAAAGTAATGGCTAATGTGGCAGGGAATGTGGCCCGCATCCTCTATAAGGAACTTGTCGAAGGCGATTTGCGAAAACTTCAAGCGAAGTCCAATGACGCTGATACAGGCGGTGGTGCTCGTGATTTTCGTTTTGGGTCCTACAAGACGCTGTTGCCGGTGATCATGCAGATGTTCCCAAAAACGGTCAAAGAAAGCCGTAAGCGCGGTGGAAAGATCGTACAGATCGACGTGTTCAAAGGGGTTTTTTCTTGGCATGACGCCAAGGGCGTGGTTCGAAGCGATGAGGCCTACTTTGAGCCGCCTACCGACGTGCGCCCCTCAGAGGGCCGCATTGCACGAGTACACGAGTACCCCTGCTTCGACGCGAGCAAGGTCAAGATCGGTGTAGGCAATCGAGTCCTGCTTTTGCTGATTCAACTTGACGATGGCTCTGTGTGGCCGCACTACGCTGAAGAGCAGTCCTTGCGGACACCAAACGCTTGGCACCCTGTGGTTGCCAAGGAGCTCCTCGACTGCCTGGATGCCGAGCGCCCAGTTAATCAAGTGGTGATCGGCTACCGAGACTTCACCAATGCGGGCAGGTACTGCAATGGTAAGTGATGAGTGCAAACAGGCCTTAAAGCTTCTGGCCCGGTCTCGCAACGTGCTGATTTCGGGGCCGCCTGGTACCGGCAAAACGAAGCTACTGGCAGAGGTCGCATTGGCTTTTGAGATGGCCTTTGGTATCGCACCTGCAGGTGGACCGCCCAAGCTCAATCACACTGGCGGCATTCCGATCCCGCCCGCGGCGGGCGGCGCCGATAAGGACATTCCTGCTCCCACCAAGACGGAGCGGAAGGTTTTTCGGACGGTGTTCCACCAGAACTCCAAATACCGTGACTTTGTGTCTGGCATCACGCCAGCGGTCAACAAGGTGGCCGGTGCTCCAGACTTCGCCATCGTTAAAGGCACGCTTTACCGTGCCGGTGAGCACGCAAGAACGGCAAGCGGAGCAGCACTGCTCATCATCGATGAGATCAACCGTGGGCCCGCTGTGCAGGTGTTCGGTGGCGCCATCGTGGCTATCGAGCCCGACAAGCGCTTGGCACCTGATGGTTCCAAGCGTGCCGAGACCCAGTACTTTGAAATGCTCGACCCGAGCACTGGCAATGTGGTTGAGTACGCCCTACCCCACGACCTGTACATTCTGGCGGCGATGAACCAGGCCGACGCCTCGGTGGAACCGTTGGATGTGGCCTTCTTACGTCGCTGGGAACCTCTGCGGTTGGAACCCGACGAAAAGGCGCTCAGGAATTTTTATGGCCTAGATGTCAAGGGGGCTCATGGCCTTCTTGACGTGCCGGCCAACGTGACAGATGCCTTGGAGGCTTCGGTGAGGGCGTGGGTGGGCGTCAACGAACAGATTGCTCTGGGTCGCGGCCCTGAGTTTCAGATCGGCCACGGGGTGCTCATGTCAGACGTAACGCCACAGACCATGACTTTAGCTGAGGGACTGCGCACACTGTGTGTGGGCTGGGCCAAGGTTCGAGCACACGTTGAAGAGGTGTTTTTCGGAGACACCCGTGGCATTGCCACAGTCCTTAATGCCCTGGACGGGCCCGCTTTCAATCCGTTCAAGCTCACTGAGACGACCTTCGCGGATGATCTGCGTTTCAGGCTCGAAGGCCCCTCAAACTTCAACGAGACCAACATCTACCCCGCCCTGAGGGCCTTTGCCAGGGGATAGCGTTTGGCACACAACCGAACACGGCTTTCGCTTGTCGAATACGGCGCACCCGTTGACCTGAGCCGCGACATTGCTGCAGCGGCTGGTTTGGATCGCACCAAGGCCAACAGCCTCCTGACGGACGCCGGTAGTCGTGCCGCTTCGAGCCTGGGGCTGGGCTACAACCCTATCAGTGTGGATGCCAAGGGCGCACGGGCGATCGACTTTGCAGGGCTTATCCGCTTGGCTCCTTCACTGGAACTGGAAGTGGCACCCAAATTCCTGGGGCTCGATGACGCCGATGCTGCTTGGCGAGAAGACTTCTTCTTTCTATCTACGCTCTCACGACATGGGCGACTTCTGGCTTCCGAGCGCCTGTCGGCCTCAGGCGGCGCACCGCGCGACCTTTCTACCTTGGTGGCGCGCTCCATCACGAGCATGTATGAGGCGCGCAAGCGGCGGCCGCTGCGCACCTATCGTAGGGTGAGGGAGGCAGATTTCTTCATCGATGGGGACCCCGATCCTGTGGACCTCATGTTTCCCTCGCCCGATGGCTTTACGCAGGACCTTATTCGCTTTGATCGGCGCAATGGTTGGAACGCATATATTCTGGCAGCAGCCAAGGAACTGTTGCCAGAGGTGAGCGATCCTTCGACCGCCGGTTCGCTGGTGCGCCTCATCGAAGACCTCTCGCCGCAAGACACCCCGGCGAATCGCCGTAAGCCCTTGCCCGCAAGGCACAAGGCTTGGAAGTCCCTACACGACATATCCGTCGACGTGCTGGGTGGCCTGGGCCTTAATTACAAGCAGGGCCAGGCCCATGCTCCTGGCTACCTAGTGGCAACTTGGCGGGTGTGGGAAGACCTTTTGACAGTGGCCGCAAGACTAGGCTTTGGTCGCTCAGCCGTAGTGCCGCAGAAAGGTTTTACGCTGGGCACCAAGACCAAGCTCAGCATGGGTACCGTCAGCAACGTGTCGGTCTATCCCGACTGTGTGATCCAGGCCGGTGGCGCTAGGCCCCGAATACTCTTGGACGCCAAGTACAAGGGCCACGTCGAGCGCGGGCAACTTCGCATTTCTGAGGCTGACATCTATGAGGCCCTAGCCTTTTCTAGGGCGGCGTGCTGCAATCTGGTGGTGCTGGCTTACCCCGCCCAGCCAGGCGGCGAGCCGCAGCCTGTGGGTACTTGCACGGTGTTTGAGAGAGTTCTGGTGGACGCTGTGCAGATTGTGGGCGTTCAGATTGAGATCCGACTGATTTCCAAGATGGGAGCTCTCAAGACGTTTGCTGCCAACATGGCTGCCGGAGTGTCTGCCGCATTCACCTAATCGCCCCAAAGGACACTCAGCGTTGGCCTCGGCGAATGGTGGTTACGTCGACATGCATGGGGTGGCCGTAGTCAGTCACTATCCGCAGGAGGCAAGCGTCAGCTCGGAATCGCAGTCTTGTCCTTGAGACGACTCCATGGCCCCTACGAAGGCGCCCGGGATCAGCTCAGCGGCATTACAAATTCGTCGACCATTACGGGTGCTCGCAGTGCCGATAAGCGCTTGACGCACCGGAATAGCGTGTGCTCTAATTGTCGCGCATTTTGAATTGGGTCGACGCCCATGCCAACCTGCCTCCCCGGGCAAGGTGGATCGCGAAAGCGGATGTGGCTCCTGCAGGAGCAACCAAGCGGGTAATGCGTCGACCCTCCATTACGGAGGGTTTTCTTGTTTTCTGACTCGGCGATTCCACAAGACGTCATCCGGGCTTACCTGGAGACACACTACCACGTGCACGGCAGTGTGCCGACCACCTTGAAAGTGGGCGAGCCCACCCCCGTGCTGTCGGCTTTGCACGAGGCGGCCGGCGTGGACTGCAGCGCCTACATCACGGCGTGCAATCCCTTCAGCAAGGAGCAGGAACCTGCCCGCAACGCCGAGCTGCAGCAGGCCTTGGCGGAGACGCTGCGGCAACTGGGCCTGCGCCACATCGATGGCATCGGCCAGCATCCCGATAATGGCTGGACGGGCGAGGCAAGTTTCCTGGTGCTCGGCTTGGGCCTAGACGACGCCAAGGCATTGGGCACGCAGCTTGGCCAGAACGCCGTCGTCTGGTCCGGCGCCGATGCGCTGCCGCGATTGATCCTGCTGCGATAGGCACGGACATATCCAGATCTAGATGGAAAAACGGTAGGTCCGCCGCCCCGTACGGGGGAAGGGACCGGGGGATTTGTTCCAGCTTGCCGCCCCCTGACGCATGGTCAAAAGCGGCTAAACAGGAGAAATCCATGACGATTCGCAACGGCCTTTTTTCCTCGGAATCGGTTTCCGCAGGTCACCCGGACAAGCTCGCCGACCGAATTTCCGACCGTATCCTCGATGCGTTCCTGACGCGCGATCCCCACTCGCGCGTCGCTTGCGAGACATTACTGGCCGACCAATGCGTGATTGTCGCCGGCGAGTTCAAGACGCGGCGCCGCGATGACTTCGATGCCGTCCGTGCCTCGGCCGAGACCCTGGTGCGCGACGTGCTGCGCGAGACCGGCTATCGCGATGCCGAAGCGGGCATCGACCCGCAGCGCTGTGAGGTCCAGATCCGCTTCAATGGCCAGTCGCAGGACATCAACCAGGGGGTCGATCGGGCCGACGGCATTCTGGGCGCGGGGGACCAAGGGTTAATGTTTGGCTATGCCTCCGACGAGACGCCCGAGCTGATGCCGGCACCCATCGTCTACGCCCATCGGCTGGTGCGGCGCCAGGCCGAACTGCGGCAGCAGGGCATCTTGCCC
This sequence comes from Cupriavidus phytohabitans, assembly GCF_017815025.1. Classification (NCBI taxonomy): domain Bacteria; kingdom Pseudomonadati; phylum Pseudomonadota; class Betaproteobacteria; order Burkholderiales; family Burkholderiaceae; genus Cupriavidus; species Cupriavidus phytohabitans. The sequence goes on from NZ_JAGIQB010000013.1 coordinate 38,145, forward strand.
TGGCTCCAGCCCGATGCGAAGTCACAGGTGAGCTTCCGCTACGTCGACGGCCGCCCCACGCAGATCGAAGCCGTGGTGCTCTCCACGCAGCATGACGCGGGTGTCGAGCTGGAAGCGCTGCGCGCCGCCGTGCTGGAGCATGTGATCGAGCCAGTGATCCCCGCGCACTTGCGCGCCAAGGGGCTGCGCTGCCTGATCAACCCGACGGGGCGTTTCGTCACGGGGGGGCCCAAGGGGGATGCCGGGTTGACCGGCCGCAAGATCATCGTCGACACCTATGGCGGTGCGGCGCCCCACGGCGGCGGCGCGTTCTCTGGCAAGGATCCCTCCAAGGTGGACCGCTCGGCGGCCTATATGGCGCGTTACCTGGCCAGGCAGGTGGTGACGCGCGGCTGGGCGCGGCGCGCCCTGGTACAGATTGCCTATGCGATCGGCGAGGCGGAGCCGGTCAGCTTCCTAGTGGAGACGTATGGGACCGAGGCCGAGCCGGGGCGCGAAATTGCCGCCGAGCTTGCGCGCGAATTCGACCTGCGGCCTCAGGGCATCATCGAAACCCTGGACCTGTTGCGCCCCATCTACTATCCGACCGCAGCCTACGGCCATTTCGGTCGTGAGGATCTGAGCCTGCCCTGGGAACAGTAAGGTGATGGGCGGGGGCGCGCGGGCGCGAGCCTGCGCCATGCGTATGAGGGCGGCAATTGCCGACCGGGCGGAGGCCGCCCGGGAGAACAGTCGAGGAGGATACCGAATGAGTCATGATGGATTCCTGGGGTTGGCACGGCAGCATCCCGACCATACCAGGCTGGGCGGTCTGGTGGGCTTGCTGGTGGGCGATGCGCTTGGCGTACCGTATGAGTTTCACTCGGCGCAGCAATTGCCGGCGCGCAGTGCAATCGAGATGCAGCCGCCATCTGGATTTCCGCGCGCGCACACCGGCGTGCCGATAGGGACCTGGTCCGACGACGGTGCGCAGGCCCTGTGTCTGCTGGCCACCCTAGTCGAACAGGGGCACTTCTCGCTGGTCGATTTCGCCGACCGGCTGCTACGTTGGCTGGACCGTGGTTATTTGGCCGTCGATGGGCGGGTCTTCGATGTCGGAATCCAGACTGCCGACGCGCTGGACAATCTGCGCGACGGCGTGGAGCCACGCGAATCGGGCGGGGCTGATGTCATGGACAACGGCAACGGCAGCCTAATGCGTTGCCTACCCTTGGCCCTCCTGCATAGAGGGACCGACTCGGCGCTGGTGCGCGAGGCCCACCTGCAGTCGCTGTCCACCCATGCCCACCCGCGCTCGCGGATTGCGTGCGCCTTCTATTGCCTCGTTGCGACGGGCTACCTGCAAGGAATTGCAGACCCCTGGGCATCGGCAGATGGTCGTCTCGAAGAGGTCTACAAGGCGTGGCCCGACGCGCGGGAACGCAACGAATATTTCCGCGAGCTGGAGGTTCTGCGAGGCTTCCCAAAGCATGACGCACCGCGCGGCACGGGCTATGTGCTCGACACAATCTGGTCGGTGCGGCGTGCGCTCGAAGAGTCGACGTTCGAGGACGTCGTCAGGACTGCCATCCTGTTCGGGAACGACACGGACACAACGGCCTGCGTCGCCGGCGGCCTGGCGGGAATTCGCTTCGGGCCAGGCGGCATTCCCCCGCGATGGCTTGAGCAGTTGCGGGGCTTTGATCTCGTTGAGCCAATGATTTCCACCTTGCTGGCAAGGGGGCAGTGATCCAGCGGGGAATGGCAAGATCCGGGCCCCTCGCTTGCGCGAAGCCAAAGCAGACCAGGCCGAGGTCTTGTCCCTTATAGCGATTCGCAACCAATAGCGTTGGTAAGGCCGACACTGTTGCAGACCCTTCCAGATACAGGACACACATCGTTCCTGCGGATGAAAAGGCCGGTTGCGAGAAGGTCATCGACTAGCTTGGTAGTTGACTGCCGAACATCGGGCCGTGAGGACCGGGCCCTTAACCAATAATCCAGCGAATGCGGTTTCTCATGTTTGTCAAATGACTGATTGTCGCCTCCGATGATCATGAACGGCAACTTTTGGCCTCTCATGAAAGCGGCCAATTCCGTATAGCTGAAATAGCCCGAGGCCTCGTCGAATGGAAGATGGCCGGGCGGTACTTCTTGAGACTGGTGCTTGCGTTCTCTTCTATTTGTCCGCTTGGTGACACTCTCAATGCCTTGGCCAGCGGGCAATGCATAGCCAAGCATGAAGAGTGCCGCCTCGAGCTTACGCAAGCCATCCTCGCAACGACACCATTCCGCGTCCGATTGGTTTCTTGCAGATTCGAGAATCCAGTTTGCCCGCATATTCACATCTGCCCAGGCCTCACTCGCGCCGTGCATTCCGTTTCTTAGCGGTTCAAAAACGAAGCCATCGCCGGATGGGTTTCGATGCTGAGCGCTGAGACCCCCGGACCAAAGGAAAGCCAAGGTGTCCGGTATTTGCCCCTTGTGACCATTGCGAACAAGATACAGACGAACCAGCCAGCACAGCGCGGCTCCCACGCGGCCATCATAGATGATCGAGTTCTCGCATAGGAGCGCGTAGACCTTGGTATAGCCCGCATTCATTCGAATACCGGGGAACGCATCGAAGGCCGAGTCTTCGCTTTCGAGGGCAGCCTTGCCTTTGAGCAGGATATTCGAGAGGTTCGCCCCTTGCGCCTCTGCCCACGCCTTGTTGGCAGCGGCTGCCTTGGGATGCAGCCCCCAGTCCATGATGTCTGCGACGGCCTTGTAGACATCGGCTGCGTTCGGGACGGAATTCTTCAGGCTGTTGCGAAGGCTGTTCTGGATGCGAAGTAGCGTTTCAGCATTCTCTTCGTAGGATTTCCTGTTCCACCAATAGCGGTCAAAGAGGTCCTTCAATGTAGGGGCGACACCAGAAAGACCAAAGCTTGCCGAAAAACCGGATGGCACCTTCGCACTATGAAAGACGTAGGGAAACTGGATAGGTATCGAGCCATTGATAACACCGGCCACAAAATTGATGAGGCCGGATACATCGTCATTCCTCAGATACTCGTCCTTCTTCACGGCTTACCCTTGCAATTGTTGAATTAGAGAAAGCCGATAGTACTCTTTATTCCGTCCTTTACTGTGCATTCGGCCTCGAGTGCCGCGACCAGATCGGAGGAGGACATCAAGGGGCGGAAGCCATGCTGACGCATGACGGCGGCGAAATCCCCGGGTGTCAGCATCTCGAGCCGACCAAGCCGTGCCTGCAAATCCGCGCTGGGTGCCGGGAGCCCGAGCCATTCGCACTGGCGGCCGAGCAGCTCCCACGCCTGGCCGGGCTTCAGGTAGTGGAACTTAACCTTCAGGTCGAAGCGCCGCAGCGCCGCCTGATCCAGGGCATCCATCAGGTTGGTCGAGGCCAGGAACACTCCGGGGAATGATTCCGTCTGGGTCAGCATTTCATTCACGAGACTGAACTCCCAGCTGCGCTGGGCGCCGCGCCGGTCCTGCAGGAAGCTGTCCACCTCATCGATCAGGAGCACTGCCGCATCTTGCGCGGCCTGCCGGAAGGCACGGGAGATGTTCTGCTCGCTTTCACCCAGCCATTTGGATATCAAGTCGGAAGCCCGAACCACATGCAGTGGAGCCTCGAGCTGCTCGGCAAGCCAGCGGCCATAGGCGGTCTTGCCGGTTCCCGGCGGCCCGTACAGGCAGAGCCGCCCGGCTCGGGTACGTGCCAGTCCGGTAGCTAGTGCGGCCAAGTCGGCATCCGCGTGAACGAAGGCCGGGTTATAGATCTCGGGCAAACGACCGGAGTCCGATCTGGCGTCCGATCTTGCAATCGGCTTGTGGCCCTGGGCTTCCAGCGTATTGTCGATCAGCAATTCCATGGCTGTGGCTGCGCCTTCAGGGCCGAGCTCCTGCCGGACCGCCTGCACTACCGATGCGGCACGCGTCACGATGGCGGGCGCCAGCTCCTCGGATTCGGCTACGCGGTCCACTCCGCGGGCGTCAAGTAGCCCGGCGCAGGCGCGCTCGATGATTAGCGCGCGCTGCTTGCGCGGTGGCACGGGCAATTCCAGAACCATGTCGAAACGCCGCAGGAAGGCACCATCAAGCCCGCGTGCGGTGTTCGACAGCCAGAATGTGGGCACCGGGTTGGCCTCCAGTGTCCGATTGATCCAGGCCTTGCGAGTCTGCGCGGTGCTCTTGCGTCCGAACAGGCCATCACCGTCATTAAAAACGTCTTCCACCTCGTCGAACAGGATGAGCGTCCGGCGTTGGCTGAAGAAGCTCTGGGCGGCCCGGTAGGCGCGCAGACGCCGCTCGCCGTCGATCGGATCCCCATCCCCGCTCTCACTGGCCACTTCAAAGAGCTCGGAGCCGAGTTCGCGTGCCAGCACCTTGGCCAGCTGACTCTTGCCCGTACCTGGCGGGCCGTAGACAAAAACGTTCACACCTTTGCGCCTATCCGAGAGGGCACGCCGCAGATAGGGCTGCAGCACCTGCAAGGAGGCCTGCACATGCCGATAGTCGTCCAGCCCCAGATGCGCCGATCCGGCTGGGATAACCGTGTCGCGCAGCAGACAGACAGGGTCGGCATCGGACGAGACAATGTGGTCGGCGAAAGTATCGGACAGCAGGTCGAGTTTGCCGCTAAGCGTCATGCTGCAACCGCGATCCACGGACACGAGGCCTGACTGAGCGAGTACCCCATGCGGCCCCAGGGCGACTCGCACCTCGGCCTCGGGGTAGTCGAGCAGGACGGACAGTACCTGGAAGACTTTCGCGGCCGACAGCGAACCCAGCCAGTCGGCCGTATCGTCGAGCAGGCGCTCATTCTTGAGCATCACCACGAATGCCAGGATGCTGCAATCCAATTCAGACAGTCCTACCAGGCTGGCCAGGCGGGCAATATTGCTGCCCAGGAAAATCGGCATGTCGCTGCCGGCGTCCCGATAAGTGCCCTCGATTTCCTGGTGGAGTTTGCGCAACCGGCTTCGTACCAGATGCGGGTCAAAATCCGGATCCTCGGGATCCAGATATTCACCGAGGCCGAGCGCATGGGCCAGGACATCGTTGGCGAAGCCGGCGCGCTGGATGAACTCGCGGTGCGCGCCGAGCGGCACTAGCAGGCGCAGCAGCCACAGTCGGACGGCGGGAGTCACGTCTTGGGGCGTCAGAGAAGAGTGGCGCCGGCGGCGACGAAGCATCTCGCGAATCTCCTTGTTCATGACAGGCTGTGGAATCCCCGGGGCGATTCCACCCGAAGGGTTCCGCACACTGTCACTTCTCGTGTGTCCGGTTTGGACTGTAGGCGCATCCCGCTCCGTTGGACGTAGAGCCACACCAGCGGCATTTCTTGTCGCCGCTGCCATGTCTGTGTGCCCTTGTGGGGCTGTAGGGACAACCCAGGCCGTGGCTTCTCGATCCGCAAAACTCACATTTCCTATCATCGCCCGTGTGCTCATGCCGCTTGTGGGGGCTGTAGGCACACCCGCCACCGTAGCTGCTGGAACTGCAGTATCTGCATTGGCTCATCGTGAACCTTCTCCTCAAAACGGCATCAGAATTTCTCAGCCCATTGATCCCAAAAACCTGGCGCATCGTGATGCGCGTTCTGCATCGCTACGTCTAGCGAAACCGCCCAGAACTTCATGCCGGGGAGGCGTGGGGTGCCATCGGGATGCTCGAGGAATGCGGCCAGCGCCTGATACAACGGATCGGCCTCGTCAAACGCCGTATCAACATAAATCGAGCCACCATAGCTCGTCATGGCCGACTCCCTGGCAATCTCGCCACACGGTTCCCAGCCATAGCCATTGGTGGCCAACCATGCGATTACCTGTTCGCGCGTGGCGTTTTGTTGCCAGTTGCCCGGCACTCGCCACTCGCCTCCCGCATCGAAGAAGGAGAGATAGAGAACGTCGCGCTGCTTGCGTCGCGCGATAGCGTCGATATGTTCGATGAGCTGGGGCATGGCTGCTTTTGCGAGAATGGGTCAATTTCCCTCAAGCCGGGAGGCGACGTGTCTTAACTTCGGCAATGAGATGACTTGCACAGTGCTGGACTAACTTGGCGTCGATCACGGCTTGAAGAATTCTGCGTGGACATCTGCGCATTTGGTGCGCAGATGTCTGGCAGGATTGATCTCGCTTGGCTGCCTTGCTACCGCGTCGGCCCCAATGTCCCGCACATCCCTGGCGTTACGCCCGCTCATAATGCTGGCGCAGTAGTTGCAGCATGCGATCCAGATGATTCCGGATGGATGTTGCGTTCCAACCCTCCCGTTTCATCCACGCGAAAACGTGCGCCAGCTTCAGGGAGTCATAAACAGCTTTGGCGTCGAAGTCGATGAGCTTCTTTCCCGGATTCTGGTTGCTGTATGAAGAGTTTTCGCCCGGGCTTAACAGAGCAAGGTTGCCGAAACTGTCCAGGACACGGGGTTCGAGCTGCTCGTGACGATGCTCGTGCTGCTGTGGATGGACGTGCTCCACCGAGTTCTTCGAGCTGATGCGGAATGCGCGCCAACGATCCTGTGTGAGCTCAGGAAACTCGGCACGGCGCTTCCACAATACGTATTCAAGTTTCTGGAACCAGTAGTGCTCGAAGCCGGTGCCAAAGGGCTCGCGCAGATGGGCATCGGTTCTGCCAAAGTCATTGCACGCAGGGGAGCGCCCGCACAGCAGCTCGAAGCTGGCTTCCTTCTGTGTGTCCTGCGCCATCGAGAGCACGTTGTCGATCCGCTCCAGATCTTGCAGGGCAGTCGCCATTGCCCCCTGTGCATTCAATGGCCGACCGTCAATATCCTGCATCCGATTCATCATCGTGGCCAGGAACGGGCTGAGCCAGTACTGTGCGGTACGCTCGCCCGTGAAATGGCGCACCGCCTGAAGTTGCACCAGATCCGGTGTCAATTCGGGAAACCAACGGTTCAGTCGTTTCCTGCCCTTGCTCATGGTTGCCGTCACGCTGCCCAGGAAAAGGTGCTCGGCGTCGTTGCTCTCGCGTCGCACCCATTTTGCGACCCAGCGATCGAACTGGTAGCGCACCCGCCACAGGCATTCGATGAAGGCGATGGCATCGGCCTCGGTCACGGTCTGGACGAAGTCGTGGAAACATTCGCCAAATCGAGCCGAATGGAGTCGGCAGGTGATATCGGGTTCGTTCCGCTCGGCGCGGAAGATGCGATAGGTGTGCATCAGTAGTAGTGGAAAGCCGATGATGGAACGGCAGTGTCCTGCGTCGACGTCTCCACTGTCTTCGCCGTCCTCGCCTTCGTCGGTCTTGTCTCTGTCAGAGCGATGATTGCCGACTGCGGACGGAGGCGCCTGACAGGCCGCCACGCCTTGGCCGAAATCCGCCGCCAATTGGGCGAGTGTCAGGCCATCGGTTTCCGCGTTGTCATATCCCACCTGTCGAAAGCGTTCGGCGTCGAATTGCGACAGGTCGTCATAGCCCAGGCTCTGCCAGTCCGCCAGCGGGAAGAGTTGGCGCACGTTGCGCTCGAAGTAGTTGTTCAAGTCCTCGCAGGCTTGCCAGATGGCGTCGTAGCGCTGCTTGTCGTGACGGATCTCACGTAGCAGTTGAGCCTTGAGGATGTCGCTTTGCTCGAGCTGGAGTCCTCCAGTATTGATTCGGGCGAACAACCGGTTCAGGTTCATCGCAGAAGGCACGATGTTGTTGACCCATACGACCTTCCTGTACAGGTAGTCGGCAAGCCCTTCCAGACCAACTTCCGCGCTGGTCAACTGTAGGAGCCGCTGCCGCGCGGCCTTGAGTCCTTGTTGCAGATGAAGCAAATATGGTGACTTTAGCGCCACATCGTCAAGCCGAATATCGGTCGCCAGCTCGGCCTCTCGTGCCAGGAACGCTTGCGCGTGCTCGCGGATCATGAAGGTTAGCCTGGGCTGCACGCCCAATCGCGTCATCCGGGCCAGATCATGGTCGGGCAGGTGTTCGCGGATGGCCAGCGCGAGCAAGGTGAGCGTGGTGATGCGCTGCTGGCCATCGATGAGTTCGTGGCTGCATGCCGCGTCATCGACGGCGATACGGCTACGCGCACTGATCAGCGTGCCGATGTAGTAGCGCGGCTGTTCGTCCGCACATGCCGTGGCAACGTCGTCCAGCAGTTTGACCACGTCCTCAGCGGGCCAGACGTATGGGCGCTGGTAGCTCGGGATGTTGAGCGCAATCTTTCCCGTGCACAGCGCTTCGATGGTTTCGGTCTGGGAAATGACGCGGTTCATGGATGGCACTCCAGTTGGGCAAAGCGTTGTTCGATGGCGCGGCGCAGGGCGTTGTCGAAGTGTTCGACGATCATCTCCGCTGATGGCTTCTCGTGGGGCAGTTCGAAGTTCAGGGCACTGCATACCGCTTGCACGTGGCGGCGTTTCGTGCCGTTGTCGCTTTCGAGGTTTTCGGGGCGTATCGCATACTCGAATGCGCGCAGGCGGGCAATCACTTGCGAGTGCGTGTAGCTGTAAGCGAGCCAGTCCAGCAGCGGATGGAGGTGAGCGAACCGTTGTACCGAGCGCTCGCGCACAGCCTTTTCGTTGCTCAGCCGCAGGGAATATACGGCGCGGAACAGCCATAGACCTGCTTCCTCGACCCTGCTATCACCAAAGCGGCCGACGTAGAGCACCAGCGCCGTATCGAACAGCTTGCGCAGAAAGGACGACGCTTTGGATTGGGCGACCAGTTTCACGTAAAGCCCGGACCACCTGTCATGGAGGTTCTTGCCATCGCTGTCGGGGCAGTACCGGTGCAGCAAGGTTTGGAACTGCTCGAGATAGCGAATACTGTTCGCGCCGGCCTGCAATGGCTGACGCATGTCGTAGTGCCACGGCATGGGTGCCGGTTGCCAGTCTTGCTCCACGCGGTCGTGCAGGGCCAGCTGGTAGGCACGGTCTGTGCCGTCGTCTCCTGTGGCGGTGGCCAGTTCCTGCACCACCTGGTCTCGCCAGTCGCGGGGCCGTCGTTGCTTGCTGGCCAGCTCCCGCCAGTACAGGCTTTGCCAATGGCGCGCGCGCATCACGCATTCCACCACCGGCTCGAGGTCACCGAGTCCTTCCCACTGGCGGGCGTAGCGGTTCTGCAGCGTCTCATCCACCGCGCGTAGGTGATGGGCCTTGGCGATGTCGATGCCCGACAATCGCACGCCGCCGCTGTTCTGCGTTTCGAAGAAGCGATAAGCGTCATCTTCGCTGCGCGTGATTACCAGCGTGACGTTGATGCTGGCCAGATCCAGTAGCGGCCGCAGGCTTGCCCGCCGCAGCACGGCAAGGTTGTCCCGGATGCGGCGCATGCTTTCCGGCGCACGGTAGCAGAGATCTGGCAAAGTTGTTTCGCCTGCGAGCACACACAGAATGCCGATGCTCGTTAGCCGCTGCTGTCCATCGATGATGTTGAGCCAGCCGTCGCCTCCTTGGTGCAAGATCAAGCTGCCAAGGTAGTAGTCGTGGCCGCGTGGCTGCTCATGATGGTGGCTCAGATCGGCGGCGAGTTGGGCCACCTGTTCGCTGGTCCAGCGGTACGGTCGCTGGTACTCGGGCAGGCGCAACCGACCGCGCGGGCTGCCGTCCATGGGCGGGCCAGCAAACAATTGCAATAGCGATACGCTTGCGACCTCAAGCGCAGAGGAGGAAGGTGTGGTCATGAAGATGTGTTCGAAGACGCCGGACGCGTCACGGTCAGGCATGGTGGGCGCATTCTCGCCAGACGGCTGCGCCTTATCCAGATACGGGATCGATTTGAAGTGGCTTGGCCCATTTCGAGGTTTCTATCACGCTTATCGACGGTGGGTCCATGCACTGCATCCCTCATGAGTAGGGGCCTGCACGGTGTTTCTCGCATCATTCCTTTCCGTTACGATTGGGTCTCAATTACGCGTCAAGCCATTGGCGAATCAGTATGTCGACTTCGAAGAACTGGCCACGTCTGGAATCAGATATCCTGGCCTGCATGCCGACGGCGCCCGGAGAGCCGGTTGCCTCCGGACAGATTATTGCGGCCGTTCGCGCCCGTTTTCCTCTGAACCCACCCAGCCGTCATACGATCCAGCGAGCGCTCGAGAACCTGGAGATCGAGGGCCTGGTCGGCAAGCAGGGTACCTCTCGCGACAGGGTCTGGTGGCGGACTGGAAAGCAGGCGCCATCGGAGCTGGCGCGTCGTCCACCGCTGGAGTTGGCCATCGCGTTGCTTACGTTGCGACGCCACGCCCCTAACCATCTGCCTGGCCATGTCATCCAGGGGTTGGAAGCTTACTTTGCTGGCGCCGAGCGGGTGCTGAGCGAAAGCCCCACCGACCCTTCGCTGGGCGATGCGCGTGCATGGGCTAACAAGACCGTGCGAGTTCATGCCGGCTACCCGTTGGTGTCCCCACCAATCCGTAGTGACATCCTGAATGCCATTCGCAAGGCGCTCTACACGTCGCGGGTGCTCGACGTGGCCTACCAGAACTCGCGGCTCGATACCGACGCGCCAGACTCCTATCAGGTGGTGCCGCTCGGTCTGGTGGAGCGTGGTCCCGTCCTTTATCTGGTTGCCAGTCGCCAGCGCCGTGATGGCTCCTTCAAGATCTACCAGTTGCGGCTTGACCGTTTTGCCTCGGCGGCCTGCACGGACACGCCCGGCGTGCCCGATCCCGATTTCGACCTAGACGCATACGTCCGAGACGACCAGTCGTTCTCGTTTATGCCTGAAGGGCAGATCCAACTCGAGCTTCGCGTACGTGAGGAGGACGGGTATCGTCACCTGTTCCGGGAGCAATGGCTGGCGTCCGATCAGAAAATCATCGACGAGCCTGGCGGCTTCCGGCTCAAGGCCACGGTCACGCTGTCCATCGCGCTGCGCAACCTGCTGATGGAGCGCAGCGCGCGAGTCGAAGTATTGTCGCCGGCCACGTTGCGAGACGAGATCGCGGAAGGCCTGCGGCAGGCCATCGGTCGCTACGAAGCGAACGCGGTGGATGTGGCCTGAGCTAAGTCAAGCGCCAGCGAGGTCCGCCAGCTCCGTCGGCCATGGGTAGGCCACGAGGACTTCCGCCGACAAGTCGAGCGCGGACGGCAGGCGCCGGAACATCCGCATGCGTTCACGCATGAGTGGATTGAGCGAGACCACGTCGTCCATGACATGAGCTGCTGCTGCAACCACCACGCGGGCGGGGCTAACACAGCTGAAGTTCAGGGCCGTGCGGACGGCATCCAATACGCGGTGCGCCAGCGTGTCGCAATCCAGGCCCGTTTCCTTCGACAACACGCACAAGGAGTTCGTAGCGGCCAATGCATGGATGCTCCAGGGCCGTTCCCCCGGCGCAACCAGCAAGGGTTCCATCATCGTGCGTGCGAGGATCTCGAGGGAGGTCACCAGGCTGCGGGCACCAGACAGAATCCAGCAACCTTGCCGACGATTGGGCAGATGATGCGTCGAGCCCAAGACCAGCGCTACCTCGCTGGCGCCGCGGCGGAATGCCTTCTGCATGGCCTCCACGGGGCCCATTGCATTCCAGCGTGCGCCGCCGAAGTCGCCGCTCAGGCGCGTGGCGTCGACCAGATGAATGACGACGTCCGGTCGTGACGCGGCCTTCGCATCGATCGACCATTTCAGCCGCCCGCCGAAATCAGGCAGATCAGGCAGCAGCCCAGCGGCCTCTTGCTCGGAAAACCCCCAGTAACGCAGCAGCACCTGCTGACGGCGTGGCTGGATGATTGTGGTCTGGTGATTGCCCGAGGCGGTGGCGAGATGCGACATCGCGTACATGCGTGGTCCTCCTGATGAGTACGACATGAGCGCATTGTTGCCGGCGATCTGCGCATTGCATGCTCAGATGGTGCGATTCAATGTCGATCATCGCGAAGACCCCATAGCGAAGAAGCTTGGGGGAATCCCTCGTCCGGGGGGATGGCACTTTGGGTGGAGCCGTTCAGCATGTCGGCCTTGCCGCCGTTGTTAGCGATAATGTTGGGCAGTGCCGATCAGGAGTAAATAGGCAATGACAGTAGGCCATCGACAGACCATCATCACGCAGGGGCGATTCGCCGCGCAGACGCTGCGCTTGGACGCCGCGCGCCACGGGCGGCAGGGCGTGCAGGTCCTCGCCATGGACCAAGTGGCGGCACGGCTGGCAGGCGGGTTCATCCAGCCGCTCGACGACGACACGCTGCTGGCGGTTCTGCAGGCCGTACTGCCCGATATCGAACTGGGCGAACTCGACAAGATCAGGCTGCTGCCGGGCATGGCCGGCGCGGTTGCCGACACATTGCGGAAGGCCTGGCGGGCCGGCATCGACTTGCAGGCACGCGCGGCGGACCATCCGCGGCTGACGTCGCTGGCGTGCCTCGAAGCGGCAGTCGTGGCCAGGCTCCCGAAGGCCATGCTGTGCCCGCCCGACCTGGTACGGGCGGCGATGCAGCGCATTGAACTGGCGCCGCGGCTGTTCGGCGCGATCGAATGTGTGGGCATGGCCGACGTGGCACCATGCTGGCGCCCGCTGCTGATGGCACTGACCGCGAGGCTCGACTTGCACTGGCAGGCCGGTCCCCGCCAGGTGCCCGAATGGCTGGTGCTGCCTGCCTCCCAGGTAGTGACTGCGCCGGCCATGGCACCAGCAGTGAGCGTGTTCAATGCGGCAACGGCGCAGCATGAGGCCATCGAGGCCATGCGCTGGGTACGAGAGCTGCTGGCCAGCGGACGCGCGCGGCCCGAAGACATCGCCATCTCCGCGGTGTCGCCGGCCGACTATGACGACTATTTTCTGTCGCTCCGGGCCGACGCCAATCTCGACATCCACTTCGTGCACGGCGTATCGGTGCTGGCCAGCCGCGAGGGACAGACCGCGGCCGCGCTTGCCGACATCCTGGTACGTGGCCTGTCGCAGGTGCGCATTCGGCGGCTTGCCCGCCTGTGCGCGGGGGGCAAGGGGCTACTCGGCGGATTGCCGTCGGGCTGGACGCGCATGCTGCCGGCGGACGCGCCGATGACTTCTGGTGCGGCATGGAGCCGATGGCTGGCCCGGCAGGCGGCGCAGGATTGGCCGGATGAACAGGACCACGGGCCGGCGCTGGCCAAAGTGCTGTCCCTGCTTGGGCAGGGCGTGCAGGCAGCGCACGAGGCCGGCGAGGCCTTACTTGAGAGCCGGGCGCTGGCCATCTGGCGGAGGGCATTGCTCGCCGGGCCGCCGGCAGCCATCGATGTGACACTGGGCACGCTTAAGCAGAACGACGGGCTCGAAGCCTGTGCCAGCGTGGCATGGATGCCCGCCGCGTCGCTGTCGGCCGCGCCGCGTCGTTTCGTGCGGCTTCTTGGCCTGAATTCCTCGCGCTGGCCGCGCGGCGTGAGCGAGGATCGCCTGCTTTCCGACCATATCGTGCCGTCGGCGGAGCTCGATCCCACGCCCGCTGGCGCCATCGATCGTCGCGATTTCGCGATCATTCTTGCCACCACGCAGGGCGAAGTGGTGCTGTCGCGTGCCCGGCGCGACGCGGAAGGCCGGCTTCTCGGGCGCAGCCCGCTGCTGCATGGCCTGCCAGAGGAGAATTATCTGCGGCGCAATGGCGTGGCGGCGCACGCATTCAGCGAAACGGACCGCCTGCTGTCCCGGCCGGCGGAGTTTGCCGGGTTGCCCCAGGCGCAGTCGGCCGTGCAGGCCTGGCTCGACTGGCACACGCCGGCGCTTACACCGCACGACGGCTTGGTCCGTGCCAACCATCCGGTAGTCGCCGCCACGCTGGCACGCACACAATCGGCCAGCTCGCTGAGCCGGCTGCTGCGCAACCCGCTCAGTTTTGTCTGGCAGTACGCGTTCGGCTGGCGGGCGCCGCAAAGCGGCAGCGAGCCGATCGTGCTCGACGCCCTGAGCTTCGGAAACCTGGTCCACCTGGTGCTGGAGAGGGCTGTACACGCGCTGGAAGCCGGAGGGAGTCTGGCTGCGGCCAGTCCGGCCGCTATTGATGCAGCCGTGGCGACGGCCGTTCGGGAGGCGGCAGTGCAGTGGGAAGTGGAAGCGCCTGTTCCGCCGGCGGTGATCTGGCGCCGCACGCTCGACGAGGCGCGCACGCTGGCATCGCTGGCCCTGCGGCACCGGGACGCGCGGCTGGCCGATGCCCGCGCCTACGGCGAAGTGCCGTTCGGCGGGGCGGAGCCGAAGCCCGGCAGCCGCGCAGTGCCCTGGCATGCCACGGCGCCCGTCGAGATCCCCGGCACTGGGTTCCGCATCAAGGGATATATCGACCGCATCGACATCGCGCGCGATGGCCGACGGGCGGCCGTGACCGATTACAAGACGGGCCGCGCCGTGGAGGACGACGCGCGGCTGCGCGGCGGCAGGGAGTTGCAGCGCTGCCTGTACGCGTTCGCGGTCAAGGCGCTGCTGGGCAACGACGTCGAGGTCTACGCCTCGCTGCTGTTTCCGCGCGCGGGCGTGGATTTGCCACTGACAGATCCCGAGCAGACGCTCGCCGATCTGGTCGGCTACCTGCGCATCGCGCAGCATAGCCTGCTGGAGGGGGCGTTGCTGGCCGGCACGGACGCCGGCGGCAGCTACGACGAACTTCGCTTTGCGCTGCCGGCCAATGCCTCCGCTACTTACCTGCGCCGAAAGATCGAGGCCACCACTGTACGTCTGGGCGCTGCTGTCCAGGTCTGGGACGCTGCATGACAAACACCATGACCATGACCCTTGCTGACAATGAAGCCCGCCGCGTGGCGATCGCCGCGCACGACCGCTCGCTGCTGGTGGAGGCCGGCGCGGGATCGGGCAAGACTGCCGTGATGGCTGGCCGCATTGTGATGCTGCTGGCCAATGGCGTCGCGCCCAAGCGGATTGCCGCCGTGACGTTCACCGAACTGGCCGCGAGCGAGCTGCTGATCCGCGTGCGCGAGTTCGTGGCCGCGCTGTTGGCCAATCCGGCGCAGCCACCTGCGGAAATGGTTGCGGCGCTGCCGAACGGGCTCGATGCGGCGCGGCAGGCCAACCTGGCTGCCGCCAACCCTGTCATCGATGAGATGACCTGCTCGACGATCCACGGCTTCTGCCAGCGCCTGATCAAGCCCTATCCGGTGGAGGCCAATATCGACCCCGGTGCCACGCTGATGGATCGTGACCAGGGTGATCTGGCCTTCCAGGAGATCGCGGACGGCTGGCTACGCGACGCGCTGGCGGCAGACGATAATCTGCTGGCCGAACTGGCGCTGCGCGATCCCGATCAGACTATTGCGCTCGTGCACAAGGTGCTGGGGCTGCTTCGGCACAACCGGCACGCCACAGCCAGAAGGCCAAAGCCGCTGGCCGCGTCGGGCGCGCTGTTTCTCCAGGCTAGCGCGTCGCTTGCGGCGTTCCTGCGCGAGTGTGGCGACGCGGCCGAGGCCGAGACTGTCGACGTCTCAGCATGCTTCGAGGGCATGGCCACGGCGCTGGCGCCGCTGCTCGACCGGGATGGCCCGGCTGTGCTGGCGGCATTGCTCTTCACGCGTGCCGATGATGCGTTGCTGACATCCTCTGGCGGCTTTGCCGCGTATCGCAAGAAGGGCAAGTGGCAAGCGGCGGCGAAGCTGGCGGGTCTGTCGAAGTCCGACGCCGACCGACTCTGCGACCAGGCAACGGTGTACTACACGGCTTGCTGCGTGACCTGGGACGACTTCTCGCAGCAGATGGCCTCTCATGTGCTGGCCGAGATAGTGGCGCTGCTCGGGCCCGTGGCCGAGCGCTTTCGCGCCTACAAGCGGGACGCCGGCCTGCTCGACTTCGACGACCTGATCCACGCCGCGCGAGACCTGCTGCGCGACCACGAGCCGGTCCGGCAGTCGCTCGCCGCGCGCTACGCACACGTGCTTGTCGACGAGTTCCAGGATACGGATCCGCTCCAGTCGGAAATCTTCTGGAGGTTATGTGGCGATCCTCCTGCCGGCTCGGACCTGTCGGACTGGAGTCACTACCGGATCCGCGAGGGGGCGCTGTTCCTCGTTGGAGACCCGAAGCAGGCCATCTACCGCTTCCGGGGTGCGGATGTGGCCGCCTATGTGCGGGCGCGGGATGCATTTGCCGCGCAGGACGCCAGCAGCATCCT
Organism: Cupriavidus phytohabitans; assembly: GCF_017815025.1. Classification (NCBI taxonomy): domain Bacteria; kingdom Pseudomonadati; phylum Pseudomonadota; class Betaproteobacteria; order Burkholderiales; family Burkholderiaceae; genus Cupriavidus; species Cupriavidus phytohabitans. The sequence goes on from NZ_JAGIQB010000013.1 coordinate 54,179, forward strand.
GACAATCTCTACCAACTTCCGCTCTCAGGCTCCGATCCTGCACTACGTGAACGAGCGTTTTGCGGCTCTGCTGTCGACGGAGATCGGGCAACCCGGTTTCACCGCGCTCGATCCATTTCACGTGGGCGCAGACGATGCGCCGTGCGTAGTGGCGCTGGACGTGGTGGCGGCCGGGGCTGGATCGGAGCAGTTGCGTGACGCGGAAGCGGAAGCCGTGGCGGACCTGTGCTCGCGCCTGATCGGCAGCCATAGGCTCGTGGATCGCAAGAGTGGGGCATCGCGCGCGTGCCGCCCAGGCGATATCGCCCTGCTCGCGCCCATGGGCAGCGAGCTGTGGCGCTACGAGGAGGCGCTGGAGCGCCGCGGCGTGCCGGTGGCCACCCAAGCGGGGAAGGGCCTTTATCGCCGGCAGGAGATCCAGGACCTGATCGCATTGACCCGGGTACTGGCCGATCCCGCCGATACGCTGGCGCTCGGGGCGCTGCTCAGAGGGCCGCTGGTGGGGCTGAGCGAGGAGACGCTGCTCGATATTGTCGCAGCGCTGCCACGGCCGGATGATGCGCCCGAAACGATCCCCCGCCTCAGCCTTGGCACCGACGCGCAGCACATCGTCGACCCGCACGCGCGCGATATCCTCCAAAAGCTGCAGTCGCTGCGCCGCCGGGCCAATATCACCACGCCGCATGACTTGCTCGCCCAGGCAGTGGACGTCATGCGCGTGCGCCCGTTGCTGACGCAGCGTCATCGCGGACAGGCCGAACGGGCACTGGCCAATGTAGATCTCTACCTGAACATGGCAAGCGCCTATGCCGTGCGCGGCCTGCGGGCGCTGGCGATTGCCATGACAGAGGCATGGGACGACGAATCGCGCGCGCCGGAAGGACGTCCGGACGCGCAGGAAGAGGCCGTGGCGCTCTACACGATGCATGCCGCCAAGGGCCTGGAATGGCCGATCGTGGTGCCGATCAATACGATGACACAGACCCGTGCCGCGGAGAGCACGCTGGTGGATCGTCAGAACGGCTGCATTTACTGTCCGGTGTTTGGCCTGTCGCCGATGGGCCTGGACAAGGCACGCCGGGCCGAGCAGGAGGAAGTGGGGCGCGAGCGGATCCGGCTCTGGTATGTGGCGGCCACTCGGGCGCGGGACCTGCTGGTGCTGCCGCGCTTGGCCGCAGACGTGCGCGACAATATGTGGATGGCCCTGCCGCGTTTCCCTCTGCGCCAACTGCCAGCCCTCGATGTCGCGGAACTGCCCGAGGCACCCGGCATTGCGCCGGTCGAGGCGGGTAATCAGCAGACCCGAGCGCAGTTCGAGGAAGAGGCCACGCGCATCGTGCAGGCACATCACAAGCTAACTTGGCTGGCACCGAGCCGTGACGAAGGGGTCGGTAGCCCGCTGCTGGCGCCTGCCGAACCCGCCGCAGTGACGACGAACCTCGACGATGGGGCTGCCGTGGCAAGTTCGCCGAGGGTGCAAGGCGGCCGCGAGCGCGGTCTGCTGATCCACAAGCTGCTCGAAGAGGTGCTGAATGGAGAGGTCGTCGACGATCCGGATGCCCTGCGGGCGCGTGCAGACGTTCTGATCGACATGCTTGGATTGGTTTCCCACGACGATCCGGCTCGCGGGGTGTCGGCGGCCGAGATTGCCGGTTGCGTGGGCCGCACGTTGGCTTTGCCCGAGATTGCCGCGATCCGGCCGGTGCTGGTGCCCGAGTACGCGCTATTGTCGGCGACAGTCACCGAAGCTGGGGAATCGGTGCTGTCGGGCATCGCTGATGCGGTCAGCTTTGCCCCCGATGGCAAGCCGCAGGTGGTGATCGACTGGAAGAGCGATGTCAATCCGGCTCCCGAGACGATTGACCACTATCGCGCACAGGTGGGCCATTACCTGGCGATGACCGGGGCGTTGTGCGGGCTGATCGTCATGGTGACATCGGGCCGCATCGTGGAAGTCAGAATAAACTGAAGAGTGGCATGGCGTATCCGATTGAAAACAAGCTGGTCATCGGCGTGGCATCCAGCGCGCTGTTTGACCTGAGCGAGTCCGACGAGATATATCGACGGGAGGGCGTGGAGGCCTACCGGCTGCACCAGGAACACAAACTTGACACCCCATTTGGCAAGGGCGTTGCGTTTCCGTTCATCAAGCGGCTGCTGGGCATCAACAAGGCCTTCCCGGAACAGCAGCCGGTAGAGGTGGTGCTGCTGTCGCGCAACTCGCCGGAAACCGGGCTGAGGATCTTCCGATCCGTTGAGCACTATGGTCTCGACATCTCGCGAGCAGCGTTCATGGCGGGCGGCTCACCGCATCCTTATATCCCGGCATTCAATGCCTCGCTGTTCCTGACGGCCAACGAGGCCGACGTGCGCGACGCCATCGACGCGAACTACCCGGCCGGGCTGGTGCTGCCGTCCATGGTGTTCGACGACGAATTCGACAGTGAGCTGCGCGTGGCGTTCGACTTCGACGGGGTCATAGCCGACGATGAATCAGAGTCTGTGTTCAAGCGGAACAACGATGTAGGGGAGTTCCAGGCGCATGAACTGAGCCGCCGCGAGATTCCCCACCAGCCCGGCCTGCTGGCCAACTTGTTCCGGCAATTGGACGCCCTGCGACAACTGGAGGAGGAGCGGTTGGCACAAAATCCCACATACAGGAAAATGGTCCGCATGGCGATCGTTACGGCCCGCAATGCACCGGCCCATGAGAGGATGGTGACCACGCTGAAGAGCTGGGGCGTGACGCCCGACCAAGCTTTCCTGCTCGGCGGCATGGAGAAGGCGCGCATCTTGGACGTGCTGCGGCCGCACATTTACTTCGACGACCAGATTGGCCACCTGCGCTCGGAGGCCGGCAACATCCCGATGGTCCACATTCCGTTCGGCATTGCGAATCGGCACGCCGCGTAGTGCGGTGCCTTTCAATTTGCTCCGAATGCATGGAGCGGAGCGTTTCATCAGGCGTGATGCATAGGACAGTGCGAGTCGCGTTGCCAATAGGCGGCAAGCGCAACACGGCATTCGCGTCAGCTGTTCTGCAGCACCACGAAACGGGCTTCCGCTGGTTGCGTGCGTCTCGCCGAAGCCGGCCACAATCACGCGCGTGGCGACTTGAGTGTCAAGCTCGCCAATCAGCTGAAGCGGGCTTCACGCGCACAGATTGTGATCTGTGTGGTCTGCGCAGCGTCACATGATGCAGACCGGCTACTTCAATTGCCTGGTTGTGCGCGTAGCGCGGTTTGCCACGCTATGGCGAGGTCGGAATCGCGGCATTCCCATGCTTCCAACCATGCGAAACTGGCTCTTTGGACCGTCTGGCGCATTTGGACCGTCGTCAAATGGCATAGATGTGCTGGAAATTCCCCGAGGGGCGCTAGAAGGTTAGATGAACCGGGCGAGACCTTCGTGTCGTGGAGAAATCAGTCCAGCGCCGGCACGCTCTGCCGTCCAAGTTCCGGCTCTTCTGTTCTAGATGATGGCGATCGTATCGAGCTTAGCCCGCATCCGGTCGTGCCGCAGATGTCCGTAATGTTTGTCGATCATATCGGTCGACGTCCCGGCCATCCGGGCCACTTCGAAGCTGTCGATGCCGCTCGCGATCATTTCGCTGATCGCCGTGTGGCGAAGCGAGTACATTACGACCGAATCAGGAAGCTGAGCTGCTTTGACCGCGTCCTTGAACGGCTTCTTCCACGAGTCCTTGTTCCAAGGCTGCCCGTACTCAGTCGAGAAAACGGGTGCGTTGACGATCTTGCCCTTGGTCTGCTCCTCGAAGAAGCGAATTGCTGTCGTCGACAGCGAAACGACGCGATGCCCGGTCTTCCCATCAAGGACAAGCGTGCCTTGCTGACGATCGAAATGTTTGACGCAGGCGCGTGCGAGTTCGCCTGGACGAGCTGCGGTGAACAGCATGGCTTTGACCAGTTGCCGGATGTCTTCGGCGCACGCCTCGATCAATGCGCTTCGCTGCTCTGTCGGGAGGAACGACTGCCTACGACGCCCGACATCTTTGAACTTCGAGACCGTTTTCCATCCCGCGTCGGTCGCAACCAAGCGATCATGTAGTGCAAGATTCAGGGCTGCTTTCAACGACGCGAGGTTGCGATTCGCCGAGTCCTTGGCACGCCGGAGGTCGTCTTCGTCCTCGGCGGACTCCTCGATTTCGGTGATTTGCTCGGCGAGCCATTCCTTCACGTGTGAAGTGCGCAGCTTTGAAAGATCGATGCGGCCGATTTTGTCGTTGTAGACCAGCCGTTTGAAACGGCCTTCGGCGTCCGATTTGCTGGGCGCGCCTTTATGCAGCCCCAGATGCTTGACATAGTGCTCGCAGGCATCCTTGACGGTCGTGGTCTTGGTGGACACCCCGGCGTCTGCAGCCTTCGACCATTCGAGCGTAGCTTTCACCGCATCATCGAAGTTCGGGAGGGTACCGAGCGCCTTGTACTCCTGTTTGCCAGCCTCGTTGCGTCTGCGAGCAATCCAGGTCCCATCGCCCTCGGCGAGCTTACGGAACCCGACGTAGAGACCGGATTGAACCCGAGCAAAATAGGGTTCCCGGCGGGAGGGCAGCTTGTCGCGGGCGGTTTTGCTGGTGATGGATGTGGCCATGATTCTCGTACGGAAAGGGTACGGAAATTATAGGCTGGATTGCGTTGGGCTTTGTTGGCATTTTTATATTTAAAAATCAATGACATAAGAATCATCATTGGATTGGTTTGGATGTCGTTGGGGTTGGTTTCCTGCCCTCCGAAGGCAGGGGTTGCTGGTTCGATCCCAGCCGGGCGCGCCAATCCCATCCGGGTTCCCGCATTTCCACGAAGAAGAACGAACAACCAGGTGGTTCCCGCTGCGCTCAGGCTGTCGGCGCAGGGGCGAGCACGCTGTCGCCCACCGGTTCCGGCACCCGGTCGTCGCTGACTACCCGGTTGCGGCCCGCATTCTTGGCGGCGTAGAGACGTCGGTCCGCCACCATCAGCATGGTGTCGAGGTTGTCGGTGCCGTCGGCGCCGAGATCCGATACGCCGATGGAAACCGTAAATCGAATCTCGCCCTTGTGGGCCGCATCGGGGGCCGGCTCGCATACTGCCTGGCCAAGGATGCCGCGCAGCCGCTCGGCGGCCTGGGCCGCTTCCTCAATGCCGGTGTGCGGCAGCAGCACGGCGAATTCCTCGCCGCCAATGCGCGCCGGCACGTCGATGGCCCGCACGGTCGCGCGCGCCACATCGGCAAGCTTCCTCAGCACGCGGTCGCCGCTGGCGTGGCCCCAGTTGTCGTTGATGCGCTTGAAGCGGTCGATATCTATCATCAGCATCGACATCGGCGTCTTCTCGCGCAGGCTGCGGTTGTGCTCGACGGCAAATCGCGCCTCGAACACGCGGCGGTTGGCCAGCCCCGTCAGCGCGTCGGTCTCGGCCAGTTCGCGCAGCGCTTCGCCGCGGGCGAGGTAGTGCGAGAACAGCTTGCGAAAGCCCTGCAGCGTGACCCACAGCAGCACCGCCAGCGACAGCGCGCTGGCCGCCAGCACCGCGCTCAGGCGCGAGGCGGCGCGCAGCAGCAGGTCCGTGGCGGAGAAGTAGTCCACCAGCATCAGGTTGCTGTTGCCGATGCGCTGGAACATCAGGCGGCTGCCGTCGGCCAGGTGTATCGTGCCGGCGCCGCGACTGAACATCTCCTCGGGCGTGGCGGCGCGCGACGAGGGTGGCACGACCGAGGCAATCTTTTCGACACCATTGACGTTGCGCGTGCTGGCGCCGATCAGGTGGCCGTCGATATCGATCAGGAAGCTGCGCACGCCCTTGCGCGTGGTGTTGGTCAGGTAGGCGTCCAGGCTGCGTTGCGAAATGCCGGAAATTGCCACGCCGCGGAACTGCGCGTGCAGGTAGACCGGCAGGCTCAGCGTCAGGTACATGTCGCCGCTGCCATCGTCAGCCGGCACTATCTGCCAGCGCAGGGTGCGGTCGGGATTGTTGTGTGGCTGGTGCTCGCGCAGGAAGCCTGCGTTGCTGACGCGTCGCAATACGGCGGCGGCGCGCGCGGGCGGCACCGGCGGATAGGTAACAAAGAAGCCGTTGGTGGACACGTACATGAGCTTGCGCGTGACCAGTGGGTTGACCGGCTCCGCGCTCAACAGCTGGCTGAGGCCGCGTGCCACGTACAGGCCGGGGAGCAGGTCTTCGTCGCGGCGGTAAAAGCCGTCCATGCCTTCCAGCAGGCGCGGGCCGACGCCCAGCAGCGCCGCATCGCCTTCAGGTGCCGGCAGTTGCCACTGGTCATCGTTGCGGTGCGCGTAGGCAGCTTGCAGCGGCGGGTCGACTTCAACCGCGTGCGGGCCCATCTGCAGGCGGATCAGGTGCTGGGCGAAATTGCGCACGCTGCGCAGCCGCTCGGATTCCACGTTCAGCACCGAGCTGATGCCAGCCACTTGCAGTTGCTGGGTTTGCTGCAGGGTCTGCACTTCGTGGTCGCGCAGCACTACCAGGCCGTGTACGGAAATGACCAGCAGCAGCACGGAAGCAGCGGCAAAGGACAGCACCACGAAGCGTTGCGGTGTACGCACTGCCTGCTCCCATAGGCGGTCGAGCAGTGCGGAAAGGCGGGGGCGCATGAGTGACTCCAGGGGTTTCCTGAATCCGTGCACGCAGCCTGTAGCATTCGCGATCGGGTTCGTGGGCGCGGAGTTCAGCGAAAGCTGAACTCATCATGTGTCATCTGGAATAAAAGGCAAAGGGCATTGATATGTCATTGCCAAATAAGAAATGATCGAGACTATCCGGAAATGGATATCGTCATTACAGGCACGGATATCGCGACGCGCACTTTATCCCGACGCGAAAAGCTTCATGACCCAAGGAGCTTGCTGCGTCAGCTGCGCGCGGGGCCGGCTTGCTATGATCCAGCCATGGTCGACGAACTAGTCATTCCCCACCACGAATTCCAGATCACTGCGATCCGCGCGCAAGGCGCAGGCGGCCAGAACATCAACAAGGTGTCCAACGCCGTGCATCTGCGTTATGACGTTCGGACTTCCTCGCTGCCACCTGACCATAAGGAACGTCTTCTGGCCTTGCACGATCACCGCATCACCCGCGATGGCGTGGTGGTGATCAAGGCGCAGCAATTCCGCAGCCTCGAGCAGAACCGCGACGAAGCGGTGCGGCGCCTGCATGAGCTGGTGCGCAGCGCGGCCACGCCGCCGCGCGTGCGGCGTGCCACGCGTCCGACGCTGGCATCGCGCCAGCGCAGGCTGGAAGGCAAGAGCCAGCGCAGCCAGGTCAAGGCGCTGCGCGGCAGGGTGTTCGACTAGCCCCGCTTATGGGGCAAGCCTCAGGTCAGCGCGCGGACTGCAGCGCGGCAATGCGTTCCTCGATCGGCGGATGGCTGGAGAACAGCGCCATCCACGACTTGCCGCCGGCAATGCCCATGGCCTGCATGTTCTGCGGCAATCCGTCCGGCTCCAGGCCGCCCAGCCGGCGCAACGCCGAGACCATCGGCGTGGGCGATCCCATCAGGCCTGCGGCGCCGGCATCGGCGCGGAATTCGCGGTGTCGCGAGAACCACGCCACGATGATGCTGGCCAGGATGCCGAACACGATCTCGCAGACGATCACCGTCACCATGTAGCCGATGCCGGGGCCGCTCGATTCCTCGTCGTTCTTGCGCAGCATCGAATCGACGAAGTAGCCGACCACGCGCGCCAGGAAGATGACGAAGGTGTTGACCACGCCCTGGATCAGCGTCAGCGTGACCATGTCGCCGTTGGCCACGTGCGCGACCTCGTGTGCCAGCACCGCCTCCACTTCCTCGTGCGACATCGATTGCAGCAGGCCGGTGGACACCGCCACCAGCGAGCTGTTCTTGGTCGCGCCGGTGGCGAAGGCGTTGGGCTCGCCGTCGTAGATCGCCACCTCTGGCATGGGCAGGCCGGCGCGCTGCGCCAGCTTTTCCACCGTCTGCACCAGCCACAGCTCGGTGCTGGTGCTCGGGTGGGTGATGACCTGCGCGCCGGTGGACCACTTGGCGATGGTCTTGGACATCAGCAGCGAGATAAACGCGCCGCCAAAGCCCATCAGTGCCGCAAAGGCCAGCAGCGTACCCAGGTTCAAGCCGTTGGCGGTCAGGAACCGGTTCACGCCGAGCACGCTGGCGGTGATGCTGAGGACGATCATGACGGCGATGTTGGTCGCCAGGAAAAGCAGTACGCGTTTCATGTGTGTATGGAATGCAGTCGAGTGCAATCGAAGTGGAGCAACAGTAGAGCAACTGCGGCGGGATGCGGCAAGTCGCAAGTGCGCACCGCACTCGCGGCACGGCGCGCGGGAAACGGCGGACGCGGACAACCGCGGCCGCACGCTCAGGCCCGCGGCGGGCGGGGCAGCAGCGGCAGGTCGGGTTCGGGCAGCGGGGCGCCGGCGTAGCGCGGCGGGCCGGAGCGGCCCGCCCACGCTGCGAGGCGCAGAGGAGATGCCGGCAGCAACTGCTCGGCAAGGTCGGCGCCGGGCTGCGGTTGCGGTTCGGAGGATTCGGGCGCAGGCGCAGCATCTGCCGGTGCGGCTTGTTCGGCATCGCCGGCCATGTCGTCGGCAGCGCTTGCAGCCGGTGCGGCGGCGGACGCCACCAGTCCGTCGCTCATCGTACCCACGGCGTGCGCGAGCGCACCCGCCCAGCCCGGAAGGGGCAGGAAGGCCAGCATCATGACCAGCAGCAGAAGCCGGAGCGAACGCACTTGGGGGACGACTTATCGGTAGGTGTTGAGGGATTCTACAGGATGCGCCAAGACGGCGGCGCCGGTTGCGGCACGCCGCTGCAAGCTTGCTCGGACTGCCCTACACTAGCCAAAACCCTGGAGTGATTACAGGGATTTGGCCACCCAAGACAGGACTTCTACCATGCGTATCGGCGAACTTTCCCGTACCAGCGGCTGCGATGTCGAGACCATCCGCTATTACGAGCGCGAGGGGCTGCTCGACGCCCCGCGGCGCGAGGCCAACGGCTACCGGCGCTATGACGACGGCCACCTGGTGCAGCTGAATTTTGTGCGCCATTGCCGCTCGCTCGGCATGAGCCTGTCGGACGTGCGGCGGCTGCGCGAGTTCGAGCGCAACCCGTCGCAGGACTGTGACGACATCAACACGCTGCTTGACCGCCAGATCGCGCAGATCCACGCGCAGCGGGTGGCGCTGGAGGCGCTGGAAGGCCAGCTGCGCGCACTGCGCGAAACCTGCCACCACCATCACCACCAGCCCGCCAGCGAGTGCGGCATCCTGCAGAACCTGCAGCAGGCCGCCGCCGGGGCCGCCTGTGAATGCCATTCGCCCGCGCAGGATGCCGGGCATGCCGCCAATGGGTGAGGTACGCGGGCGCGCCGCTGTGCTACGATGGCTGTCACCGTGACCGCACCACAGCAGTGCACGAACCCGGTCGGCGCCTTGCATAGTAAGTGATGACTTGCCTCGCAGGCCTTACGGCTGAATGGCCGCCGCACACCAATCCTTTCCGCATGACCGTGAACGATCGCCTGACGCCGATGAATGACGTGCCTGTCCGCCTGCAGCGGACCGGCCGTCCGGGCGCGTCCGCGTTCGTCATGTCCCCCCGCCGGATCAGCGCACCGCCTGCATCCGCCCGGTTCCCAGCCTGACTGTCTCCCACCACGGGGCCCGGGCCGAACCGGGCCCGAGCCAGCCTCTCCATGGTTGCCGGCGACTGACATACCGTCGCCGGCACCGTTGATATCCGCGCTGCTGCGCAAAGCCAAGACTTGACCGCGCTGCCGCCTGCCACTTGTCATGCGGCCGGGCCGCGCCAATCCATGACTGCCGGAGGATCCGCCGTGAAGTCCACCAAGAAGCAATCCGCACAATCCGTGTCGCTGTACCTGACCGAACTCGACGTCACGCGCCTTGAGCGCATCGCCAGCCGCGCCGGCTCTGCCCAGCTCGAGGACATGCTCGACAGCCTGCTGGCGCGCGCCACCATCGTCGCGCCGGATGAAATCCCGACCGATGTGGTCACCATGAACTCGCGGCTGGTGTGCACCCTGCCGGGCGATGCGTCGCCGCGCAACTGGACCTTGGTCTATCCGGATGCGGCCGACTTCGACGCCGGCCGGCTGTCGGTGCTGTCGCCGGTCGGCCAGGCGTTGCTGGGCGCTCGCGCCGGCCAGACCGTCGGCTACCGCCTCCCCGACGGCCGCGAGCAGCAGGTGACGATCAGCGAGATCGCTTTCCAGCCGGAGGCCAGCGGACAGTACACACTCTGAGCGGCCGCCGCGCCAGCGCCAGCACATGCCGGACAAGCCACACGCACGCCGCGCCGCGTGCGTGCGACCGGCGCTCCCTGGACACCATTCATCGGCAAGCGAGTCGTTTCACGACTCGCAACGCACCATTCGTCGCAGCGGCATTTCTGCTTGCGCGCACTGTGACTAATCTTCAGTCCGTGCTCGTATCGCAACGTAGATTGCCGGGCGGTCGGAGCTTCACCCGGCCAGAAAATAAGACAGACGAAATCAGTTGAAGGAGTCCCGAAATGATCGCCAGACGTATCCTTGGCGGCGCGCTTGTGTTCGCGGCAGTGGCCGCGTCCGCTGCGGCGTTGGCTGCCCCCGCCACCAGCAAGGTCGGCAAGTTTGATGTGTATGCCGATGCGCTGCGCGCCGGCAAGTATGACGTGTACACGGACGGCGCCAAGCAAGGCAAGTTCGATACATACACCGATGGCGCCCGCACTGGCCGCTTCGATGTGTACTCGGAAGGCTCGCGCCAGGGTGGCAAGTTCGACACCTTTACCGAAGGCACGCATACCTTCAGCGGCGAGATCTCCAAGCAAGGCAAGTTCGACACCTTCAGCGAAGGGACGCACACCTTCAGCGGCGATATCGCTGACCGCGCGCTCGACAACTCGCGCACCGGTGACGGCTCGCTGTACGGCTATCGCGTCTGAGCGGCGCAGCCGAACGCCTGAACTTTCCGGTCCTCACCCGACCTGAAGCGGCCACCCACGGTGGCCGCACGTTTTCTCTCCCGCCTGCCCGGCCGACCTCCTCCTCCTTCTCTCTTCGCCTGGCAGGCGTTTTTCTCCCCCTTTCCTGTTTGCCGCACGCCTGCGGGGCGGGTGCCGTGCCGGGCTAAGGCCTCATGGTTCGCGCGCGGCGAAGGTGTCGCACTTGCGGACGTCGCCCGATTCGATGCCGCGGCGCAGCCAGCGCACGCGCTGCTCGCTGGAGCCGTGGGTAAAGGCCTCGGGCACGACATAGCCCTGCGACTGGCGCTGCAGCCGGTCATCGCCGATCGCGGCGGCGGCCTTCAGGCCTTCCTCGATATCGCCCGGTTCCAGCAGTTGCTGGTTGGCGCGCTGTGCGGTGGCGGCCCAGACGCCGGCCAGGCAGTCGGCCTGCAGTTCCATGCGCACCGACAGCTGGTTGAACTGCGCCTCGCCCATGCGGCGGCGGGCGGCGTCGACCTTTTCGGACACACCCAGCAAGTTCTGCACATGATGGCCGATCTCGTGCGCGATCACGTAAGCCTGGGCAAAGTCGCCACCGGCGCCGAAGCGCTTGCGCAGTTCGTCATAGAACGCCAGGTCGATATAGACCTTCTGGTCGCCGGGGCAGTAGAACGGGCCCATCGCAGACTGGCCGGTGCCGCACGCGGTCGGCGTGGCGCCGGAGAACAGTACCAGCGTCGGGGGCGCGTAGCGCCGGTTCAGCTCGGTTTCGAAGATGTGTTGCCAGGTGCGCTCGGTATTGCCCAGCACCTTGCGCGTGAAGACCGTCATCTGGTCGGTGGCCGGCGGGCGGTTGGCCTGCTGTTGCTGCTGCTGCGGCCCCGAGCCTTGCAGCACCGATGCGCCCTGCATGATCAGCATCGGGTCGATGCCGAAGAAATACGACGCGGCCAGTGCGATGATGACCGTGCCGATGCCGATCGACTTGCCGCCCAACCCGCCGAATCCGCCGCGGCGGTCTTCTACGTGCTGGCTTTCGGCTTCGTCATCGAGACGCATGTTGCGGGCTCCTGGGGCGGAAATGTGATGTGTGAATCCGGCGCTGGGCCAGGTGGGAGTCAGTATAGCAACGGCGCCGCAGGGCACCTTCGGAGCGTTGCACGTCCCAAAAAAAACACCACCCGATCACCCTGGAGACGGGCAACGCGGGCGGTGTGCGGCAAACATAAGAAACCGGGCTTGCGCCCGGTCCGGTCACTGCCTGAACGTTCCGGGACGGAACGTTGGTGCGGGGGCTAGGCCAATGCGGCTTCCCGCGTGGACGAGGTCGTGGCCACCGCGCTGGCGCCGACTTCCGCCACCCGCAGCAGGTTGGTCGTGCCGCCCTGGCCGAACGGCATGCCAGCCGCGATGGTGATCTGGTCGCCAGGCGCGGCGTAGCCTTCCGCCAGTGCCGCGCGCGTCGCGGCATCGACCATCTCGTCGACGCTCTGCACGTCCGGGCTCACGGTGGAGTGGATGCCCCATGCGATCGCCAGCCGGCGCGCGATCTCCAGGTTCGGCGTGATGCTGACGATCGGCGCGCACGGCCGCTCGCGCGCGGCGCGCAGCGCGGTGGCGCCCGACGACGTATAGGTCACCGTCGCCGCCGCGCCGATGATCTGCGTGACTTCGCGCAGCGCGGCGCAGATCGCATCCTGGCGCGTGTTCAGCGGCGTCTCGTGCTGCGCGTCGAGCAGGTTGCGGTACAGCGGGTCGCGCTCGACCTCGGTGACGATGCGGTTCATCATCGACACCGCCTGCACCGGGTAGCGGCCGTTGGCCGACTCGGCCGACAGCATCACCGCATCGGCGCCTTCGTAGATCGCGCTGGCCACGTCCGACGCTTCGGCGCGCGTCGGCACCGGCGAGTCGATCATCGATTCCAGCATCTGCGTGGCGATGACGACCGGCTTGCCCAGCTGGCGGCACACGCGCAGGATGCGCTTCTGCACGCCGGGCACGCGCTCGGGCGGCAGTTCCACGCCGAGGTCGCCGCGCGCCACCATCACCGAATCGGACACGCGCACGATCTCTTCCAGCTGCTGCAGCGCGGCCGGCTTCTCGATCTTGGACAGGATGCCGGCACGGGTGCCGACGATCTCGCGCGCCTCGACGATATCGGACGGACGCTGCACGAACGACAGGCCGATCCAGTCAGCACCCAGCGACAGCGCGAAGTCCAGGTCCTTGCGGTCCTTCGCCGTCAGCGCGGGGATGGGGATCACCGCGTCGGGCACGTTCACGCCCTTGCGATCGGACAGCGTGCCGTTGTTGGCCACGCGCGTGGTGATGGTGCCGGTGGTCACCGACTCGATCGCCAGGCGCACCTTGCCGTCATCGATCAGCAGCGACTGGCCCGGCTGCGCGGCTTCGAACAGCTCGGGGTGCGGCAGGTAGACGCGGGTGCCGTCGCCCGGCGTGGGATCGCTGTCGAGCACGAACACGTCGCCGGTGCGCACCGCGACCTTGCCCGCGGCGAAGGTGCCAATGCGCAGCTTGGGGCCTTGCAGGTCGGCCAGCACGGCGATGGGGCGGCCGGTCTCGGCCTCGACCTGGCGCACCGCGTCGTAGCGCGCGCGGTGGTCCTCGTGCGTGCCGTGGCTGAAGTTCAGGCGGAACACGTCCGCGCCCGCATCGAACAGCGCGCGGATCAACGCGATGTCGGTGCTGGCGGGGCCGAGCGTGGCCACGATCTTCGCTTTGCGCTGGCGTCTCATGATGTCTCCTCTTCCATTCTCGGTAGCGGCGCGTCGGCGCCGCGAGTCAGTCGGTACTACGTTGGCGGCGATCGTCAGACGATCAGGATCGCGCGGAAGTCGTTCACATTGGTACGGGTCGGCCCGGTGACGATCAGGTCGTCCAAGCCGGCGAAGAAGCCGTAGCCGTCGTTGTTTTCGAGATGCGCACGTGCGTTAAGCCCACGCGCTGCGGCGCGGGTCAGCGTGTCGGGCGACAGCAGCGCGCCGGCGTTGTCTTCCGAGCCATCGATGCCATCGGTATCGCCGGCGATCGCATGCACGCCCGGCAGGCCGTCGAGCGCCACCGCCAGCGCCAGCAGGAACTCGGCATTGCGCCCGCCGCGGCCCTTGCCGCGCACGGTCACGGTGGTTTCGCCGCCGGACAGCAGCACGCACGGCTTGCTGAAGGGCTGGCCGCGCTGCGCGACCTGGCGCGCGATGGCGGCATGGACTTCGGCCACTTCGCGCGCTTCGCCTTCAATGCAGTCGGACAGGATATGGGCCTCGAAGCCCAGTTCGCGCGCACGCGCAGCGGCGGCCTCCAGCGATTGCTGCGCGGTGGCCAGCGTCACATTGCGATGGCCTTCGAAACGCGCATCGCCCGGCTTGGGCGTCTCGCCGGCACCGCTCTCCAGGTGGGCGCGCACGTTGGCGGGCACGTCGATGCCGTACTTGGCGATCACGGCCAGCGCATCGGCGCAGGTGGTCGCATCCGGCAGCGTCGGGCCGCTGGCGATGAGGGTCGGGTCATCGCCGGGAATATCGGAAATCAGCAGCGTTTCCACGCGCGCCGGCGCGCAGTGCAGCGCCAGGCGTCCGCCCTTGAGCGCGGACAGGTGCTTGCGCACGCAGTTCATCTCGCCGATGCTGGCGCCGCTCTTGAGCAGCGCCTTGTTCACGGACTGCTTGTCGGCCAGCGTCAGGCCCGGCGCCGGAGCGGCCAGCAGCGCGGAGCCGCCGCCGGAAATCAGGCACAGCACCAGGTCGTCGGCGCCCAGGCCCTGCACCAGTTCCACCATGCGCTGCGCGGCGCGCGCACCGGCTTCATCGGGAACGGGGTGGGCGGCTTCGACCACCTCGATCCGCTTGCACTCCGCGCCGTGGCCATAGCGCGTCACCACCAGGCCCGACAGCTCGCCTTGCCAGTTCGCTTCCACTGCCTGCGCCATCGCGGCGGCGGCCTTGCCGGCGCCGATCACCACGGTGCGGCCCCTGGGCGGCGCGGGCAGGTGCGGCGGCAGGCAGTGGCTGGCGCTGACGGAAGCGACCGCGGTATCGAACAGGTCGCGCAGCAGCGCGCGCGGATGGATCTGTCCGGGATGGGCTGCCGTGCGCTGGGGCGACAGCAGGGCGGCTTGGGGTTCGGTGACGAGCATGAAGAATCCTGGTGCTGACGGGATACTGGCTGACTGCGAAAGCTAGTCGTCCCCGCGGGGCGGGGACGACTGGGGCACTGCTTACTTGGCGATCTGGTGGTTAGACATGATCTCGATCGCGCGGCACAGGGCCGAGTGATCCTGCTTGCCCAGACCGTTGGCCGAGCAGGTGTTGAACAGCTCCTGCGCGGTGGCGGTGTTGGGCAGCGCCACGCCCAGCGCCTTGGCGCCCTGCAGCGCCAGGTTCAGGTCCTTCTGGTGCAGTTCGATGCGGAAGCCCGGATCGAAGGTGCGCTTGACCATGCGGTCGCCGTGCACTTCCAGGATGCGCGAGGCAGCGAAGCCGCCCATCAGCGCCTCGCGCACCTTGGCCGGATCGGCGCCGGCCTTGGAGGCAAACAGCAGGGCTTCGGACACCGCCTGAATGTTCAGCGCGACGATGATCTGGTTGGCCACCTTGGTGGTCTGGCCGTCGCCGTTGCCGCCCACCAGCGTGACGTTCTTGCCCATCAGCTCGAACAGCGGCTTGACCTGGTCGAAGGCCTCTTGCGGGCCGCCGACCATGATCGTCAGCGATGCGGCCTTGGCGCCGACTTCACCGCCCGACACCGGTGCATCCAGGTACGAGGCGCCCAGCTTGTTGATACGCGCGGCGAAGTCCTTGGTGGCGATCGGCGAGATCGAGCTCATGTCGACCACGATCTTGCTGTAGCTGGCTTCCTTGCCGGCGGCCTTCAGCGCGGCGGCAACGCCCTTGTCGGCAAACAGCACGGCTTCGACGTGCGGCGTGTCCGGCACCATGATGACGATGATGTCGGCACGCTTGGCGACTTCCTCGGCGCTGGTGCAGACGGTCACGCCTGCATCGACCAGCGCTTGCGGGGCCGGGTTGACGTCATGCACGAACAGCGTGTGGCCGGCGGCACGCAGGTGGCCCGCCATCGGTGCGCCCATGATGCCCAGGCCGATGAAGCCGACGTTGCGTTGGTTTGCCATATTGATGTCTCCTTGCTTGAGAGTAAGTCTGTCTTGGTTCGCGTAGGTGGTAACGGGTTACCACCGGGAATACCGTAGCGGTTACTGCACGCCGTGCGCGGCGCGCCAGCCCAGGCCGGCTTCGGTGGTGGTCTTCGGCTTGTACTCGCACCCGATCCAGCCGGTGTAGCCGATCTCGTCCAGGAACTTGAACAGGTACTGGTAGTTCAGCTCGCCCGTGCCCGGCTCGTTGCGGCCCGGGTTGTCGGCCAGCTGGATGTGCCTGATCTTCGGCAGGTTGGCCTTGATGGTGTTGGCGATCTCGCCTTCCATCCGCTGCATGTGGTAGATGTCGTACTGCACGTACAGGTTGGGCGCGTTGACCTGGTTGATCAGGTCCAGCGCCTGCTGAGTGCGCGACAGGAAGAAGCCGGGGATGTCGAAGGTGTTGATCGGCTCGACCAGCAGGTCGATATGCTCGGCGGCAAGCGCGCCGGCGGCGAAGCGCAGGTTTTCCACCAGCGTTTCCTGCGCCTGCTCGCGCTTGACGTTCTGCGGCAGGATGCCGACCAGGCAGTTCAGCTGGCGCACGCCCAGCACCTTGGCGTACTTGATGGCCTCGCCCACGCCGTCCTGGAACTCGCCGACGCGGTCCGGGTGGCAGGCAATGCCGCGCTCGCCCGCGTCCCACTTGCCGGCCGGCAGGTTGTGCAGCACCAGGTCCAGCTGGAAGCGGTTCAGGCGGTCAGCGATCTGGTCCGCGTGGAATGCATATGGGAAGAGGAACTCCACGCCGCGGAAGCCCGCGCGCGCGGCGGCTTCGAAGCGGTCGAGAAAGCCCACTTCGTTGAACAGCATGGTGAGGTTGGCCGCAAGTTTGGTCATTTGTCATCTCCTGTGACTTGGTTTTTGTGCGCCATCCCCGCTGGCGCGGGGATGGCGTTCTGGTCCTGCAGGGGGCGGGAAGGTCTTACGCCGTTTCCACTTCTTCGGTCAGGATCGCCTCGTCAGCGTCCTCGATATCCTCGATCGGCTCGAATTCGTTGATGTTGTCGATCTCGGTGCCCATCGCGATATTGGTCACGCGCTCCAGGATCACCTCGACCACCACCGGCACCGAGAACTCGGCCATCAGGTCGCGCGCCTCGGCGAAGGCGGGGGCGATGTCTTCCGGCTTGAACACGCGGATCGCCTTGCAGCCCAGGCCTTCCACCACCTTGACGTGGTCCACGCCATAGCCGTTCAGCTCGGGCGAGTTGACGTTGTCGAAGGCCAGCTGCACGCAGTAATCCATCTCGAAGCCGCGCTGCGCCTGGCGGATCAGGCCGAGGTAGGAGTTGTTCACCACCACGTGGATGTACGGCACCTTGAACTGCGCGGCCACGGCCAGTTCTTCGATCATGAACTGGAAGTCATAGTCGCCCGAGATCGCTACCACGTCCGAATCCGGCGAAGCGGTCTTCACGCCGATCGCCGCCGGGATGGTCCAGCCCAGCGGGCCGGCCTGGCCGCAGTTGATCCAGTGGCGCGGCTCGTTGACCGACAGGAACTGCGCCGCGGCGATCTGCGACAGGCCGATGGTGCTGACGTAGCGCACGTCGCGCGGGAAGTACTGGTTCATCTCGCGGTACACGCGTTGCGGCTTGACCGGCACGTTGTCGAAGTCGCTCTTGCGCTGCATGGTGCGGCGGCGCTTCTGCACGTCGGCCACCCACGACTTGCGGCACGGCAGGCGGCCGGCCATCTTCATTTCGCGGGCGACTTCGACGAACAGCTCCAGCGCGGCCTTGGCGTCGGAGACGATGCCCAGGTCCGGGCCGAACACGCGGCCGATCTGGGTGGGCTCGATATCGACGTGCACGAACTTGCGGCCCTTGGTGTAGACATCGACGCTGCCGGTGTGGCGGTTGGCCCAGCGGTTGCCGATGCCCATCACGAAGTCGGAGGCCAGCAGCGTGGCGTTGCCGTAGCGGTGCGAGGTCTGCAGGCCGACCATGCCGGCTTGCAGCGGGTGGTCGTCGGCCAGCACGCCCCAGCCCATCAGTGTCGGCACCACCGGCACGTTGACCAGCTCGGCGAACTCGACCAGCAGGTCGGACGCGTCAGCGTTGATGACGCCGCCGCCGCACACGATCAGCGGGCGCTCGGCGGCGTTGAGCATGGCGATGGCCTTCTCGATCTGGGCGCGCGAGGCGGCCGGCTTGTACGGCTGCAGCGGCTGGTAGGTCTCGGGATCGAATTCGATCTCGGCGACCTGCACGTCGAACGGCAGGTCGATCAGCACCGGACCCGGGCGGCCCGAGCGCATGATGTGGAACGCCTGCTGGAACACTTGCGGCACCAGTGCCGGCTCGCGCACGGTCACGGCCCACTTGGTCACGGGCTTGGCGATCGACTCGATGTCGACGGCCTGGAAGTCTTCCTTGTACAGGCGGGCGCGCGGCGCCTGGCCGGTGATGCAGAGGATGGGGATCGAATCCGCCCAGGCCGAGTACAGGCCGGTGATCATGTCGGTGCCGGCGGGGCCCGAGGTGCCGACGCAGACGCCGATATTGCCCGGCTCGGCACGGGTGTAGCCCTCGGCCATGTGCGAGGCGCCTTCGACGTGGCGGGCCAGCACGTGGCTGATGTTGCCCGACTTGCGCATCGCCGAGTAGAACGGGTTGATCGCCGCGCCCGGCACGCCGAACGCCGTGGTCACGCCTTCCTTCTCCAGAACCGCGATGGCCGCGTCGATTGCTCTCATCTTTGCCATGATCTTGTCTCCAATGGTGGTGGGATTCGCATTGGAATCGATCCTATTCCCCGACCGGCCTGGGATAAACAGAAGGACGATCAGTTGATTCGATACTTCCGGTATGCAATATGACCTTGGAAGGCCGATGAGACGGTCGCCGATGGCACGCCAGCGTATGCAATTGGATATGTGGTGTGATGAAACGGCCACGCAGCGCAGCAGTAGGTACGCTGCCGGCACCGCCCGCCGAGGTGGCTATCCGGCACGTGCCTGAGCGGCGAAAATGGCGCCATCCCGTTGCCCGAGCCGACCATGTATTCCAGGCTGCCGCCGACCTACGAACTGCTTGAAGCGCTCGAAGCCCCCAGCGCGCCCACGCCGCCATCGGCCAGCCCGCCGGCCGGCGGGCTGGCCCGCTTGCTGTGGATCGGCTTTATCGTCGCGCTGGTGGCGACCCTGCTTGGAGGCGGGGCGCTGGCCGTGTGGCGGCTGTGGCTGAAGCATCCGGTGCCACCGTGGTCGCTGCGCGCGTTCGAGGCATTCCTGGCTACGGCAGCCGCCTGTTATGTGGGCGCCGGGCTGGCGCGCACGCGCTCGGTGCTGGCCAGGCTGCGCAACCCGCTGCGCTGGCAAGCCCGGGAAATGGACCGCCAGCGCGCAGCCGAAGACGCGCTGCTGCGGCAGCTGGCGCGCATCCCGCCGGCGCAGCTGGAAGCGCGCCAGCGGCGCGTGGCCCTGCAGCTGCGGCTTTGGGAAGGGGCGGCACGTACCGTGGGCCTGCTGCTGGCGCTGGCGCCCGCCGCGGTGGTGCTGGCCAGCGCGTGGCGCGCCTTGCCGCGTCCGGAGCAGATGGTGCCGATGCTGCTGTGGGGCTATGGCGTGATGCTGGTAGCCGGCGGCGCCAGCTACCTGTACCTGCATGTGCAGTGCAGCCGGCCGTTGCGGCGGCTGGCCTACGTGCTGGGCGAGGCAGCGCGGATGAATGCCGAACTGGACGCGCGGCGCGCGCAACGGGCCGCCGTCCGGCAGGAGGCGTGATCAGGCCGCGGCCAGATAGGTCTGCACCAGCCGCACCCATGCCGCCGCGCCCAGTGGCAGCACCGCGTCGTTGAAGTCGTAGCCGGGGTTGTGCACCATGCAGCCGCCGAATTCGCCTTCGCCGTTGCCAAGGATCAGGTAGCACCCCGGCACTGCGTTGAGCATCCACGCGAAATCCTCGCTGCCGTTGAGTCCCTTCGGCGCCTGCGTGACCACGTTGTCCGCGCCGACCAGCTCGGTGCAGACGCGCTGCGCCAGCAGCGTTTCGGCTTCGGCGTTTACCATCGGCGGCGTCAGCTGGCGGTAGTCGATTTCCGCTTCAACACCATGCGCCTGTGCTGTCAGCGCGACGATCTCGCGGATGCGCTGTTCGACCAGCGCGCGCGTCTCTGGCCGCGCGGCGCGCACGTTGAGCCCCAGCGTCACGGCTTCCGGTATCACGTTGTGCGTGGCGCCGCCGCGGATAAAGCCGACCGACACCACCGCGGTATCGTCCGGCGCGACGTTGCGCGCCACCACCGTCTGCAGCGCGGTGACGATGGCCGCCGCCGCCGCGATCGGGTCGCGCGCGCGGTGCGGCATCGCGCCGTGGCCGCCCACGCCGCGCACGGTCACGTCGGCCACGTCCGACGACAGGCTCACCGGCCCTGGCAGCACGCGGAACGAACCCGCCGGCACGCCCGGCATGTTGTGCAGCGCGAAGATTGCATCGCACGGGAAGCGCTCGAACAGCCCGTCCTCGATCATCGCGCGCGCGCCGCACAGGTTCTCTTCATCGGGCTGGAAGATCAGGTTGAGCGTGCCGTCGAAATCAGGCTGGTCCGCAATTGCCCTGGCCGCCGCCAGCAGGATCGCGGTATGGCCGTCGTGGCCGCACGCATGCATTTTTCCGGGTACCCGGCTGGCGTAGGGCAAGCCGGTCGCTTCGGTGATCGGCAGCGCGTCCATGTCGGCGCGGATGCCGAGGCGGCGCGTGCCGCTGCCGCGCTTCAGTTGGCCAACCACGCCGCTCTTGCCGATGCCGGTGTGGACCTCGTAGCCCCAATCGGCCAGCAGCGTCGCCACCAGCCTGCTGGTCGCCCCCACCTCGAAGCCCAGCTCGGGCTGCGCGTGGATCTGGCGGCGGATGCCAACAAAGGTCTCGGCGTCGATGCCGATGGCCGGCAGCAGGTGCGGCAGGTACTGGAATGGCTGGAGCGTCGGTGCGCGGGTCATGGGAGCGGTCTCCGGAAAATGGTCAGGGTTCAGTGGGCGCGGCTCAGTGGATGCGGTTCTCGCGGATGCGCAGCACGGCCAGCAGCGTGATCACGCCGCAGACCAGCATGTAGAGGGCCGGCGACATCGGGTTGCCGGTGCGGGCCAGCATCCACGTGACGATGAATTGCGACGAGCCGCCGAACACGGTCACGCCCACGCTGTAGATCACCGACAGGCCGCTGGCGCGCACGCCGGCGGGCAGCATCTCCAGCATCATCAGGAACATCGGCGTGGTGCCGAGATTGACCAGCGCGGTCAGCAGCGCCGACACGCACAGCACCAGCGGCACGCTCGGATAGGCATTGATCAGCCAGAACGCCGGGTACACCGCCAGCATGCTGAGCACCAGCGAGGCCACCACCAGCGGCTTGCGCGCGACCAGGCGGTCAGCGAGGCGGCCGGCGAACAGCGACACCACCGTCAGCGTCAGCCCGGTGACACAGCCCGACAGGAACGACAGCGACGCCGGCATATGCAGCACGCGGATCATGTAGGTCGGCATGAAGAACACCACCAGGTACATCGTCGCGGTGCCGGCCGTGGTTGCCAAAATGCCTTTGAGCACGGTGGCCCAGTGGTTGCGGAACAGCTCGCCGAGCGGGCTCGGCGCGTGGGCGTCGGCCTGGTGGGTTTCGTCGAGGTGCGCGCGGATATAGAGTCCCACCGGCGCGATCAGCAGGCCGACCAGGAAGGGCAGGCGCCAGCCCCAGCTTTCCAGCGACGCGGCCGGCAGCACGGCATACAGCGTGGCGCCGGTCAGCGCGCCCAGCAGCGCCGAAATGCCCTGGCTGCCGAGCTGCCAGCTGACGCGCCAGCCGCGGCCCTTGACCCCGCCTGCCTCCATCAGCATCGCGGTCGAGGCACCGATCTCGCCGCCGAGCGAAAAGCCCTGCAGCAAGCGGCCCGCGACGATCATCAGCGAGCCGGCGATGCCGGCCGACGCATATGGCGGCGCCAGCGCGATGCACAGCGTGCCGAGCACCATCAGGCCGATGGTCAGCGTCATCGCCGCCTTGCGGCCGCGCCGGTCGGCGTAGCTGCCGATCACCACGCCGCCGAGCGGGCGCATCACGAAGCCGATGCCGAAGGTGGCCACCGCCAGCAGCAGCGAGCCATAAGGACTGTCGGAGGGGAAGAACAGCTTGCCGATCAGCAGCGAGAAGAAGCTGTAGACGGTGAAATCGAACATCTCCAGCGCATTGCCCAGCGAGCACGCCGCGATCAGGCGGAACTGGCTCTGGTTGCGAGGTGTGCTGGCGGTACTGGCGGGGGCGGCCGCGACGCTGGCAGGCGTCGCGAAGGTGGCGTCGTTCATGCAAGGTCTCCACGAACTGGTGGGGGGCTGCACGCACGGCGGACCGGTGTTGTCGGGGCCCGGTGAGCAGGAGCGGCTCGCGCGGCAGTCAGGTTGGCAACCTGTGGCGCTGAGTATTCAGGCAAACGGACCGGGACAAAAAATCATATATTTTCATCCTGATAACCAGATCGAATCACCGTCATAACCGGTGGCGTCCCGGTATCGGGAAAACTACTGAAGGATGCCGGCAAAGCCTTGGGCGGAGCGGGTAAGGGCCGGAAGTGCGGCCCGCGACGCGCGTCGGCGTTTGCGCCCGCGGATGGGGCGTGTGGCCCCGCGCCGGGGCATTGCGCACGGCATCATGGAACAGGAAACAGAAACGGAAACAGAAGCGATGAAACTGCACCAACTGCGGGTCCTGCTTGCCGTGGCCGAGCACGGCAGCATCCATGAAGCGGCGCGCGCGCTGCATATCTCGCAGCCGGCGCTGTCCAAGGCCATCGCCGAGCTGGAGCGCGAGCTCGGCGTGACGCTGCTGTCGCGCTCGGTGCGCGGCGTCAGCCTGACTGCCTACGGCCTGGCGCTGGTCAAGCGCGCCAGCGTGGTCGAGCAAGAGCTGCGGCACGCGCTGGAAGACATCGAGTCGATCCGCGGCCATGCCGAGGCCGAACTGAACATCGGCTTCACCGCGGTGGCCTCCAGCGGCCCGCTGCCGGCGGCCATCGCGGCGTTCCGGCAGCGCTTCCCGAATGTCGCGCTGCGCGGGTTCGAACTGCGCCCCCAGCAGATCCAGGAAGGCCTGCGCGAAGGGCGCCTCGACCTGGGGCTGATCTCCACCAACAGCGGCCCCGGCTCGGCCTCGCTGCAATGGGAGCCGCTGTTCTCGGTCGGCATGAAACTGGCCGTGCGCGCCGGCCACCCGCTGCGCCGCACGCGCCGGCTGCGGCCGCTGCTGGATGCCGACTGGCTGGTGCTCGACCCGGTCGACGATGCCGGCAGCCCGCTCGCCAGCCTGATGCGGCTGCACCGGATGGAGATGCCGCGCCGGGTGGTGCAGAGCGCA
The DNA here is from genome assembly GCF_017815025.1 of Cupriavidus phytohabitans. Taxonomy (NCBI): domain Bacteria; kingdom Pseudomonadati; phylum Pseudomonadota; class Betaproteobacteria; order Burkholderiales; family Burkholderiaceae; genus Cupriavidus; species Cupriavidus phytohabitans. Next base: position 77,649 of record NZ_JAGIQB010000013.1, read on the forward strand.
TCGAACCTGCTCGGCCTGCAGCTGGCCACGCGCACCGACCTGATCAGCATGTGGTCGGACTTTGTCTTCCACGGCACCGGCGGCCCGCTGCAGCTGGCCAGCGACCAGCTGGTACCGCTGCCGATCCAGGACGAGCTGCCGGATTTCCGCGTATTCCTGGTCTATCGCTCGGTCGACCTGATGACGCACGCGTGTGCCGAATTCAGCCGCGAAGTGCGGCATTGTGCCCGCGAGCGCCGCGATGCGCCGCCCGCCATGCGCCGGGCCCGATCCGCTTCATAAGCGCCGCCGGGATGCCATGGCGGCGCCGATGCCGCACAATGGCGCCCGGGAGACTGATATCCGATGGACAAACTCAAGCAAATCGAAGCCTTTATCGCCGTGGTGGAGCACGGCAGCATGGCGGCCGCGGCGCTGACGCAGAACGTCACGCCGGTGATGATCGGCCGCCGCATCAACGCGCTGGAAGCGCGTATCGGCGTCAAGCTGCTGCACCGCTCCACGCGCCGCATCGCCGTGACCGAGCAGGGCGCGGTGTTCATGGAGCAATGCAAGAAGGCGCTCGCCGACCTGGACCGCGCCGAGATGCTGATCGCCGAAGGCAAGCACAAGGCCACCGGCCACCTGATCGTGTCGGCGCCGGCCGCGTTCGGCCGCAAGCACGTGGCGCCGCACGCGCCGGCCTTCCTGGCCGCGAACCCGGAAGTGCAGATCTCGTTCAACCTGACCGACCGCGTGGTCGACCTGGTGCGCGAGGGCTATGACGTGGGCATCCGCATCGGCGGCGCAATCGACCCCAACTTCGTCGCGATCAAGCTGGCGCAGAACAAGCGCGTGGTGTGCGGCACGCCCGCGTACTTTGCCAAATACGGCGTGCCGCAGACGCTGGACGACCTCGAGCACCACAACTGCCTGGCGTTCAACCTGCAGGGCGGCCAGCAGCGCGGCTGGTACTTCAGCCAGAACGGCAAGGCCGTGACGGTGCGCGTCAACGGCAACCTCGACTGCAACGACGGCGAGCTGCTGCACCGCTGGACCGGCGAGGGACTCGGGCTGGGCTGGCGCTCGACCTGGGAGATCCTGCCGCAGCTGGAGAGCGGCGAGCTGATTACCGTGCTCGACGAATACGCGCTGCCCGACTACGACATCCTCGCGGTGTACCCGCAGCAGCGCCCGGTGCCGGCCAAGATCCGCTTCTTTATCGAGCACCTGAAAGCGCAGTTCGCGCGTCCCGGCTACTGGATGGCCGGCGGCAACGGCGACTGAAGGCCTTTGCGCCGATGCCATGGCAGCCTGGCTCGCCGACCTCGTCGTCATCGTGCACGGCCTGTTTATCGTGTTCGTGGTGGCCGGCGGCCTGCTGGTGCTGCGCTGGCCCCGGCTGGCATGGGTACACCTGCCGGCCGCGGCGTGGGGCGTGATGATCGAGTGGTCCGGCTGGATCTGCCCGCTGACGCCGCTGGAGAATGCGCTGCGCCGTGCCGCGGGAGAGGCGGGCTACAGCGAGGGCTTTGTCGAGCGCTACCTGTTGCCGCTGATCTATCCGGCGGGACTGACGCCTGCCGTGCAGCTTTGGCTTGGCCTGATTGTGCTGGTGGTCAACGTGACGGTCTACGCGGCGGTCTATGCGAGGTGGTGGCGCCGCCGGCGCCACCGTTGAGCGGAAGGCTTCAACGCGCCGGGTCAAATCGCGGCGCGCGTTTCTCCATGTTGGCCAGCACCGCCTCACGCTGGTTGGGCGAGCCGACCAGGCGGTCCTGCTCATCCGACTCGGCTTGCAGGATGGCGGCATTGTCGCCGCGCTCGACCACCGCCATCAGCCGCTTGGCCGCGCGGATCGCATCCGGGCTCTTCTGCGCGACCTGGCGCGCCGCTTCCAGCGCCGCGGCGCGCGGGTCGTCGGCGACGTAGGTGGCGAGCCCCAGCTCGCACGCTTCGGTGCCGCTGAGCACGCGCGCGCTGTAGACCAGTTCGCGCAGCACGTCGGGGCGCACCAGCCCGCGCGTCAGCACCATGCCGGCCATGTCGGGCACGAGGCCCCACTTCATCTCCATCACCGATAACTTCGTATCGGGCGCGACGTAGCGCACATCCGCGCCCAGCGCCACCTGCAGGCCGCCGCCGAAGGCCACGCCGTGCACCGCCGCGAACACCGGCACCGGCAGCTCGCGCCACACCATGCAGGCGTACTGCGGGCGGTTGGAAATGCCGTTGGTGCGCTTGCCGAGCCGTCCGCCGCCAATGCTGTCGCCGTCGCTGCCGTTTTCGCTGCTGCCGCCATCGCCTGACAGCATGCCGGCCATGCGGCCCATGTCCAGGCCCGCGCAGAAGGCTCGGCCTTCACCTGACAGCACCACGGCGCGCAGGTCCGGCATGCGGGCCAGCTGCTCGCCGGTCTCGATCAGCGCGTCGAACATCGCCTGGTCAAGCGCATTCATCTTGTCGGGTCGGTTCAGGCGGACGTCGGCGACGCCGCCTTCGATGGTGACGATGATCCGTTCATTGCTGCTGGCGCTCATGCGCGGGCTCCTTGGGTTGGTATGCCGGGTGTGGTGCAAACGGCGAGGACGCTGCTCAGCGGCCCTTGAACTGCGGCTTGCGCTTCTCCACGAAGGCGGCGACGCCTTCCTTGCAATCGTCGCTGCGGCTGGCGCGCGACTGCAGCGTGGCTTCGACTTCCAGCTGCGCGGCGAGATCGTTGCCGAAGCTCTGGTTCAGCGCTTCCTTGATCATGCCGTAGGCCGCCGTCGGCATGGTGGCAAGGTGCTGCGCGAGCTTGCCGGCTTCATCCTGCAACGCGGCATCGTCATGGACCTTCCACACCAGCCCGATGCGGTGCGCTTCCTCGGCATCGATCTTCTCGGCCAGGATGGCCAGCGCGCGGGCGCGCATCTCGCCGGCGTAGCGCGGCAGGAAGTAGGTGCTGCCGGCATCGGGAATCAGGCCGATCTTCGAGAACGCCTGCAGGAAGCTGGCCGAGCGGGCTGCCAGCACCACGTCGCCGGCCAGCGCCAGGCTCATGCCCGCACCGGCGGCCACGCCGTTGACCGCGGTGATGACCGGCTTGGGCATCTGGCGCAGCGCAAGGATGATCGGGTGATAGCGCTCGCGCAGCATCTGGCCGGAATCCTGCAGGCCATTGCCGCCCGACTGGCGCGCGGCCAGGTCGGCGCCGGCGCAGAAACCGCGCCCAGCACCGGTAATCAGCACGGCGCGCACCTGGGCATCCGCGGCGGCGCGGTCCACGCCTTCGCGCAGCTCGCGCATCAGGTCGGCGTTCATTGCGTTGAGCACGTCCGGGCGGTTCAGGGTCAGCGTCGCCACGCCTGCGCTGGTTTGGTAGAGCACGGATGCTGTCATCGTTGGTTCTCCATGTATCGTTGTGGTTGCTCTTGAGTTTTTTGGGGACGCACGTCAGCGCATGGGCTTGAGCGCGTCGGCCGAAGCGTCACCCAGCTTGCTGCCGCCATCGCAGTCAAGGATGGTGCCGGTCACGAAGTGCGCGTTGTCGCTGCTCAGGTACATGGCGGCGTCGGCGATATCTTCCTTGGTGCCGTAGTCGCGCAGCGCCAGGCGTGCCTTGTAGCGCGCTTCGGCTTCGGGCGTCGGCGCCAGCCGCGCCATGCCTTCTGTATCGGCGATCGGCCCGGGCGAGATGCCGTTGACGCGCACGCCGGCCGGGCCCCACTCCATTGCCAGGCACTTGATCAGCATGTTGATGCCGGCCTTGGCCGCGCAGGCATGGGCCTGGAACATCATGGCGTTGACGCCCTGCGGCGCGGTGATGGCGATCAGCGACGCACCGGGCTTGCTCAGGTAGTCGAAGCTGGCGCGGAATACGTTGAAGGTGCCGAGCAGGTCGATGTCGACCACGGTCTTGAACGCATTGGCCGACATGCCAACCACCGGCGCGAGGAAGTTGCCGGCGGCGCCGGAGATCACCACGTCGATCGGCCCCAGCTCCTGGCGCGTGCGCGCCAGTGCCGCCTCCACCGCGGCATAGTCGCGCACGTCGGCCGCCATGCCGATCGCGGTGCCGCCCGCGGCGGCGATGCCGTCGGCGGCGGCCTGGATACGGTCCTCGGTACGGCTGATCAGCGCCAGCTTCGCGCCGGCGCGGGCGAAGCCGTGCGCGATGCCGAGGTTGATGCCGGAAGAAGCGCCGGCGATGAATACAGTCTTGCCGGCGAAGGCGTCTGCGCGAAAGGCACTGGGCATGGATAGTCCTCTTGATCGATGGTCAGGCAATGCGAGGGGCGGCCGCATCCGCAGGCAGGAGGAGCCTGCGGATGCGGCGCTCAGGAAATGAAAACCGGGAGAGGGTGCGAACGCAGGCCGGACGGCCGCGCGGGCGCGGTGCGATCACGCATGATGGGTCTCCATGACGGTTGTTCTGGTGCGCGTCCGCGGCGGTGTCGCGGCGCAGGCCTCTGTGTTGGGCCCTCGCGATCCTAACCCGAAGCACGCATTCGGTTATGGCCGCGTTTCGTCAGCGATGGAAGGGAGGCGGTGCGTCAATGTGCGCAACCCCGCACGGCATTGCAGCCGCACGCGCTCGCGCAAGTGATTGGCCGGAAAGGGAATTTGCCGCGCTGCGGCATTGTTCGCGAGGACCCGCTGGCCTCCGATGCTCAGCGCCGCAAAAGCCAGCCCTCAGAAAAAAGAAAGCCCGCACACCGTTGCAGCGTGCGGGCGGCCTTCCGGCGATGATGCGCGAAAGGCGGAGTGCTCATGAAGTGCGCCCCCGCGTCTTCATGGCGAGGACAAGTGTGCCCGGGCGCGGCCCAGGCCGCTTTGACCAACGTCAAGCGCTGCTCAACGGCCTGCCCGAGTCCTACGCCAGCAGCGCCGCGACCAGGTCCTTGCCTCGCGCCACCGGCGCGGTTTCCTCGAAATGCAGCGCGCTTTCGACATGGCTGAGGTGGTCCACCATCAGCGCGACGGCGCGCTCGGCATCGCCCGCGCGCGCGGCCTCGATGAATTCGCGGTGCTCGTCCGACGAGCACGCCGCATCGCGCCGGGACTGGTACAGCATGGTGATGACCGCGCTGCGCGTCGACAGCTCGCGCATCATCTCGGTCAGCACGTTGTTGCCGACCACTTCGGCCAGCACGATATGGAAGTCGCCCAGCAGCCGGGTGCGCACCTGCGCATCATTGCCGCCCACCGACTTGCGCTCGGCCGCCAGGTGCTTGTCGATGCGTTTGTAGTCGGCCGCGGTTGCCTTGGCGACGAACTCGCGCGCCAGCGCCGCTTCCAGGATGCGGCGCACGGCGAAGACCTCGCGCGCTTCTTCCGCGCTGGGCTTGGCGACGAACGCCCCCTTGTCCGGCACGATCTGGATGACCTTGTCCTTGCTCAGCATCAGCAGCGCCGCGCGCACCTTGGTGCGGCTGACGCGGTAGACGCTGGCCAGCGCCTCCTCGCGCAGCTTGGTGCCGGGCGGCAGGCGGTGCGAGACGATCGCCGCGACGATGTCGTCGGCGATCGCTTCAGCGGTCATGTCGGGATCGATATGCTCGGGCATGGCAGCGCACTTGCGCAGGGGCTGCGCGTTGGGGAAATGCCGTGATTCTAGCGCCCCGCGACAGTCCCCGGCACGGCGGCGGGCGAACCGGCCACGGCAGTGTCATCCGCCATGGCGGCGAGGCCGGCATCCAGGTCGGTCGCCTCGATCGTGCCGTTGAGCACGCCGCGCGCCCGTTCGCGGTCGATATCCTTCTCCCACGCGGCCACCACCACGGTCGCCACGCAGTTGCCGATCAGGTTGCCGAGCGCGCGTGCGATGCCGATGAACCAGTCCACCGACAGCACCAGCACCAGGCCGATCGCCGGGATTGCCGGATGCGCCGACAGCGTCGCCGCCAGGATCACGATGGCCGAGCCCGGGATGCCGTGCGCGCCCTTGGAGGTGACCAGCGCCACCGCCAGGATGCCGAGCAGGTCGGCCATTGCCAGCGGCGTGTTGGTGGCCTGGGCGATAAACACCGCAGCCAGCGTCAGGTAGATCGAGAACGCATCCAGGTTGAACGAATAGCCGGTCGGGATCACCAGGCCCACCACCGACTTCTTGATGCCCATGAACTCCAGCTTCTTCATTACCTGCGGCAGCACGCTGTCGGACGAAGCGGTGCCAAGCACCACCAGCAGCTCGGCGCGCAGGTAGCGGATCAGCTTGATCACCGAGAAGCCGCACACGCGCATGATGGTGCCCAGCACCACCAGCACGAACACGATCACCGCGCCGTAGAACAGGAACACCAGGAAGCCCAGCTGCTTGAGCGAGCCGATGCCGTACTTGCCGACGGTGAAGGCCACCGCGCCCAGCACGCCCAGCGGCGCCAGCTTGATGATGAAGCCCATCATCTTGAACAGCGTGTGCGAGAACGTATCGATCAGCTTGACCAGCGGCCGGCCCGGCTCGCCCACCAGCGACAGCGCGCAGCCGAACAGGATCGACACCAGCAGCACCTGCAGCACGTCGCCGTTGGCAAAGGCGCCGAACACGGTATTGGGGATCAGCTTGAGCAGGAAGTCGACCGTGCCCTGGTCCTTGACCTTGGTGGCGTTGTCGATAAAGCCCGCAATGGCCGACGCGTCGAGCGAGCGCGGATCCACGTTCATGCCGACGCCGGGCTGGAACACATAAGCCAGCAGGATGCCCAGCGCCAGCGCGATGGTGGTGACGATCTCGAAATACACCACCGCCTTGATGCCGACGCGGCCAACCTTCTTCAGCTCGCCGGCGCCGCAGATGCCGGCCACCACCACGCAGAACACGATCGGGCCGATCAGCATCTTGATCAGCTTGATAAAGGCGTCGCCGAGCGGCTTGAGCTTGGCGGCGAATTCGGGGAAGGCAAGACCGAGTGCCGTGCCGATCACCAGGGCGATCAGCACCTGGCCGAACAGCGAGCGGGTAAAGCGGGTGTGCAGGCGTGGGGTGCCCGGGCGGTGCGAGGGAACTGCGTGCTGCATGGTTGTCTCCGTGCCGGGCCGGCCCTGCGCATGTGCGCTGGCTGGCCCATTTCGATCCAGGAATCACCGGCGGCCCCGTACTGCTCTGACGGCTGGGTGGGCTGCCGGCCTTACGTTCTCGGGCAGGGCTCCGGGTCGGGTGCGCGCCACCGCGTGGACAGCCCCCCTGTTGGGGCGGAACCCACGCAATCCGTTGTACGGACCGGATTGTCCGCAGCGGATTGTCTGAACGTGGAACCGAATATAGTGCATATCATTTTTGTATGCAATTTTTGAATTCACTGTGCTACCATGAATCGCACAGAATAGAGCTTCGGCCATGGGCGCCCCGCCCGCACTGGCACCCTCGCCAGCCACGCCGCCGCGGCTTTCACGACTTCCAGCAGGAGACACGCATGGCAGCAAATCCGTCGTCGGCCAGTTTGCCGGCAGCCGCAGAGGTAGGCACGCGCATCATGGCCTGGGCCGATGCCCTGGCCGTCCACACCGAGCAGCCCGGCATGCTCACCCGCACCTACCTGACCGAGGCCCACCACGGCGCCGCCGCGCAGCTGACCGAATGGATGCAGCAGGCCGGCATGACGGTGCGGCGCGATGCCGCCGGCAACGTGATCGGCCGCTACGAGGGCACCACGCCCGACGCGCCGGCGCTGCTGACCGGCTCGCACTTCGACACCGTGCGCGACGCCGGCCGCTATGACGGCAATCTGGGCGTGATCCTGCCGATCGCCTGCGTGGCGGAGTGGAACCGCCAGGGCAAGCGCTTCCCGTTCGCGCTCGAGGTGGTCGGCTTCGCCGAGGAAGAGGGCGTGCGCTTCAAGGCCACGCTGCTGGGCAGCCGCGCCATTGCCGGCACCTTCGACAACAAGGTGCTGGACAACGTCGACGACAGCGGCAAGACCATGCGCGAAGTGATGCGCGAGGCTGGCTTCGACGCCGCCGACCTGCCTGCCGCCAGGCATGAGCGCAGCAAGGTCGCCGCCTTCATCGAGGTGCATATCGAGCAAGGTCCGGTGCTGCTGAACGAGGGCCTCCCGGTCGGCGTGGTCACCGCGATCTCCGGCGCCACGCGCTTTATCGTCGAGCTGGAAGGCCTGGCCGGCCACGCCGGCACGGTGCCGATGGACATGCGCCGCGATGCCGCCATGGCCGGTGCCGAGATCGGCCTGTACATCGAGAAGCGCTGCGGCGGCAAGCCGGGCCTGGTCGGCACCGTCGGCCAGTTCAACGTGCCCAATGGCGCCACCAACGTGGTGCCGGGCCATGCGGTGTTCTCCATCGACATTCGCTCGGGCATCGACGCCGAGCGCGAGGCCGCCGTCAACGACGTGCTTGCCGAGATCGAAAGCGTGTGCGCGCGCCGCAACGTGCGCGTGCAGGTGCGCAAGACCCACGAGGCGAACAGCGTGCCGTGCGCCCCGTGGCTGCAAGAGCAATGGGCCGCCGCCATCGCCCGCCAGGGCGTGCCGGTGCGCCATCTGCCGTCCGGTGCCGGCCATGACTCCATGGCCATTGCCGCCATCGCCGATGTCGCCATGCTGTTCGTGCGCTGCGGCAACGGCGGCATCAGCCACCATCCCACCGAAACCATGACCGCGGAGGACGCAGCACTGTCCGCGCGCGTGTTCAGCGATTTCGTCGAGCACTTCCGGCTGCAGCAGTAAGCCAGCGCCCGGAAGCCCACCCGAACCCTCCTGAGAAGTTACGAGAACAAGTCATGACCGCACGAGACAATATGAACCCCATCGAAACCACGCTGACGCAGTTCATCGACCAGCACCGCCCGCAGCAGGAAGCCTTCCTGGCCGAGCTGGTCAAGGTGCCTTCGGACAACCCGGCCGGCGATTGCGATGCCCACGGCAAGCGCGCCAAGGAACTGCTGGAGGGCCTGGGCTTCACGGTGGAGGCGCACAAGGTGCCCGACGCGCAGGTGCAGGCCGCCGGCATGATCAGCGCCACCAACCTGATCGTGCGCAAGCAGTTCGGCACGGGCGGCCCGACCATCGCCATGAACGCCCACGGCGACGTGGTGCCCCCGGGCCTGGGCTGGACCAAGGACCCGTACGGCGGCGAAATTGTCGATAGCGCCGACAGCGAACACGGCCCGGTCATGTACGGCCGCGGCGTGGCGGTGTCCAAGTCTGACTTCGCTACCTATACCTACGCGGTGCTGGCGCTGATGGAAGCCGAGAAGCAGGGCGCGAAGATCAACGGCGCGGTCGAGCTGCAGTTCACCTATGACGAGGAAACCGGCGGCGATATCGGTCCCAAGTTCCTGCTCGACAACAACCTGAGCAAGGCCGACTACGCCATCTCGGCGGGCTTCTCGTATGGCATCACCTCGTCGCACAATGGCTGCCTGCACGTCGAAGTGACGGTCAAGGGCAAGCAGGGACACGCTGCCATGCCGCACACCGGCGTCGACGCGATCGAGGCCGCCACCCACATCCTGCAGGCCATCTACGGCCTGCGCGCCGAGCTGGCCACGCGCAAGTCGAAGGTGCCGGGCATCGACACCGCCACGCTGAACGTCGGCCTGATCAAGGGCGGCATCAACACCAACGTGGTGCCGGACCTGGTGACCTTCCGCGTCGACCGCCGCATGATCCCCGAGGAAATCGGCTTTGACGCCGAAGGCGAGATCCGCGCCGTGGTCGAGAAGGCCGCCAAGGACCGCCCGGGCATCGAAGTGAAGGTCGAGCGCATCATCCTGGCCGAGCCGCTGTCGGAACTGCCGGGCGTGGAGAAGCTGATCGGCGCGCTGAAGAGCCGTGCCGAGTCGGTGTTCGGCGTGGAAATCCCGGTGCAGGGCGTGCCCCTCTACACCGACGCCCGCCACTACACCAAGCGCGGCATCCCGACCGTGCTGTACGGAGCCGGCCCGCGCACGCTGATGGAAGCGCGCGGCCATAACTCGGACGAGAACCTGCGCCTGAACGACCTGAACCGCGCGACCAAGGTGGTGGCACTGGCGTTGTCCGACCTGATGAAGTAAGCGGAGAAGGAATTTGCGCGCCGGTGATGGATCGGCGACAGAAACGCCACGGCTTTGGCCGTGGCGTTTTTTTGTATGCGAAAGGGGCCAGGCAACTGTCCGGCGGAGCGTTCGGGTCCGCGTGAGCTGAGATCGCGGCGGCAGCTTCCGCCGCTTTTGCCTATTCCGGCAGCGTATCCGCTCCCGCCCCCAGCATCCGCTGCATCAACACCGTATCGATCCACTGCCCATGCTTGAAGCCGACCGCTTCCAGCCGGCCCACGGTCCGGAAGCCCAGCCGCTCATGCACCGCCAGCGAGCCGGCGCCTTCGCCGCCCGCGGTACAAGCGATCACCGCGACCATCTGGCGCCACGGGCCGGTTTCGCACTGCGCCACCAGCTCGGCGAGCAGCGCCTGTCCCAGACCCTCGCCAACGCAGCGGTGGTCGATATAGATCGAGTCCTCGATGGCGAAGCGATAGGCGCTGCGGGCGCGGTAGGCCGATGCATAGGCGTAGCCCAGCACCGCGCCATCGCGCTCGGCGACCAGGTAGGGCAGGTTCTTGCGGCGCACCTCGGCGAAGCGCAGCTGCATGTCGTCGACGGTCGGCGGCACTTCCTCGAAGGAAGCGCGGCCGTGCAGGACATGGTGCGCATAGATGGCGTGGATGGCCGGGACGTCCGAGGCGGTGGCGTCGCGCAGCGTGAACGGCTTGCGCGCGGCGATGGGGCGGAGGGAGGCGGTGGTCATCGGGAGCGCAGGCCAGTGGCCGGATGCATGGACCTGGGGCAACGCAGGATGCGTGCCCGACACTTGCGTCTTTGTGCCTGCGCGCAGCCTGATACGTTGTATATAGTGCCGTTGGATTTGCACCGCATTAGTGCCACCGCCCCAGTTCAGGGCGCATCAACAAGAAAGGACACCTGCCATGATCACGATCTACCACAACCCCCGCTGCTCCAAGTCGCGCGAGACGCTTGCCATGGTCGAGGAAGCCGCCGGGCGCCTTGGCGAGCCAGTGGAAATCGTCGAGTACCTGAAGAACCCGCCATCGGTGGCGACGCTGCGCCAGCTCAACACAATGCTGGGCGTGCCGGTGCGCGAGATGATCCGCGACAACGAGGCGGCGTACGCGGAACTGGGCCTGGCCGACCCGGGCCTGACCGATGCCGAGCTGCTGGCTGCCGTGGCCGACAACCCGATCCTGCTGCAGCGCCCCGTGGTCGTGCGCAACCGGCGCGCCGTCATCGGCCGGCCGCCCGAGAACGTGGTGCCGCTGCTGGCCTGAAGCGGGCCCGGAATAGAACCGGCCCCCACGAACTGTGGGGGCCGGCCGGTCTGCGAGACAAACTGCTTCAGGCGGGTCGTTCAATGAACACCCAGCCAGTGCATGGCCTCCTGACCGAAAGCAATGGCCGCGAGCACGACCAGCAGCACTACCAGCGTCACCGTACTGACGTACAGGGTGGCCTTGGCGACTTCGGCGTCTTCATCCGAGGTGTGGTGATGGGTGATGGGCGTGGCGCCCTTCGCGTGCGACCCATGCGGCCAGTGAATCCGGCCGGCCAGGTCTCTCAAGTGCAGGTCGGTAGGAAAACGCATGATCGACACCTCCTCGGCGGGCGCCGCGCGGCTCCGGGCATCATCGGTCAGGCGGATGGTGGCGGGTTGCGCAAGTGCGCCGAATAATCGGTTGGCTCGTTTCGCCCGGTGCGCCACATCCGCTTCTACTATAGGCGGGTTGGCGGCAGATGCGTGAGCGCGGTCTGCAAGGGGCGTGCCGCGGGACACGCTGCGCTGCAGCAACGCCTCATGGCTTTGGATCAGGTTGTGAGGACTCGCTCGCGCTATCATCCATGGCTGGCGCCAGGCCGGCCAGAGCCGCTTCCCGCGCGCGCTGCGTTGCCAGCATGTTGCAGAACAGCGCGCCCTGTTCCAGCGCATCGTCCAGCGCCACATGGGTGTGGGGTAGCGGATCCATCCATTCCTTTGGGAATGCCGCCTTCACGGTCTTGCGGTAAGGCCGGCCCGTCAGCGCAAAGCCCAGCGTCTTGATGTCCAGCGCGGCCCAGCCGAACGGCGAGCGCCCGGCGAAGCGCATCATGTACCAGAACATCCAGGTGAAATCGAAGCCGGCCGGGAAGGCCACGAAGACCGGCTTGCCGGGCAGGCTCTCGACCCACTCCACGTAGCGCACCATGGCGTCCTCCGGGCGCTGCAGGTCGCGCCGGCAGGCGCTCCAGGCCTCGGGCTGGGTCTGCCACCACTGCATCTGCACCGGGTGCCCCGCGGCGCCGGGCAGCGTCTCCAGGTTCGCCGAAAACGTGCCGATCACAGTCTTGTCCGCCAGCATGGCGGCCGAAGCGAACGACAGCATCGAATGCGGGCCCGGAATGGGGCCATCGGCCTCGACGTCGGTGCTGACGTAGATTTCCGGCCGGGTGTCGGGCGCCTGTCGCTTGGCCATGGCGTCAGCCCACGTCGATCAGGTGGTCCGCCACGAAGGGGTTGTTGCGGCGCTCCTCGCCGAAGGTCGAAACCGGGCCGTGGCCGGGAATGAAGGTCACGTCCTCGCCCAGCGGCCAGAGCCGCGTGCGGATCGAGCGGACCAGGTCGGCATGGTTGCCGCGCGGGAAGTCGGTGCGGCCGATCGAGCCGGCGAACAGCACGTCGCCCACCACCGCCAGCTTGTTGGGGCGCGAAAAGAACACCACGTGGCCGGGCGTGTGGCCCGGGCAGTGGTAGACCTCCAGCGTTTCGTTGCCGAACTGCACGGTGTCGCCGTTCTCCAGCCAGCGGTCAGGCTCGAAGCTTTCCGCATGGCCGAAGCCGAAGCGCCGCGTCTGTTCGGGCAGCTGCTCGATCCAGAAGCGTTCGTCCTGCTGCGGCCCTTCGATGGGGATGCCGAATTCGCGCGCCAGCGCCGCGGCACCGGCGCAGTGGTCGACGTGGCCGTGCGTCAGGAAGATCTTCTGCAGCGTCACCCCTTGCTCCCGGACTGCTTCGCGGATGCGTTCGAGGTCGCCGCCCGGATCGCAGACGGCAGCGGTGCCGGTACTTTCGTCGATCAGCAGCGAACAGTTTTGCTGGAAGGGGGTGACCGGGATAAGGAGGACTTTCATCGGTGTATTTTTGTGATCGTTGCGGCATTTTCACAGCGCGCCGCACGCGCCTCGGCAGCGGCGAAAAGCTGCCGGGCATTCATGCTTTGCATTGTAGCGCCGGGCGGAAAATTGTTGCGGCGCATACCGTAATATGCCTTTTAAGGCACTCCGTTACAAAATAGCCCGACCCCCCGCAATCCCTTGCCACACCGTGGATCGCGGGCAGGATCGTCCCCGTTCGTGCGAGATCGAACAGATTTCGTAACAAAATGAAAGAGATAGTCAGCAGTAGTCAATGCTAGACTCGCGCCCATGCTGAATTTGACCGCCCTCACCAAGCGCTGGCAACGGCTGGCCAAGCTCGGGACATGCACTGCATGCGCCCTGGTGCTGGCCGCTTGTGCCACGCCCCCCGGGGGCGACAATGCGGACGTCGCCGATACGTCGAACGCGGTGCCTACGCGCGCCGCGAAGAACGCCGGCAAGGCCGCCCGCAACGAGGCGGACAAGAGCGCCCGCGCATCGTCCGAAGGCGGCAGCTGGAACCTGTTCGGCTACGACGCGGACGAAGGCCGCAGCGGCAGTTCGCTTGACGGCCTGCGCGCAGACATCGGCACGTTCGAGCAGCGCGGCGTCGCATCCTGGTACGGCAAGGGCTTCCATGGCCGCAAGACCGCCAATGGCGAGCGCTTCGACATGCGCGCGATGACCGCCGCCCATCCTTCGCTGCCGCTTGACAGCTGGGTGCTGGTGCGCAACCTGCGCAACAACAAGGTCGCGGTGCTGCGTATCAACGACCGCGGTCCGTACCACGGCAACCGCGTGCTGGACGTGTCCTACGGCGCCGCGCGCCGGCTTGGCTTCGTCGAGCGCGGCGCGGTCAACGTCGAGATCCGCCGGCTGACGCGCACCGAAGTCGCGGCGCTGGGCCCGCAGTTCGATGCCGGCGGCACCGAGGCCGGCGATGGCACCGGTGACGACGATGTGTCCGTGCCCGAACTCGCCAACTCGCTGGCGCCCGCCAAGGCGCGCAAGGCAACCAAGGCCAGCGGCAAGGCGGTCAAGCGCAAGCGCCGCTGAGACCGGCAGCGCCCGATGCATGCCACCGCGCGCTGACACCTCTCCGTTACTTTCCCCGCATCGCCCCGGCGTCGTCGCCCGGGCGGCTTCAGTCTCCGCTATCGCCGGATCGTTGCGCCAGCGCCAGCTGGTAGAGCGCGCCGGTGCTGGCACCGGTGATCGCGGCCGCCAGCTTGGCGGCGCGCTTGGCCGGCAGTTCCGCCAGCAGCAGCCCCAGCACGCGCTGCGCCTCGGCATCGGGCGCACCGTCCGCGGCCGCATCGCCGCCGGCGCCTTCCACCACCAGCACGAATTCCCCCTTGGCCCGGTTCGGGTCGGCCGCCAGCCATGCCGGTGCCTGCGCCGCGGTCACCACCGCGATGTCCTCGAACAGCTTGGTCAATTCGCGCCCGATCAGCAGCCGGCGCTCGCCCGGCAGTCCGGCGGCAAGCGCGGCCAGCGTGTCGGCAATGCGGTGCGGCGCCTCATAGCAGACCCAGGCATGGTCCAGCGCGGCGAGCCGCGCGATAGCCTCGCCACGCGCCTTGGGTTTGCTCGGCAGGAAGCCGACGAAGGTGAAACGGCCTTCGCCCGTATCGAGCATGTCGCCCGCCACCGACAACGCGGCCACCGCGGCGCTGGGGCCGGGCAGGGGCACCACCGGGTGGCCGGCGGCGCGCACCGCCTCGACCAGCCGCGCGCCCGGGTCCGATATGCCCGGCGTGCCGGCGTCCGAGACATAGGCGATACGCTCCCCCGCGGCCAGCCGCGCGGCGATGCGGCCGGCAGCCTCGCGCTCGTTGTGCTCGTGCACGGCCACCAGCGGCCGCTGCAGGCCCACGCGCGACAGCAGCTGGGCCGTATTGCGGGTGTCTTCGCAGGCCACCGCGTCGGCCAGGCCGAGCACATGCAGCGCCCGCAGCGACAGGTCCGCGACATTGCCGATGGGCGTGGCCACGACATACAGCGTGCCGCCCGGGTACGACTGGCTAGCCGCCAGCGAGATCCAGTCACTCATTGAGAACTTCCGTCGATGCCATCATTCAAATCCACCACGCAGCCGAGCGACGCGCAGGCGCGCGGGATGCGGGCGGAGGACCGGGCGCTGGCGCACCTGCGGCGCCAGGGCCTGCAGCCCGTGGTCCGCAATTATCGCTGCAAAGGCGGCGAGATCGACCTGGTGATGCGCGCGCCGGACGGCACGCTGGTGTTCGTGGAGGTGCGGCAGCGCAGCGGACGCGGTTTCGGCGGCGCTGCCGCCAGCGTCACGCCGGCCAAGCAGCGCCGCGTGCTGCTGGCCGCGGCCCACTACCTCGCCACGCTGGCGCAGCTGCCGCCATGCCGCTTCGACGTGGTGGCGCTGGAGCCGGGGCGTCTGGAGTGGTTGCAGCACGCGTTCGACCTGGATGCCGCAGCGGCTGGTTCATAATGCGCGCTGGCGCGCAAGGTGGCGCGTAACTGCCAATGAAAGGCCACAGAGCCATGAGTATCGAGAGTATCCAGCAACAATTCCTAGACAGCGCCGAGACCAAGCAACAGGCCGCGGCGGTAATGGCCCCCTATATCGACGCCGCCGTGGAACGCATGGTCGGCGCGCTGACCAGCGGCAACAAGATCCTGGCGTGCGGCAACGGCGGCTCGGCGGCCGATGCGCAGCATTTCGCGGCCGAGCTTGTGGGGCGCTTCGAGCGCGAGCGGCCGGGCCTGGCGGCGATGGCACTGACCACCGACAGCTCGATCCTGACCGCGATCGGCAACGACTATGACTTCAGCAAGGTGTTTTCCAAGCAGGTCGAGGCGCTGGGCGTGCCCGGCGACATCCTGCTGGCGATTTCCACCTCGGGCAACTCGGCCAATGTGATCGCGGCGATCGAGGCGGCGCGCCAGCGCGAGATGGCCGTGATTGCTCTGACCGGCAAGGGCGGCGGCGTCATCGGCGGCCTGCTCGACGAATTCGATATCCACGTGTGCGTGCCGAGCGAGCGCACCGCACGCATTCAGGAAGTGCACCTGCTGACGCTGCATTGCCTGTGCGACGGCATCGACGAGGCATTGCTCGGGGAAGCCTGAGCCCGCAATCGTCCCGCACTCCCATTCCCAACATCCAGCCACAGCAAGGACCGCATGACGAACCTGCCCACTACGCCTGAAACCCGGACCGGCGCCGCCGGCACCGGCCGCATCCTTCGCGCCACGCTGACCGCCGCGGCGGTGCTGGTTTCCGCCACCCACCTGGCCGGCTGCTTTCCCGTGATCGCCGGCGCCGTGGGCACCGGCGTGACCATGGCTACCGACCGCCGTCCGGCCGCTACCCAGACCGTCGACCGCGGCCTGCAGATGGAAGCGGAGAGCACCATCAACTCGCGCTACAGCGGCCAGGCCCGCGTCAACGTGACCGTGTTCAACCGCAAGGTGCTGCTCACGGGCGAGGCCAGCAATGACAGCGTCAAGCAGCAGGTCGAGCAATATGTGCGCGGCCTGCAGAATGCGCGCGTGGTGATCAACGAGCTTGAGGTGGTCAATTCGCCCGGCTTCATGACGCAGAGCCAGGACGCGTACCTGACCAGCAAGGTCAAGACTCTGCTGATGACAGCCGACGGCGTGCCGTCGAACTCGATCAAGATCACCACCGAGAAGAGCGTGGTCTACATGCTCGGCGTGGTCACCCAGCAGGAAGGCGACCGCGCCACCGACGTGGCGCGCAATGCCTCCGGCGTGACCAAGGTGGTCAAGGCGTTCGACTACGTCAACGACACCGAGCGCGCGCGCCTGGATGCGGCCTCGACGGCGCAGAACCCGTCGATCGACGGCAACATCGGCACGCCGGCGCCGGTGCAGTCGGTGCCGGGCGTGGGCGGTCCGGTCGATGCGCCGGCCAGCACGCCAAGCCAGGCGACTACCAGCCCGGTGAGCTCGCCGGCTGCCTCGCCGGTTGCCCTGCCGCCGGGCCGGAACCTGCCCTGAGCGGGCTCGCTCGCCGACGCGCCACGGCGCCCGCGCATGCGGGCGCCGTTTTTCCATCTGCGGTTTTCACTGCACACCGTCCGCACACGATGTGATACGGTTGCCACGCCCGCAGGCATCTTGCCGATGCCGGCGCCCGGCACCCCACACGGAGCGAGACCATGACAACCATCCCCCGGCCCGCTGTGTTCGTGCGGCTGGCACTGCTGGTCTCGGCGCTTTGCGGCGCCCAGCCCGCGCTGTCGGCCGAGCCCGCGCTGTCGGCCGAGCCCGCGGCCTCCGCCCCGGCGGCCCAGCATGTGCGCGCCCATGCCTCTGCCTGCACCAGCTGTCATGGCCCATCCGGCCGAGCGCCCGAAGGCAGCACCATTGCGTCGCTGGCAGGGCGCCAGCAGGCCGAACTGTTGGCGCAGTTGCAGGCGTTCCGTTCCGGAACGCGCCCGGCCACGGTGATGCACCAGATCGCCAGGGGCTACACCGACGAACAGCTCGCCGCGATCGCGGCATGGTTCGCCAACGTGCGTTGAGGGGGGAAAACGCCATGCAACGACGACATTTCCTGGGCGCCGCCGGCGCCACGGTGCTGGGCTCGATGGGCGTGCGCGCGGCGAGGGCCGCGGCGCCGGCCAGGGTGGTGGTGATCGGCGGCGGTTACGGCGGCGCCACCGCCGCGCGCTACCTGCGCGAGTGGAGCGGCAACGCCATCGAAGTCACGCTGGTCGAACCCAATCCTGCGTTCATTTCCTGCCCGTTGTCCAACCTGGTGATCGGCGGCAGCCGGCAGATGGCCGAGATCACGCTGCCTTACGACCAGCTGGTGCGCCGCCACGGCGTCAAGCTGGTGCGCGACACCGCCGCCGCCATCGATCCCGGCAAGCGCACGGTGCGGCTGGCCGGCGGCGGCACGCTGCGCTACGACCGGCTGCTGCTGTCGCCTGGCATCGACCTGATGAGCGACGCGCTGCCCGGCCTGAAGCGGCCCGGCGGCGACCAGGTGCTGCACGCCTGGAAGGCCGGCCCGCAGACCGTGGCGCTGCGCCGCCAGCTGGAGGCGATGCCCGACGGCGGCACCTACGCCATCACCATCCCCACGGCGCCGTACCGCTGCCCGCCCGGCCCGTACGAGCGTGTTTGCCAGGTTGCGCACTATTTCAAGCAGCACAAGCCGCGCAGCAAGTTGCTGGTCCTGGACGCCAACCCGGACATCACCTCCAAGGCCGGACTGTTCCGCAAGGTATGGGCGGGGCAGTACGCCGGCATGGTCGAGTACCGGCCACAGTACAACACGGTCGATGTCGACCCGGCCACGCGCACGCTCAAGTTCGAGGTGCAGGAGGATGTGCGCGCGGACGTGATCAACGTGCTGCCGCCGCAGCGCGCGGGCGCGATCGCGGTGGCGACCGGACTGGCCACGGCCAACGCCAAGTGGTGCGAGGTCGATTTCGTCACCTTCGAGTCGCGCGCGGCGCCCAATATCCATGTGATCGGCGACGCCATCCAGATCGCGCCGCTGATGCCCAAGTCCGGCCATATGGCCAACCAGCATGGCAAGGTGGCGGCAGCGGCGATCGTCGCGCTGCTATCGGGCCGCGCGCCGGACCCGCAGCCGCTCTATAACAACACCTGCTACAGCTTCACCTCGGACCGCGAGGCGGTGCATGTGGCGAGCGTGCACCGCTACGATGCCGCCCAGAAGACCATGCTGACCGTGCCGGGCTCGGGTGGGTTGTCGGAAGCGCCCACTACGCTGGAGGGGGTGTACGCGCTGTCGTGGGCCAAGGGCATCTGGTCGGAGATGCTGGGATAGGGCATCGGCGGCACAGGCAGTTCGGGGCACTGCCAGGAGCGCCCCATGACAAAACCGCAAGAACGTGCAATGCCGGGAGCGGGGCGGCTGGTAGGCTGGGGGTTTGATCGCCACTCCCCATCGCCATTACGCCTGCCCCCGCCATGCAAGCCAGAGACCGTCTCCTCGCCCTCGCCATCGTCTGCGTCTGGGGTGTCAACTTCGTCGTCATCAAGGTAGGGCTGGCGGGCGTGCCGCCGATGCTGCTCGGCGCGCTCCGTTTCCTGCTGGTGGTCTTCCCCGCCATCTTCCTCGTGCCGCGCCCGCGCGTGCCGTGGCGCCTGCTGCTGGCGTACGGCGTGACCATCAGCCTGGGCCAGTTCGCCTTCCTGTTCTACGCGATGGCGGTCGGCATGCCGGCCGGGCTGGCTTCGCTGGTGCTCCAGTCGCAGGCGTTCTTCACGCTGGCGATCGCCGCGCTGTGGCTGGGCGAGCCGGTGCGCTGGCACAACATCGCCGGCATGGCGGTGGCCGCGGCCGGGTTGGCGCTGATCGGCTCGGGTGCCGCCGCCAGCGCCGGCGGCATGAGCGTGGCCGGCTTCGTGCTGACGCTGTGCGCGGCGTTCTGCTGGGCCAGCGGCAATATCGTCAGCAAGAAGATCGGGCCGGTCGACCTGCTGGGACTGGTGATCTGGGGCGCGCTGGTGCCGATCGTGCCGTTCGCGCTGCTGTCGCTGTGGGTGGAGGGGCCGGCCCGCATCGTGCAGAGCGTCACGCATGTGTCGGCCATGGGCATGCTCGCCGTGGCGTATCTGGCCTTTGCCGCCACCGTGTTTGGCTACACCATGTGGGGCCGGCTGCTGACGCGCTATCCCGCCAGCCAGGTGGCGCCGCTGACGCTGCTGGTGCCGGTGGTGGGGCTGGTGTCGGCGCATGTGCTGCTGGGCGAGCACCTGTCGCCGGCGCAATGGGCGGGCGCGGCGGTGGTGATGGCCGGCCTGCTGCTCAATGTGTTCGGCCAGCGCTTGTGGGTGGGCAGGGCGCTGATGCGCAGACAGGCAACCAGCAGGGGCGCCGCTGGCAAACCATGATTGGTGCCGGGCAGCCATGCCGGGCACCAATCATGCTGTTCTGCATCATTGGGTAAACACTATATGCGCACTCACGCATATACGAATATATTGGACGGCATGGAAGAGCTGGATCGCGTATTCGAGAAGGTGTCGGGCTACTTCAGCCTGCTGGCGGAGCCAACGCGGCTGAAGATCCTGCACGCCTTGTGCGATGGCGAGAAGCCGGTCAGCACGGTGGTCGAGACGGTGGGTTCGTCGCAGACCAACGTGTCGCGGCATCTCAACGCGATGTACCGCTCGGGCGTGCTGTCGCGCCGCAAGGAAGCCAACCTGGTCTTCTACGCGATTGCTGACGAAAGCGTGATCGAGCTGTGCCGCACCGTGTGCGTGCAGGTGGCCAGCCGGCTGGAGGACAACGCTCTGGCCTCCGGGGCAGTCGACCGCTTCATGGCGCAGCCCGAGGCAACGCCCGCGCGCAGGCGCCGGGCAGCAGGCTGAACGCGATCCGGCTCTTCCGGCCCATCGATCGCTGTCGCGCGAGGCGCGCGGCGGCACGAATAAAAGGCGGCGCGGCCCCACGGACGCAAGCTGCCGGAGGAGACGGCATTGCAGGAACGGAACCGGCCCGGGCGCATCGTGCCCGCGCCCGAGCACTTCGTCAGCGCATCGCTGCAGCAGGACATCGGCCGGCACGGCCTGGACGCGCCGCGGCGGGATTTCCTGCGCAAGAGCTTCCTCGGCGCCGCGGCAGGCATCACCGCCGCCACGGCCGGCCGGCACGCGCTGGCGGCGGACGGCGATCCCGCCATCCTGGAGCCCCAGCCCTGGGCCACTTCGCTCGGCCAGTCGGTCGCGGCCCGGCCCTATGGCCAGCCCTCGGTCCATGAGAAAAACCTGACCCGGCGCGAGTCGCCGGGCCTGACGCGCGTAGCGGCGGCGTCGGTCGCGTTCGCGCCGCTGCAGGGTTTCTTCGGCATCATCACCCCCAACGGCCTGCATTTCGAGCGCCACCACCAGGGCTGGCACGATATCGACCCGGCCCGCCACCGCCTGATGATCAACGGCCTGGTGCGCGCGCCGCGCGTCTACACCATGGACGACCTGATGCGCCTGCCGGCGGTATCGCGCATGCATTTCATCGAGTGCGGCGCCAATACGGGCATGGAGTGGGGCAACGTCGCCGTGCCGACGGTGCAGTACTCGCACGGCATGCTGTCGTGCTGCGAGTTCACCGGCGTGCCGCTCAGGGTACTGCTGGATGATGCCGGCGCCGACCTGCGCCGCGGCCGCTACCTGCTGGCAGAGGGCGGCGACGGCTCGTCGATGACCCGCACCATCCCGATGGAGCTGGCCGACGAGATCATCGTCGCCTGGGGCATGAACGGCGAGATGCTGCGCCCCGAGAACGGCTACCCGCTTCGGCTGGTCGTGCCGGGCGTGCAGGGCGTGTCGTGGGTCAAGTGGCTGCGCCGGCTTGAACTCGGCGACCGGCCGTGGAACGCCAAGGACGAGACCATCCATTACGTGGACATGATGCCGGACGGCAAGCTGCGCCAGTACACCTCGATCCAGGAGTGCAAGTCAGTGATCACCACGCCGTCGGGCGGCCAGCAGCTGGTGGGCAAGGGGTTCTACAACATCAGCGGGCTGGCATGGTCGGGGCGCGGGCGCATTACGCGGGTCGATGTCTCGGTCGACGGCGGCCGCAACTGGCGCACCGCGCGGCTGGAATCGCCGGTGCTGTCGAAGTGCCTGACGCGCTTCAACCTGGACTGGGTCTGGGACGGCGGTCCCGCGATCCTGCAGAGCCGCGCCATCGACGAGACCGGCTACGTGCAGCCGAAGATGGCCCAGTTGCGCGCCGTGCGCGGCACGCGCTCGATCTATCACAACAACGCGATCCAGAGCTGGCAGGTGGCAGCGGGCGGGGAGGTGTCCAATGTCCACGTGGGCTGAACGCTGCGCCGCCATGCTGGCGCTGGCTGCCGCCTGCGTGGCGCCATGCTGGGCCGCCGCCACGGCCGACGCTCGTGCGGCAATTGGCCGCACCGCCACCCCGGCCGAAGTGGCCGCCTGGGATATCGACGTGCGCCCGGATTTCAAGGGCCTGCCCAAGGGCAGCGGCACCGTGGCGCAAGGGCAGAAGGTCTGGGACGGCAAGTGCGCGTCCTGCCACGGCGATTTCGGCGAGTCCAACGAGGTTTTCACACCGCTGGTCGGCGGCACCACGGCCGAGGACATCAGGCGCGGCCGCGTCGCCGCCATGACTGGCAACCAGCCGTATCGCACCACGCTGATGAAGGTCAGCACGGTCAGTACGCTGTGGGACTACATCCACCGCGCCATGCCGTGGAATGCGCCCAAGAGCCTGTCCGTCGACGAGGTCTATGCCGTCACCGCCTACATGCTGCACCTGGGCGAAATCGTGCCGGCCGACTTCACGCTGTCGGACGCCAACATCGCCAGGGTGCAGGCGCACATGCCCAACCGCGACGGCATGACCACAAACCACGGCCTGTGGCCCGGCCGCGGCCGCCCGGACACGCGCAATACCGCCTGCATGAAGGACTGCTCGGGGCAGGTTTCGATCGCCTCGGCGATGCCTGACCATGCCCGCGGCGCGCACGGCGACCTGGCGCAGCAGCAGCGCGCCTTTGGCCCGGTACGCGGCGTTGGCGTGGCAGCAAGCTCGACGGCGCCTGCGAGTGCGGCATCAGACGCTTCATTGCCCGCGCCGGCCGGCGCCAGGCTGGCCAGCCAGTACCAGTGCGTGGCCTGCCACGCGATGGACAGGAAGCTGGTCGGCCCTTCGTTCGCGGACATCGCCGGCAAGTACAAGGGCCAGGACGCGCACGCCGCGCTGGCCAGGAAGGTCAAGGCAGGCGGGCAGGGCGCCTGGGGCAGCGTGCCGATGCCGCCGCAGCCGCAGATTCCCGATTCGGACGTCCATGCCATGGTGGGGTGGATTCTTGAGGCAAAATAGCGGGCTGGCCGCCGCAGTGCCCCCGAGGCGGCGGCCGGTGTATGCCGCGAAGCCGTTTGCAGTACGTGCCGAGCGGCCTTTGCCGTCCCCACGGCTTTACAGAGCTTGGAGAGCTTAACAATGAAGCAGTTTGTCATCGCAGCGCTGATGCTGGGCGCCGCCGCATCGGCCCACGCGGTCGATGCCGCCAAGGCACAGGAGATCGCCAACAAGAACGCCTGCATGGGTTGCCACCAGGTCGACAAGAAGCTGGTCGGTCCTTCCTACAAGGAAGTCGCCACCAAGTACAAGGGCGACAAGAACGCCCTGGCGACCCTGAGCAAGAAGGTCAAGAGCGGTGGTTCGGGCGTCTGGGGCCCGGTGCCGATGCCGGCCAACGCCGCCATCAGCGACGCCGACCTGAAGACCGTGGTCGAGTGGGTGCTCGCAGGCGCGCCCGCCAAGTAAAGCCTGACCGCCCCAGGGGCAGTCCATCGATGCGGGCCGTACGGCGCAAGCCGACCCGACCCGGACAGATCCAGCGGCCGGCAATGTACCGGCCGCGAGCAGGACACACGCAGTACAAGCAGGGCACAAGCTGGACAGACACACCAACGAGTACCGCCAAAGCGGTCACGCAAACCGATTGGGACGGAGTAGCCGGAGAGCAAAGACATGAATTCCAAACGACGAGAAGTGCTGCGGGTCACCGCTGTCCTGTCGCTGATGGCCGCCACCGGCCTGATCAGCGAGGCGCAGGCGGCCGAGTGGAACAAGGCCGCCTTTGACGGCAAGAGCGTTGCCGACGTGATCAAGGCGCTCGGCGGCAGCGGCACCGAGAAAAGCACCGCCATCACCTTCAACGCCCCCGACATCGCCGAGAACGGCGCCGTGGTGCCGGTGGCCGTGACCAGCACCATCCCGGATACCGAGCAGATCGCGATCCTGGTGGAAAAGAACCCCAATACCCTGGCCGCCGACTTCATCATCCCGGCCGGCACCGAACCGTTCGTCTCCACGCGCGTGAAGATGGGCCAGACCTCGGTGGTGCACGCCGCGGTCAAGGCCGGCGGCAAGTGGTACGTGGCATCGAAGGAAATCAAGGTCACGCTGGGCGGCTGCGGCGGCTGACGCCGGCACGCCCTCACCCCCGTTACCGAGATTTCCGCCAACTGCAACCGGAGAAACACATGGCAGACCCGATGCGCGTACGCGCCACCGAGAACGGCGGCGTGGTTGATGTAAAGATCCTGATGAAGCACGACATGGAGACCGGCCAGCGCAAGGATGCGTCCGGCAAGGTCATTCCGGCCTGGCATATCCAGACCGTGACCGCCCAGTGCAAGGGCAAGGAAGTGTTCCGCGCCCAGTTCGGCCCGGCGGTGTCCAAGGACCCGTTCCTGAACTTCAAGTTCAAGGGCGGCGCCAAGGGCGACAAGGTCGCCGTGACCTGGGTCGACAACAAGGGCGACAAGCGCACCGACGAAGCGACCATCGCCTGAGGCCGCGCGATCCCGGCCGTTGCCCGACATGTTGCCGGCACGCCGCGCCGTCCTCTGCTAAGGTTCGGGGCGAAATGCCGGGACGGACCCGGCCGGAAGGAGCATTATGCGGCGAGCGTTTATTCGAGCATCGGCGGCCCTGGCAGCCATCGGCCTGGCGGCAAAGGCCTCTGCACAATCCGGCCAGTCGACGCCGGCCGGCGCCGGCAAGGGCGGGCGAGTGAAGGTGGTGTACCAGTTGTCGGAAGGCATCGATCAGGCGGTGCGCGCGATGGGCAATCTGCGCAACCACCTGAATGGCGCCCCCGGCACCAGGATCGTGGTGGTCGCGTTCGGCTACGGCATCGATTTCCTGCTTGAAGGCGCCAAGGATGCGCGCGGCAACAGCTTCGAGAGCCCGGTGGGCGCGCTGGCCGCCGAAGGCGTGGAGTTCCGCGTGTGCCGCAATACGCTGACCGCACGCAGGATTACCGAATCGCAGCTGTTGATGGAAGCAAAAGTAGTACAGGCCGGTGTGGTCGAGATCGCCCGCCTGCAGGCCGAGGAAGGTTACGCCTATATCAAGCCCTGAGCCGGGCTGGCGGTGCCTGAAGGCAAGACAAGAGAAGAACGGCCCGTCCCGAGGCGCGGCCGCGAGGAGAAGCCCCATGAAACCGATCCGAAGCCTGGCCCGGCGCGCTGCGCTGGCCCTGGCCGCCACCGCGGCGGCCGCAGGCGCTGCCGCCGTGCACGCGCAGGGCAGCACCGCCGACGAAATCGCCAAGTACCGGCAGATGCTGGCCGAAGGCAATCCCGCCGAGCTGTGGGAAGCCGCCGGTGAAGAGCTGTGGAAAAAGCCGGCCGGCCCGAAGAACGCCTCGCTCGAGCAGTGCGACCTGGGCAAGGGCCCGGGCGTGACCAAGGGCGCTTACGCCGAGCTGCCGCGCTACTTCAAGGACGCCAACAAGGTGATGGACCTGGAGCAGCGGCTGGCCTGGTGCCGCGTGACGCTGCAGGGCCTCATGAAAGAAGAAGCGACCAGGAACCCGTTCTCGGCCTCGGGCAAGCCGTCCGATATCGAACGCCTGGTCGCCTACCTGACCGGCGAATCGCGCGGCGTGAAAATGAACGTGCAGCTCAACCACCCGGAAGAGAAGCGCACCTACGCCCTCGGCCAGAAGATGTTCTTCTACCGCGGCGGCGCCTATGACTTTGCCTGCGCCACCTGCCATGCGGTCGACGGCCAGCGCATCCGCCTGCAGGACCTGCCCAACCTGCTGACCGACAAGGGCGCGCAGGCTGCCTACACCACCTGGCCGGCCTACCGCGTGTCGCAGGGCGAGGTCCGCTCGATGCAGCATCGCCTGTACGACTGCCTGCGCCAGCAACGCTTTCCCGAACCCGCCTATGGCTCGGACGTGATCACCGCGCTGACCATGTTCCTGGCAAAGAACGCCAATGGCGGCACCTACGATGGCCCGGCGATGAAGCGCTGACCAGTACGGGAGAGACAACATGCAACGACACACCAAGGCACTGGCCGTCGCGGCCCTGGCCACCCTGCTGGCAACCGGCGCGTACGCGCAGGACAATGCGAAGGCCCGCCCCGCCAAGGGTAAGCCCGTCACCGTCAGCAACGCCGACATGAAGCACCTGATCGAGGATTCGTTCTCGTCCAGGGGGCCGGCCACCGTGGAGGGCGTGCTGAACCAGGACGCCATGCAGCAGGCCTGCAGCCAGTACCCGGACCGCAGCAAGGTGCCGGGCAAGGTGGCGAAGAAGATCGAGGCCGCCGAGCTCAAGCAGGTGAAATATCCCGCCGACAGCAACTGGCTCGGCGACTGGAAGGAAGGCGAGAAGGTCGCCCAGAACGGCCGCGGCATGCAGTTCACCGACCAGGTCGGCGGCACCAACGGCGGCAACTGCTACGCCTGCCACCAGATGACCAAGGCCGAGATCTCGTTCGGCAATATCGGCCCGTCGCTGTACCAGTACGGCAAGCTGCGCGGCAACTCGCAGGAAGTCATCAAGTACACCTGGGGCAAGATCTGGGATTCGAACGCCTATTCCGCCTGCTCCAACATGCCGCGCTTCGGCCACAAGGGCATCCTGACCGAGGCGCAGATCCGCGACGTGATGGCGCTGCTGCTCGACCCGGCCTCGCCGGTCAACCAGTAAGCCACCGTGCGTGCCGTCCTGCTGCGCTGGCTGCTGGCCGCGGGCCTGGCCTGCGCAGCCGGCGGCGCCGCCGCGCTGGAAGTGGGCGACACCGTGCGCCTGCCCGACGTGCAGACGCTCGACGGCCGCACGTTGCGCGCCGCCACACTGGCCGGCAAGCCGCTGGTCGTCGAATACTGGGCCTCGTGGTGCCCGTTCTGCGCGATGCAGAACCCGCGCCTGCAGAAGCTGTACGAGCGCACGCGCGGCACGCCGCTGCAGGTGCTGGCCATCAGCATCGACAAGGAGCCGCGCGAAGCCGCCGATTACATGAAGAAGCGCGGCTATACCTTCCCGGCGACGATGGATTCGGCCGCGCTGCAGGCCGTGTTCGGCAAGCGCAAGGGCTTGCCCGAGCTGTATGTAATCGACGCGCGCGGGCGCGTGGTGCAGAAGGAAGTGGGCGAGATGCTCGAAGACGACGTGGCCGCGCTGGAGCGTTACGCGAAGCCATAGCCATGCGATGCCGGACGCCAGGCGCCCACCGGCACGCACTTATCCACAGGAAGAGACATGAACCGACGCGAGTTCCTGCAGGTGCTGGCCATCGCCGGCGCCGGCGGCATGACTTTCCCCCATCAGGACGCGCACGCGGCGCAGGCCGCCGAGTCGATGTACGACCTGCCGCGCTTCGGCAACGTCCACCTGCTGCATTTCACCGACTGCCACGCGCAGCTGCGGCCGGTGTATTTCCGCGAACCCAACGTCAACCTCGGCATCGGCGACTACGCCGGCAAGCCGCCGCACCTGGTCGGCGACGCGCTGCTGCGCCACTATGGCATCCGCCCCGGCACGCCGCAGGCACATGCCTTGACCTATCTCGATTTCAGCGAGGCCGCGCGCCGCTACGGCAAGGTCGGCGGGTTTGCGCACCTCGCCACGCTGGTCAAGCGGCTCAAGGCGGGCCGGCCGGGCGCGCTGCTGCTCGATGGCGGCGATACCTGGCAGGGCTCGGCCACGGCGCTCTGGACCAAGGGGCAGGACATGGTCGATGCGGCGCTGGCGCTCGGCGTCGACGTGATGACGCCGCACTGGGAAATGACGCTCGGCGCGGACCGTGTCAGGGAAATCGTCGACAAGGACTTCAAGGGCAAGATCGCCTTCCTGGCGCAGAACATCAAGACCAACGACTTCGGCGACCCGGTGTTCGATCCGTACGTGATCCGCGAGATCAACGGCGTACCGGTGGCCATCATCGGCCAGGCCTTCCCCTACACGCCGATCGCGAATCCGCGCTACTTCGTGCCGGACTGGACCTTCGGCATCCAGGAGGAAAACCTGCAGCAGGTCATCGACGCGGCGCGCGGCAAGGGCGCGCAGGCGGTGGTGCTGCTGTCGCACAACGGGATGGACGTCGACCTGAAGCTGGCCTCGCGCGTGCGCGGGCTCGACGCCATCCTCGGCGGCCACACCCATGATGGCATGCCGGCGCCGGTGGCGGTGAAGAACGCCGGCGGCACCACGCTGGTGACCAATGCCGGCTCCAACGGCAAGTTCCTGGGGGTGCTGGATTTCGATGTGAGGGGCGGCAAGGTGGCAGATTTCCGCTACCGGCTGCTGCCGGTCTTCGCCAATTACCTGCCGGCCGATCCGGCCATGGACTCGCTCATCAGGAAGGTACGGACACCGTACGAACAGAAGCTCGGCGAAGTCCTCGCCGTCAACCGCGGCCTGCTGTACCGCCGCGGCAACTTCAACGGCACCTTCGACCAGCTGATCCTGGACGGCCTGATGCAGGTGCAGGGCGCGCAGATCGCGTTCTCGCCGGGTTTCCGCTGGGGCACCACGCTGCTGCCGGGGCAGGCCATCACCATGGAACACCTGATGGACCAGACTGCCATCACCTACCCGTACACGACCGTGACGGCAATGAGCGGCGAGACCATCAAGACCATCCTCGAAGACGTGGCCGACAACCTGTTCAACCCCGACCCGTACTACCAGCAGGGCGGCGACATGGTGCGCGTCGGCGGCCTGCAGTACACCATCGATCCCACCGCCGGCATGGGCAAGCGCATCACCGACATGCGCCTCGCGGGCAAGCCGCTGGAGGCAGGCAAGACCTACAAGGTGGCGGGCTGGGCGCCGGTGGCGGAAGAAGCGCGGGAGGCCGGCGGGGCGCCGGTCTGGGACGTGATGGCGCAGTGGCTGCGCAGCACGAAGGAGGTCACGGCGCGGCCGCTGAACCAGCCCAAAGTGCGTGGGATGGACGGCAACCCTGGCATCGCTGCCTGATGTTGTGCAGCATCCTCATGCCAGCCGGGGAGGATTGAAGGCCGCTGCCGAAGTAGGCTACAATCCTCCGCGACGGGCCGATAGCTCAGCTGGGAGAGCGCTGCGTTCGCAATGCAGAGGTCGGGAGTTCGATCCTCCTTCGGTCCACCAGATCTGGCGTTTCAAACGCTGTTTCAAACGCTTCACAAAGCCCCGGAAAGGCAAACTTTCCGGGGCTTTTGTGTTTTCAGGGTGCAATGTTGCGGTGTGCGGTAGCGAGGCGCCTTACGGTAGCGCTGTGTCTTGTCCGCACCTCGTGCGTCCGCCGGCCATGTCAGGCCACCCGCGTCGGCCGCCGGGCCTTCATGGCGGACGGGCGTACCTGTTGCAGCGCTCGCAGCGACTGCAGCGCGTCTTCCACGGCCTCGATGCCGTCGCGCAGGCGCGCCGTGGCATAGCCGAGCCGGCTTTGCGCATCGGCATCCGGCGTTGCCAGTTGCTCCAGTGCGTCGACTTCTGCCTGCATCTGGCCGATCAGGCGGCGCAGTTGCGAGGTGCTGTGCGAGGCAAGTGACCGAATCGCCATCGTGTGGGTCCTCCTTGCAGTGACCGGCAAGCCAGTCATCCTTTACGGTAAGGGCGTCGGATGAACTTCGCCAGCGCTGTTACGAAATCGGCACGATGGCGGCCGTGCGCCGCGCCTCTATTACTGCCAGCGGCGGCGGGTGGTGCCGCCGTCTCATCCTGGGCTATAGTCGCGCGATGGAACCGGAATCCGAAGAACGCGTTGACGCCCCGTGCGCCGGAGTGGGAGGCTGACGGCATGCGACCCGACCCCATGCAAGACGAGGCCGCAGGCTTTTCGGACGGACCCGGTGATACCGCCGCCGAAGCCGACGCCCGCCACCAGGCTGGCCGGCGCAGCACGCTGGTCAGCGTGGCGGTCAACATCGTCCTGACCGCAGCGCAGGCCGTGGCGGGCGTGATGGCCGGCTCGCAGGCGTTGCTGGCCGACGCGGCGCATTCACTGTCCGACCTGCTCTCCGACTTCGTGGTGCTGCTGGCTGCCTGGCAGAGCCGCAAGGATGCCGACACCGATCACCAGTACGGCCACCAGCGCTTTGAGACTGCGGCCTCGCTGGCGCTTGGCGGGCTGCTGCTGGCGGTGGGCGCGGGCATGCTGTGGGCGGCGGTGGGCAAGCTGCAGCATCCGTCCGGCGCCCAGCCGGTGCAGCCGGTGGCCCTGTGGGTAGCGCTGTCAACGCTGTTGTTCAAGGAACTGCTGTTCCGCTACCTGCTTGCGGTGGCGCGGCGCGTGCGCTCCGGCATGCTCGCGGCCAACGCCTGGCATGCGCGCTCGGATGCGGCGTCCTCGCTGGTGGTCGCGCTGGGCATCGGCGGCAACTTGATGGGCTACCACATGCTGGATCCGGTGGCGGCCATCGTGGTGGGGCTGATGGTCGCGCGCATGGGCCTGCGCTTCGGCTGGGACGCGCTCAGCGACCTGGTGGACCGCGCCGCCGACGAGGAAACCGTCGCCGCGATCCGCGCGACCTTGCTGGCTACGCCCGGCGTGCGCGGCCTGCATGACCTGCGCACGCGCAAGATGGGCGACCAGGTGCTGGTGGATGTGCACCTGGAGATCGACGGCACGCTCACGGTGAGGCAAGGCCATGCGATCGCCGTCGAGGCGCGGCGCCGCACGCTCGAACACCATCACGTGCTTAACGTGATGACACACGTCGACCCCGTATACGTCAGCGCTGTGCCGGCAGCAGCCCGGTGAGCGGCGGGTGTGGACATCTTGGCCTGCGACTGGGGATAACCTGCAGGACAAGCTGTGCCCTGCCTGGGGGTGTGCTGTGGGATGTATACGGAAAACACCGGGACAACTCTGGCTTCATTGCCGGCCACGTATACGTCGGCCTTCAGCTATCCCGGGAAAGCGGGGATGTCCTGCGCCGGTTATCTTTGCTGCAAGTCCCTGAGCCAGAAGCGAAAAGGTGACTTATCCACCGTGCCGCGGGCGGTTTACCTACTACTACTATGTTTACATACGTAAACAATACAAAAGACATAGAGACTGCAGTTGCTCAGAACGTATACCGGCCACGAACTGCATTGGCCGCGTATACGTCCTGCCCGTCCTGCCGCCCCCGCGTTAACACGGCACCTTGAACGCCTTGCGGGCGCGCATCACCTCCGCGCGCGTCGCACAGCCTTCCTGATGGTCGTTGACCAGCCCCATCGCCTGCATCAGCGCGTACATGGTGGTCGGGCCGACAAAGCGCCAGCCGCGCTTCTTCAGATCCTTGGACAATGCAGTCGATTCCGGCGAGGTCGCCATGGTGCGCAGCACTTCCGGCGTCAGCACCTTGGGCCGGCTGTCGGGATCTGGCTCGAAGCGCCAGAAATAGGCGGCCAGCGACGACTCGGTCTCCAGCAGTTCGCGCGCCCGCCGCGCATTGTTGATGGCGGCTTCGATCTTGCCGCGGTGGCGCACGATACCGGCGTCGCCCAGCAGGCGCTGGATGTCGCGCTCACCGAAGCGCGCCACCTTGTCGATATCGAAATTGGCAAAGGCCTTGCGGAAGGCCTCGCGCTTGCGCAGGATGGTGAGCCAGCTCAGCCCTGACTGGAAGCCTTCCAGGCACAGCTTCTCGAATAGGCGCCGGTCATCCGCGACCGGAAACCCCCATTCATTGTCGTGGTAGTGGCAGTAATCTTCGAGCGTGCCGCACCAGCCGCAGCGCACCGGCGCATCCGGTGCGTCCTTCCTGCTTGTCATAGTCAAGATTCCCGTTGAGAGTCCCGGCGCCGGCCAGCCTGTCGCCATCCGGGCCATTTGCTGCGATCATGCCCGCACCCGATCAATTGCGGAAGGCTGGAAATGGACATGCAACTGGCAACAATCGACGAAGACGGATGGGAGCTGGACGACGCCGAGCCCATCGCGGCCGCCCACCCCGACACCTTCTGGATGCCGCCGCGCGACGAACGCGAGGCCTTGCTTCCCGGCCAGCAAGCCAAGCTGATCTTCCGCATCCGGGTCGGGGACGAAACCGGCCGCGAGGAGATCCATGTCGAGCGGATGTGGGTCAGCGTGACCGGGCGCCAAGGCAGCCTCTACACCGGCGAACTCGATAACCAGCCCTACTGCACCGACGAGATGAACCCCGGCATGCCAATGTGCTTCGAGGCAAGGCATGTGATCAATATCTTCCGGGAAGGACAGGACGAGTCGTAGGCGCGATTCCTAAAAGCTGGCGGCCAGCCCGAGCGACACCCCGGACACGTTGTTGCCGAATACATAGCGCACCACGGCCCTGATGCGCGTCACGAACACTTCATGCGCGCTGGTATCGAGTTCCAGCCCGGTGCCGAGCGTGGTCAGATGGTTGAAGCCAAGGATGCCCGCCTGGCTGCCGAGGTACTGCGAGTGTGACAGCTCGAGCACGTAGCGCACCGGCCGGTCGAGCGCGCGCAGTCCGGTCGGCGCCCGCCAGCGGGCCCACAGGTTGGCGGTCTGCGCCGTCGCCGTGCCGGTGACCGAGCTGGCCGTGCCGCCGAAGCTCTGCAGGTGGATGTTGGTGTAGCGCAACTCGACGTCGACCTCATAGGTTTCGCGGTAGTGCTCCCAGTCCAGCATCACCGCGCCGCCCAGGCCATAGGCGTTCAGGCTGCCGCCGTCCAGGAAGTCGATGTTGCGGTCGGTAACCTGCTCGAGCGCAAACTTGCCGATCGACAGGTCACTGGACACATTGCCAAGCGAGGCATTGAAGATCGGCCTGAATACCAGTTCCTTGTTGGCGGTGATCGGGAAATCCCAGCCGATGCCGATGGTGCCGGAGAACGTGTTCCAGCGGGTCGGGATGGAGCGCGATTCGGTGCCGTTGCTGGCAATGAAGGTGGGATCGTAGCGGCTGTAGGCGATCGCGCCTTCCAGGTAGAGCGGGAACGACTTGCTGATGGTGAAGCCCCCGCCCAGCTGCGACATGACGATGCCGGGGTCGTCGGTGCTGGCGTTGTTGATCGACAGCGAGCTGGAAGTCAGGTCGGGCACCACCGAATACGCCATCAGCGACAGGACGGCATTGGCGTGCCGCTGCACGTTGGCCCCGACCAGCTGCAGCCCGTTGCCGGCCTGCCCGTGCGCGGTTCCCGCGGCCAGCAAGCCAAGCGCCGCTACAGCGGCGCGCCAGCGGACAGCGCGGCGCAGGCTGGCGCGAAGCCGGGCAGTCGGCAGGCGTACGGACATGGGTGTTCCCCCTTGCTCACGGCTTACACGGCTCACGTGGCGCGCCGCGAGGCGGCAGCCGTCCGACGCAATTCTATCCATGCGGGTGGGCGTGGGAACGATGCGCAAAAGTTTTCAGATCGGTTAGCCGAGGCGTTGAATCGGGCGCGCAGGCGGCAAAGCCTGGATCAGGCTGCCGGATGGCGGCGGGGCGTGCGCTGCGCGGCAGTATCGCTCTCGTCGGCCGCTTCAGGGCTGGCAGGCGGTGGGGGCCGGTGGCGGCCCAGCCACAGCATCAGCGCGCTGCCGGCCCAGCCGGCAACAAACACCGTATCGCCCGCCTGGTTCAGCCACTCACCGGCATCCGGCTGGCCGGCGAGCGACCACAGCCACTGTGCCGGCAGCCTGGCCGAGATCCACAGCGCGACCGCCGGCACGCTGCCGTAGACGCCCGGCTGCCACCAATGCGCGGGAAGAAGGAAGCGCCGCCCGGGGCGGCGCAGCGGGTTCGGTACCACGGAGTCTCCGGCCATCCTGCACGCGTGGCGTGCTGGCGGCGTCATGCGTTGGCCGCGGGGCTTGCCCGACGCGGCACTTGCCCCTCGGCTGCATCATAGGGTGCGGTGCCCGGCTGCGTCCCGGCACGCCCGCGGCGGAGTGTGGCCCAGCCCACGCCGCGCACGCCAGTTCAGTTTTTTTGCATGAAAGATGCGCAAAAGCGGGGCGTGCCGGGGGCCGATCTTTGCCAAACTCAATGGCAAGCCCACAGGACACTGAGCAGATCAATGAGACCCGACGCCATGCTCCCCGCATTGTTTATCTCGCACGGTTCGCCCATGCTGGCCATCGACCCCGGCCCCACCGGCGCGGCTTTCGACGCACTTGGCGAGCGCCTGCGCGCGCAACCGCCGCGGGCGGTGCTGGTGGTGTCGGCGCACTGGATCTACAGCACGCTGGCGGTCGGCAGCCGCGAGCGGCAGGAAGCCTGGCACGACTTCGGCGGCTTTCCGCGCGAGCTGTACGCACTGCGCTACGATGCTCCGGGTTCGCCGGAACTGGCCGCGCGCGTCAAGGCGCTGGTCGAGGCCGCCGCCATTCCCGGCGCCGGGTTTGTCGGCGAGGACGACGAGCGGCCGCTCGACCACGGCGCCTGGATGCCGATGCGGCACTTCTTCCCGGACGCCGATGTGCCGGTGGTGCAGCTGGCGCTGAATCCCTACCTGTCACCCGCCATCCAGATCGAGATCGGCCGCGCCCTGGCGCCGCTGCGCGAGGAAGGCGTGCTGGTGCTGGCTTCGGGCAGCTTCACGCACAACCTGCAGGAGGTGTTCGGCAGCGATGGCCGCCGCGACCAGCATGGGCCACAGGCCGAGCCCTATGTCGAGGCCTTCCGCGGCTGGATGCACGACGCGCTGGACGAGACGCTGGCCACCGGCGACACCCGCCGCCTTGCCGACTACCGCGCCCAGGCCCCGTACGCGCGCCGCGCGCACCCGACCGACGAGCATCTGCTGCCGTTCTACGTGGCACTGGGCGCGGCGCTGGGGCCGCTCACCGCAGGCGCGGGTACGCCGGCGGGCAGTGCGGCCCGGGTGGCCAGGGTGGCAGATGAAGTCACCTACGGCGTGCTGGCGATGGACAGCTTCGTGTTCGAGGGGATAGGCGCCGGCACGCCGCCGCTGCGCGCGGCCGCCTGAGTGTTGCTCCCGCCGCGGCTCAGCGGCCATCCTTGCGCGGCGGCAGGTAGCGCCGCGCCGAGCGCGCGCCGGCCAGCGCGATCCAGCCCATCGTGAGCGCCACCACGGCCAGCCCCACGCGCAGGTCGGCCAGGTGTGCCACGCCGCCGATCAGCACCGGCCCCAGCAGCAGCCCCAGGTAGGCGAAACGGGCCACGCGCGCAATCGCCTCGGCCGGTGCCACCCCAGGCAGCCGCGACGCGGCCACAAAGAAGATCGGCACCATGTTGGCCGCGCCCAGTCCCATCAGCGTGAAGCCCGCCAGCGCCGCCAGCGGCAGCGGTACCACCAGCGCCAGCACGATGCCGGCAAAGCCCAGCCAGGCGCTGCCGGCAAGCGTGGCGCCATCGCCCAGGCGCGCGCGCAGGCGGTCGCCGCCGAAGCGCCCGCACGCCATGCCGCCGGAGAAGGCCGCATACCCCAGGCTGATCCAGCCGGCCGGCGCGGCGGTCACATCGCGCATGTAGACGCTGGTCCAGTCATACATTGCGCCTTCGCCGATCAGTCCCAGGAACGCCAGCACGCCCAGCAGCCACAGCGCGCGCACCGCGTGGTCGCGATGGTGCCCGGCGCCAGGCATCACCGGGTGGTCGGGCAGCAGCCCGGGCATGGCCGCGAGCGCGGCCAGCGCGGTCACCCCCGCCATCATCGCCGCGTGCGCCAGCGGCGCCACCTCCAGCGCCAGCATCAGGCCGCCGAAGGCCGCGCCTGCCATGCCGCCGAGGCTGAACATGCCATGCAGCGCCGACATCACCGGACGCGGGCGGCTGGCCTCCACCGTGGCGGCCTGCGCGTTCATGGCCACGTCGAAGCCGGCATTGGCCATGCCGAACGCCAACAGCGCGGGAAGCAGCCACCAGAACGACGGCATGGCGAGGATCGCCATCGTGGCCAGCGCGAACACCAGGCCGCTGGCCGTCGCCGCGCGTGCGCTGCCGACGCGCGTGATCCAGCGCCCGACCGGCCCCATTGCCAGCAGGGCGCCGCCGGCGACCGCGAGCATCGCCAGCGACAGCATCGCGTCGGACAGGCCGAAACGCGCCTTGATGGTGGGGATATGCACGCCCCAGGTGGCAAAGGTGGCGCCGTTGACGAATAACAGCGCCATGGTGCCGCGCGTGGCGCGCGCGATCGCGCCCGGCGTGGAAGGGGCAATGGCGAGCGGGGCGGTGCCGGGTGGCGAGCTGGGATCGGACATGGTGATGCAGGGGCGCGGCCGGCGCCGTCGTGCCGGCCGCAAAAGCCCTTATTGTCGTGCATCCGCGCGACCGGGGCCCGGCAGCGCTACGGCGCGGCACCCGCCAGGCGCAGCAGCCCGCGCCGGTGCAGCGCGTAGCCGAACGCCAGCAGCGCGGCCAGTGCCAGCGCCAGCATGACCCACAGCATCAGCCAGTAGCCGCCCGCGGCCCGCCACAGCAGCGCGCCCAGCCACGGCGCGGCGGCCTGCATCAGCAGCACCGGCGTCATCATCAGGCCGTTCAGCGTGGCGTAGTGGTGGCGCGAGATCAGTTCGGGCATGGCCATTGCCCGCAGCATCGTATTGACGCCGTTGGCGCAGCCATACAGCACCGCGGCCACCATCAGCCAGGCGCCGTGGCCCAGCGCGAAGCAAAGCACTCCCGTGCTCATCAGCAGGTAGACCGGCAGCGACAGCCGCACCGGGTGGCGCACCGCCGCGCGCATCATCAGCATGCGGCCCACGACCTGGGCCGGGCCGATCAGCGCTGCCACTACCAGTTGCTGCGACACCGGCAGGCCTTTCTCGGTCAGCATCGGGATCAGGTGCGCGCCCAGCAGCGAGGCCACCACCGCGGTCGCGGTGAACGCCAGCACCACGGCCCAGAACACCGGCTGGCGCAGCGTGGTGCGCGCGATGCCGGCGCTGCCCGCGTCGGCGCCGGCGGTCGGCGTGCCGCTGTAGGTGGGATGCATGGCGTAGCGCATGCGCGCGTGCAGCGGCGCGCAGACCAGCAGGTTCAGCAGCGCGAAGCCAACCAGCGTGGGGCGCCAGCCGACATGCAGCACCAGCCATTGCGCCAGCGGCACGAAGATCGTGCTGGCGAAGCCGGCCATCAGCGTGACCACCATGATCGGCTTCTGGTACTGGTCGCCGTAGGCCTGGCGCAGCACCACGAAGGCGGGCTCGTACAGCGTGGTGGACATGGCCAGCCCGATCGGCACCCACATCAGCAGGAACATCGCGGGGGAGGGCGACCACGCCCACAGCAGCAGCCCCAGTCCGGCCAGCACCGAACCCGCGCCCATCACCCTGCGCGCCGGCGCGCGGTCCAGCAGCCGGCCTACCGCGAAGGAGCACATCGCCCACACCAGCAGGCCCAGCGAATAGCCGCCCGCGAGGAATGGCCTGGACCAGCCAGTGCCGCGGATCATCGGCTCGATGAAGACGGTGAAGGCGAAAAACAGCGTGCCCCAGGAGATGGTCTCGGTCAGGCCGAGGATCCAGACCAGCCGGCGTGGCGGCGTGGCCGGCTGCGCGGGTCCGGCGCGTGCCGGGCTGGCGTCTGCGGAAGAATCAGCGGTACTGGCGGCGTCCGGATCGGAGCTGGCTTCTAGCGTTGTCATGGCGGGCCCCGGCGGGGGAGTCGCCATGGCTGGCGGCGCGCGGGGCCAGTGGCAAATTGTAGCGATCCTGCGCGCACGCTGCGCGACGGTACGCGCCTTACTGCGCGGTCATCGCATCGACGATGCCTGGTGCAGGCGGACCCTTCAGTTCGACCACGTTACCGTCCGGGTCGCTGACGTAGAGCGACGGGCCCTTGCCTTCGGCCCCGAAGCGCTGCGCGACCTCGCTGGCCTGTACGCCGTGCCGGGACAGCCAGGCGCGCAGCGCGGACTCGTCGAACGGTTCGATGCGCAGGCAGAAATGGTCGAGGTTGCGCCCCTCCGCGCCCGGCCCCGCGCCGCCGGCGCGGCCCAGCGGGCCGTCCAGCGAGACCAGGTCGATCAGCGCGCTGCCCGCGCGCAGCTGCGTGAGTCCGAAGTCGGGCTGTTCGCGCTCGACGCTGCAGCCCAGCACGTCGACATAGAACCGTCGCAGCGCTTCGACATCGGCTGTGCGCAGCACCAGGTGGTCGAGATCGAGGATGCGGAACATGGCGGGCGTCAGTGGTGCAGGCCGTCGTAGTCGATGACCTTCAGGCTGTCCAGGTCGACATTGTCCAGGCAGCGCACGTTCACCGCCGCCATCGGCTTGCCGTCCTTGTCCTGGCCATCGGCGTACGGGCCGCAGCCGCACACCGGGCAGAAGCGGTGCGCGATCTTCATGGTGTTGAAGCGGTACGTCGACGCGTTGCTGTCGGGCGTCTCCAGCTTGAAGGTCGCGCGTGGCACGAACCACAGCAGGTGGCCGCGACGGCGGCAGATCGAGCAATTGCAGCGGATCACGCTCGGGATGCTTTCGGCCTCGACCTCGAAGGCAATGTTGCCGCAGTGGCAGCTTCCGTGGAACGTCATGGCGTCTCCTTGATCGTCAGTCTGTTGCTGCTGTGAACCGGTGGTGCGCCGCAATATGCCGGCACATTGTTAGCTTTTTGACAGTGTAGCGCCGCTGCGGGTGCCACAATGCCCGCACAACATGACGAGCGGATGCGCGGCCCGCGCGCACCCTCCCACAAAAGGAGACCAGCATGAGCGACACCCACGCGCCCGCGCGCGCGAGCTTCAGCCATATGGAACACGGCACCCGCGAGGACTGGGCGGCGATTTCCGCCGAGTTCATGCCGTATGCGCGGGCGCTGCCCGACCGCGTGCTGGCCCACCTGCGGCTGCTCGATGGCGATTGCGGAGGCTTCCCGGTGGACCGGCTGACGCACTCGCTGCAGACCGCGACGCTGGCGCACCGGGACGGGCAGGACGAGGAATACGTGGTCTGCGCGCTGCTGCACGATATCGGCGATACGCTCGGCAGCTTCAACCATCCCGATATCGCGGCGGCGATCCTGAAGCCGTTTGTCGGTGCCGAGAACCTGTGGATGGTGGAAAAGCATGGCGTGTTCCAGGGCTACTACTTCTTCCATCACCTCGGGCTCGATCGCAACCTGCGCGAGCAGTATCGCAATCAGCCGGAGCTGTTCGAGCGCACTGCCGAGTTCTGCCGCAAGTACGATGCGGCGGCGTTCATGACGGACTACGACACGCTGCCGTTGTCGTTCTTCGAGCCGATGGTGCGCCGGGTGTTGTCGCAGCCGAAAAATTCGATGTACGTGAAGCCGGGGGAGAAGGAGCTGGCGCAGCCCTAGCGCAACGGCGCGAGCGGACCGAATGTGCCCGCTCTCTCGCAGGCCCTCTCCCGCAAGCGGGAGAGGGCTGCAACAGCGTGCCTTACGCGGCCCGCTGCGACGTTTCCGGATGCCTGAACTGCTCCAGCAGTTTTTGCCAGCGCCCGCGCACCGCCTTCAGGTTGTTCTCCTTCACGTGCCCGAAGCCCCGGATATCGTCCGGCAGGTTGGCCAGCGCCACGGCGGTATCGTAGTTGGCGGCATTCAGCCCCGCCACGAGCTCATCCAGCAGGGCACGGTATTCGCCGATCAGCGCGCGCTCGGTGCGGCGTTCCCCGGTCTTGCCAAAGACATCGAACATGCCGCCGCGCAGGCCCTTCATCTTCGCCAGCACGCGGAACAGCGTCATCGTCGACGGACCGAACCTGCGCTTGACCAGATGACCCTTGTCGTCGCGCTTGGCCGTCGTCGGCGGCGCCAGCCAGAAATTGAGCTGGTAGTCCTTGCCCGGTTCGCCTTCGAACTGCGCGCGCAGCTTGTCGAGGAAGACGGGATCGGTATAGAGCCGTGCCACCTCGTACTCGTCCTTGTACGCCATCAGCTTGGCCAGGTTGCGCGTCGCGGCTTCGGTCAGCGGCAGTGGCTTGCCGCTGCCGGCCAATGCGCTTTCGGCCGTGCGCACGCGGTCGATCGCCTCGCGGTAGGTGCGCGCGTAGCCGGCGTCCTGGTAGGCCGTCAGGTGTTCCATGCGGCGGGCGACCAGCTTCTCCAGCATCGCGCCGGTCGAGGTCGGCAGCTTGACCACTTCCGCGCCTTCCGCGGTGCTCTGCAGCTTGCCGGTCAGCGACAGCACGTGCTCCGGATCGTGCGCCATGTGGCGGCCCCAGTCGAACGCGGCCTTGTTCTTCTCGACGGCCACGCCGTTGAGTTCGATGGCGCGTTCCAGTGCCTGCAGTGTCAGCGGGATCCAGCCCTTTTGCCACGCATAGCCGAGTACCAGCGGGTTGGTGTAGATGGCATCGCCCAGCAGCGCCACGGCGAGGCCGCTGGCGTTGATGAAGTCGCACTCCTCGCCGACGGCGTTGCGCACGTCCTGCTCGGCCGACACGCCCGGGAACTGCCACTTCGGATTCTTGATGAACTCGGCGGTTGGCGTCTGCGCGGTGTTGACCACGGCGCGCGTGCGGCCCGCCTGGGTCTTGGAGATGACTTCGTCGGTGGCCGACACGATGGCATCGCAGCCGATCACCAGGTCGGCTTCTCCCATCGCGATGCGCGTTGCGTGCAGGTCATCGGGGCGCGCGGCCAGCTGCACGTGCGACAGCACCGCGCCGCCTTTCTGCGCCAGGCCCGCCATGTCGAGCACGGTCACGCCCTTGTTCTCCAGGTGCGCCGCCATTCCCAGCAGGCCGCCGATGGTCACCACGCCGGTACCGCCCACGCCGGTCACCAGGATGCCGTAGGCGCGGCGGATCGGCGGCAGCTCGGGCGCCGGCAGCGCGGGCAGGCTGTCCATCGACACGCCGTGCTGCTCGGGCTTGCGCACCTGTGCGCCTTCGGCCGAGACAAAGCTCGGGCAGAAGCCGTTCAGGCACGAGAAGTCCTTGTTGCACGACGACTGGTTGATCTGGCGCTTGGTGCCGAAATCCGTCTCCAGCGGCTCCACCGACAAACAGTTCGACTTGACCGAGCAATCGCCGCAGCCTTCGCACACCGCGTCGTTGATGAAGACGCGCCGCGCCGGGTCTTCCATCGTGCCGCGCTTGCGGCGGCGGCGCTTTTCGGTGGCGCAGGTCTGGTCGTAGATCAGGATGGTGCAGCCCGGCACTTCGCGCAGCTCGCGCTGCACGCTGTCGAGCTGGTCGCGGTGATGGATGTCGATGCCCTGGGGCAGCTTGATCGCCGCGTTGTACTTCTCCGGCTGGTCGCTGACGATGACGATCTTCTTCGCGCCCTCGCTGTGCACCTGCCAGGCGATGTCCTGCACCGACAGCTGGCCGTCCACCGGCTGGCCGCCGGTCATGGCCACCGCATCGTTGTACAGGATCTTGTAGGTGATGTTGACGCCCGCTGAAATGGAAGCGCGTATCGCCAGCAGCCCGGAGTGGAAGTAGGTGCCGTCGCCCAGGTTGGCGAACACATGCTTGTCGCCCGCGAACGGTGCCTGGCCGATCCATGCCACGCCTTCGCCGCCCATCTGGCTGAAGGTGCTGGTATTGCGATCCATCCACACCGTCATGTAGTGGCAGCCGATGCCCGCCAGCGCACGCGAGCCCTCGGGCACGTTGGTCGACGTGTTGTGCGGACAGCCCGAGCAGAACCATGGCTTGCGCTCCGCCTTTTCCTGTCCAGCCACGCGCGGCGTGGCCAGGGCCTTTTCCTTGGCCTCGATGATGGCCAGGCGCGCGGTGATGCGTGCGCGCACGTCCATCGGCAGCTCGAACTTGTCCAGCCGCGTGGCGATGGCCTTGGCGATGATCGCCGGCGACAGTTCATAGTGAGCCGGCAGCAGCCAGTTGCTCTGCGGGATCGACCATTCGCCGCCGGCGTTGTCCTTCTCGTCGAACTTGCCGTAGACCTTGGGACGGACATCGTCGCGCCAGTTGTACAGCTCTTCCTTGAGCGCGTACTCCATGATCTGGCGCTTCTCTTCGACCACCAGGATTTCCTGCAGCCCTTCGGCAAAGGCGCGCGCGCCATGCGCTTCCAGCGGCCACACGCAGCCGACCTTGTACAGGCGGATGCCGATCTGTGCGCAGGTGGCATCGTCCAGGCCCAGGTCGGCCAGCGCCTGGCGCGTATCGAGGTAGGCCTTGCCGCCGGTCATGATGCCGAAGCGCGCGTGCGGTGAATCGATCTCGATGCGGTCCAGCTTGTTGGCGCGCACATAGGCCAGGCCGGCGTACCACTTGAAGTCGAGCAGGCGCGCTTCCTGTTCCAGCGGCGGGTCGGGCCAGCGGATATTCAGGCCGCCCGGCGGCATGATGAAATCGTCCGGCAGCGCGATCTGCACGCGGTGCGGGTCCAGCTCGACCGAAGCCGACGATTCCACCACGTCGGTCACGCACTTCATCGCCACCCACAGGCCGGAATAGCGGCTCATGGCCCAGCCGTGCAGGCCGTAGTCGAGGTACTCCTGCACGTTCGACGGATACAGCACCGGCAGGCCGCAGGCCTTGAAGATGTGCTCCGACTGGTGCGCCAGCGTTGACGACTTGGCCGAGTGGTCGTCACCGGCCAGCACCAGCACGCCGCCGTGCCTGGACGAGCCAGCCGAGTTGGCGTGCTTGAACACGTCGCCGGTGCGGTCCACGCCCGGCCCCTTGCCGTACCACATGCCGAACACGCCATCGAACCTGGCATCCGGATACATGTTCACCTGCTGCGACCCCCACACCGAGGTCGCGGCCAGGTCCTCGTTGAGGCCCGCCTGGAAGACGATGTTGTGCGCGGCAAGGTGCTTCTTGGCCTTCCACAGCGACAGGTCCAACGCGCCCAGCGGCGAGCCCCGGTAGCCGGAGATAAAGCCGGCGGTATTCAGGCCGGCAACGCGGTCGCGCTCCTGCTGCAGCATCGGCAGGCGTACCAGGGCCTGCGTGCCGCTGATATAGATGCGGCCACGCTCCAGCGTGTATTTGTCGTCGAGGGAAACGTTTTCGAGCGCGCGGCGGATGGCGTCGCTGACCGGAGGGGTCAGGGGGGCATTCATAGGTGCTCCTCTATGGGGCGTGTGGTCGGGATCACCGACACCTGCAGTTGTGGGCAACCGCCTCGCGGCCTCTTGTGGAGGCGTTGGGCGGCTGTGTCTCTGCGCGGCATGGTAGCACCGCCGTGCGGTCGGCGGTACCTTGCAGCGCAGCACGAAACGTGCCCGTCGCAACCGTGTTTTCCCGTACGGATGGGGGTTCGCGTG
The DNA here is from genome assembly GCF_017815025.1 of Cupriavidus phytohabitans. NCBI lineage: Bacteria > Pseudomonadati > Pseudomonadota > Betaproteobacteria > Burkholderiales > Burkholderiaceae > Cupriavidus > Cupriavidus phytohabitans. Next base: position 120,586 of record NZ_JAGIQB010000013.1, read on the forward strand.
TACACTGCGTTGCATCGAGAACGCCGGCGATGCCGCCCCGCAGTCTTCGATGCACCACACTGCCGCGCCAGCCTGGTGCAACCTGCTTTCCGATTGCCCGTCTCATGCACGGGCAAACCAGCGAATACCCGAACATGACCAATTCCCCCCGCCAGGGCACCGCGACCCTGGCCGTGCTGATCGACGCCGACAACGCGGCGCCCGCCATCGTCGAAGGCCTGCTGGCCGAAGTCGCCAAGTACGGCGTGGCCGCCGTCAAGCGCATCTATGGCGACTGGACCCGGCCCAACCTGGCCGGCTGGAAGGAGCGGCTGCTGTCGCATTCGATCCAGCCGATCCAGCAGTTCCGCTACACCGTCGGCAAGAACGCCACCGACAGCGCCATGATCATCGACGCCATGGACCTGCTGTACACCGGGCGCTTCGACGGCTTCTGCATCGTCTCCAGCGACAGCGACTTCACGAGGCTGGCATCGCGCATCCGCGAGCAGGGGCTGATCGTCTACGGCTTCGGCGAGCGCAAGACGCCCAAGCCCTTCGTCACCGCCTGCGACAAGTTCATCTACTCCGACGTGCTGCGCGCCGAGGCCGATACCGAAGGCGCCGACGAAGCGACTGCGCCCACGCGCAAGCGCAGCACCGGCGAACTGCGCCAGGACTCGCGCCTGGTGCGCCTGCTGCAGAGCGCGGCGCAGGCGGTGTCCGACGAGGACGGCTGGCTGACGCTGGGCAGCATGGGCAACCACATTGCCAAGCAGGCGCCGGAATTTGACTCGCGCAACTATGGCTACGGCAAGCTCTCCGAGCTGGTGGCGGCGACCGGGCTGTTCGAGGTGGAAACGCGCAACGGCGGCAACAACAAGACGATCTGGGTGCGGTTGAAGAAGCGCGGCAAGGGCGGCGGCGAGCAGCAACAGCGTCCGCCGCAGCAACAACCCGCGCAGCAGGCGGAAGCCCTGCGCCGCACGCCGGCCTCCGCGCCGGCTGCAATTCCCGAGCCGGCGCCGGCGCCGGAGCGGGTCGTGGTCCAGGCTGAACCGCAGCTGCCGGCCGATGACGAGCCCCCATTCGTCGCCGCCGACGCGGTGCAGCCCGAGCCCGAGCCGGTGCCGCCGCTGGAAGCGGCGCCCCAGCCCGACCCCGAACCCAAGCCCGACACCGAACCGAAGACGCGCAGCCGCAAGCGCCCGGCGCGCCGTCCAGAGGTGACGCTGAGCGAGACGCCATGGCCGATCGACCAGTCGGTGTTTGCCGCGCCGGGGGCGACGGTGTTGACGGCGACGGTGGAGGCGGAGCCTGAAGTGCCGGCGCAGCCGGAAGTGGAAGCCGAGGCAGCGCCTTCCCCGGCGCCGGCGCCGGCGCGGAAGCCGCGCAAGCGGACTGCCAAGAAAAAGGAAACCACTATCGAGTAAATAGGCCGCTCTGTTTGCTCCCCGCTCCCGCACGCGGGAGAGGGGAGCTTGTGCGAGCGGCGTCAGGCAATGCAGTCGCCATCGCGATATCACCGCCTACCGCACCAACTGGTTGATCTCGATAATCGGCATCAACACCGCCAGCACGATCAACAGCACCACCACCCCCATCGTCAGGATCAGCAGCGGTTCCAGCAAGCTGGTCAGGAACAGCGTGCGCCGTTCCAGCTCCTGCGCCTCGCCCTGCGCAGCCCGGTCCAGCATCACCGGCAAGTTGCCGGTCGCCTCGCCTGACCGGATCAAATGCACCAGCACCGGCGGAAACTGGTTCTGCGCCGCCAGCGCGCGCGCCAGCGACGCCCCTTCACGCACGCGCGTATTGGCGTCTTCCACATTGGCACGCAATGCCTCGTTGGTCAGCGTCTCGCCGGCCGCCTGCAGGCTGCGCAGGATCGGCACGCCCGCCGACACCAGGATCGCCAGCGTGCCGGCAAAGCGCGCGGTGTTATAGCCGCGGATCAGCTTGCCGAACAGGGGCGCGGTCAGAAGCCACCGGTGCCATTCCAGCCGCACCGCCGGCTGCTTCAGCAGGCTGCGGATCGCCAGGGCAACCACGGCGATGAAGGCCAGCGCTGCCCACCACCAGTTGCGCACGAAATCCGACAGCCACAGCATGATGATGGTGAGCGTCGGCAGCTTCTGCTTGGTGTTCGCAAACACGCTCACCACCTGCGGCACGACATAGGACAGCAGGAAAATCACGATCGCGAATGCGACCACCGTGACGATCGCCGGATAGGTGAACGCAAGCCGGATCTTCGACGTCAGCGTATTGCGTGACTCGATATACCCCGCCAGCCGCTCCAGCACCAGCCCGAGATGGCCAGAATGCTCGCCGGCGGAAACCAGCGCGCGATAGATGTCCGGAAAGTCGCGCGGATGCTGCGCCAGCGCCACCGACAGCGAGCTGCCGCCCATCACCTCGGCGCGGATGCCGGCCAGCAGTTCGTGCACATAGGGCCGTTCGGCCTGGTCGGCCAGTGCGCCGAGCGCTTCGTCCAGCGGCAGGCCGGCGACGATCAGGCTGGCGAGCTGGCGCGTAAACAGCGCCTGCTCCTGCGTCGACAGCTTGCGCGCGAACAGCTGGCTGCCGCTGCGCGGTGCCAGCCCGGCACCTGCCAGCGCATCGACGGTCAGCGGCGTCAGCCCCCGCGCGCGCAGTTGCGAGCGCGCCTGGCGCGGGCTGTCGGCCTCGATGACGCCGCGGTCGGTCTTGCCGGCGGCGTCGGCGGCTTCGTAGCGGAAGGCTGGCATCCGGTGTCTGCTCCGCCTTAGTCGCGCGTCACGCGCAACACTTCCTCAAGCGAGGTCGCGCCGCTGTCGATCCAGCGCTGCGCGTCGCCGCGCATGGTGTGCATGCCATGCGCCAGCGCCACCTGCTTGATTTCCGATTCCGGCGCCTGCCGGTGGATCATGGTGCGGATCTCGTCGCCGACGGTCAGCAGCTCGTAGACGCCCATGCGGCCCTGGTAGCCCGACTGGCCGCACTTGTCGCAGCCAACCGGATGCCACACATGCTGCAGCGGCTTGCCCTGCGCCCGCAGCGCTTCGGCATCGGCGGCGGCTATTTCCTCAGGCAGCTCGATCACTTCCTCGCGCTTGCAGTGCGGGCACAGGCGCCGTACCAGCCGCTGCGCCAGCACGCCCAGCAGCGACGATGACAGCAGGAACGGCTCGATCCCCATGTCGACCAGCCGCGTCACCGCCGAGGCCGAATCGTTGGTGTGCAGCGTCGCCAGCACCAGGTGGCCGGTCAGCGAGGCCTGCACCGCGATCTGCGCGGTTTCCAGGTCGCGGATCTCGCCGATCATCACCACGTCCGGGTCCTGGCGCAGGATCGCGCGCAGGGCCTTGCCGAAGGTCATGTCGATGCGCGGGTTGACCTGGGTCTGGCCGATGCCGTCGAGGTCGTACTCGACCGGGTCTTCCACCGTCATGATGTTGGTGGTGCGCGCATCCAGCCGCGACAGCGCGGCATACAGCGTGGTGGTCTTGCCCGAGCCGGTCGGGCCGGTCACCAGCACGATGCCGTGCGGCTGCCGGATCAGGTGGTCGAAGCCGCGCAGCGTATTGGGCGACATGCCGAGCCTGGCCAGGTCGAGCCGGCCCGCTTCCTTGTCGAGCAGGCGCAGCACCGCGCGCTCGCCGTGGCCGGTGGGCAGCGTCGACACGCGCACATCCACCGGGCGCCCGCCCACGCGCAGGGTGATGCGGCCGTCCTGCGGCAGGCGTTTCTCGGCGATATCGAGCTGCGCCATGATCTTGATGCGCGAAATCAGCGCGCCGTGCAGCGCCTTCTTGGGCCGCACCACATCGCGCAGCGTGCCGTCGACGCGGAAGCGCACCACCGACGACGACTCGAACGGCTCGATGTGGATATCCGATGCGCCTTCGCGCGCCGCCTGCGTCAGCAGCGCGTTGATCATGCGGATGATCGGCGCGTCGTCCTCGGACTCGAGCAGGTCTTCCACGGCGGGAATGTCCTGCATCAGGCGCGACAGGTCGACCTCGCCCTCGACTTCACCCACCACCTGCGCGGCGCTGCCGTCCTGGCGGTTATAGGCATCGGACATGGCGCGCTCGAGCGCCTCGGGCTCCAGCACGCGCAGCCGCAGCGCGCCGTGCACCCGGGCGATCTCCGCCAGCGCGGTCGGGGAGGTGGCGCGGCTGACCCATACCTCCAGCCCGTCGGGGCGCTGGTGCGCGATCAGCAGCGGCGCTTCGCGCGCAAAGCCGTACGAAACCAGGCGCGCCGCCATCGGCGAGGGCGGCTCGAGGGTATCGGGGGCAGGGGTCTGGACTTCGCTCGCCATGGCAGGCCTCAGTTCTGGACAGCGCCCGGCGTGGCGGCTTCGCCGCGCTGGCTCAGCGGCTGCTGAAAGGTTGCGGGCGGCACCGGTTGCGGCTGTGCCGGCACGCCGGGCTGCTGCGGATTCTGCGGATTCTGCGGCAGCGTCTGCGGCAACGGCAGCGGCGCCGCCACGGGGCCGTTGGCGCGCGGATCGATGAACGGCGTGGTCGGCGCATCCGCCGGCGGCAGCAGCGGCGTGTTGGTGTCACGCACCATGATGTTAGGCGATACAAAGCCCTGCTGCTGCGCGCGCATATAGTCGTAGCGGTCCGCGGTCAGGCGGTCGGCGGCGCCCGTCGTGCGCATCACATACGGGCGCAGGAACACCAGCAGGTTGGTCTTGGAGCGGTTCTTGTTCTCGTAGCGGAACAGGCCGCCGATCAGCGGGATGTCGCCCAGCAGCGGTACCTTCTGCACGCCGTCGCCGTACGAATCCTCGATCAGGCCGCCGAGCACGATGATCTGGCCATCGTCGACCAGCACGTTGGTCTCGATCGAGCGCACATTGGTGGTCGGGCCCTGCACCTGCGACAGCGTGCCGGCCACCACCGACGACGACTCCTGGAAGATCTGCATCTTGACCAGCCCGCCGTCGGTGATCTGGGGCTTCACGCGCAGCGTGATGCCGACGTCCTTGCGGTCGAAGGTCTGGAACGGCGTCACCGACGCGGCGCCGCCGGTCTGCGCATAGGAGCCGGTGGTGATCGGGATGTTCTGGCCGATCAGGATCTTGGCTTCCTCGTTCTCGAGCGTGATCAGGTTCGGCGTGGACAGGAGGTTGACGCTGCCATTGGTGCCCAGAGCGCGCAGCAGGGCGCCCAGGCCCATGGCCCGGTTGACGATGCCCAGGTTCAGGCCGCCGATGTCGGGGACCAGCTGCTGCGCGGCGACGATGCCGGCGGCGCGGTTGCTGTCGGCCAGGGCGCCGGCCAGGGTCAGGTTGAGGATGTTCTGCCCGCCGGTGCCGAAGTTGGTGCCGGCAAAGACGTTGTTGTTGCCGCTTGACGAGCTGATCAGGCCTTGCCACTGGATGCCAAGCTCGCTCGCCTGGGTGGCGGTCACTTCGACGATCATCGACTCGATGTAGACCTGCGCGCGGCGCGCGTCGAGGTCGTCGATCACCCCGCGCAGGTTGCGGTAGACCGGCTCGCTGGCGGTGATGATCAGCGAGTTGGTCGACGGGTCGGCCTGGATGATGCCGCCGGTGGTCGGCTGCGTGCTGGTGCCGAACGAGGCGGCGAAGGCCGAGCTGCCATAAGCACCGCCGCCGCCCATGCCGCTGGAGCCGTTGCGCATGCCGGTCTGCGTGCCGGTGGTGCCGCCGGTGAACTGCCCGCCGGCCGGCGTGGAGACATTGGTCATGCCGGCCGCGCCGGCGATGCCGCCCGCCGCACCGGCGCCGCCGGCGCCGGGCTGGGTCGAGGAGGCAAAGCTGCTGTCGGCCGCGACGATGGCGCGCAGCGTGGCGGCCAGCTTTACCGCATCGGCATTCTTCAGCGGCACCACCCAGATATTGCCGGGGCGGGCGTAAGGCTGGTCGAGCTTCTCGATCAGATGGCGCGCTTGCTGCAGCCGCGCGCGGCTGGAGGCGCGGATCATCAGCGCGTTGCTGCGCGGCTCGGCCACCACGGACGTGCGCAGCGAGGCATCGACGCCCGGCGCCGCGCCGCCGCCGGCCGCACCCGCGGCGGCGGGGTCGAGCAGCTTCTGCAGCACCTGCGCGGTGTCGCTGGCCAGCGCATGGCGCAGCGGTACCAGTTCGACCTCGCCCGAAGCGGGCGCGTCGATCGCGGCGATGATGCGCGCCAGCCGGCGCAGGTTGTCGGCGTAGTCGGTGATGACCAGCGTGTTGTTGGCCGGGTAGGCGGTGATGGTGTTGTTGGGCGCGATCATCGGCCGCAGCACCGGCACCAGGTTGTTGGCCGACTCGTAGTTGAGCCGGAACACCTGCGTCACCACCTGGTCGCCGCGGCTCGGCGCCGCGCCGATCACCGTGGGCGAGCCCTGCAGCTTGGCGTCGGCCTCGGGCACGACCTTGGTGAAGCCGTTGCTTTCGACCATCGCGTAGCCCTGCATGCGCAGCACCGAGCCCAGCGTCTGCAGCGCCTGCGCGCGCGACACCGGCTGCTCGGTGACCAGGTTCACCGTGCCCTTCACGCGCGGGTCGATCACGAAATTCTTGCCGGTGGCCTGCCCGACCGCCTTGATCACCGAGTCCAGGTCGGCATTGACGAAGTTGAGCACCACCTGGTCGCGGTTGGCCGGCGTGATGTCGGGCGGCGCCGGCGGCGTGGCCGCGGGGCGTGCGCCTGGTGCGCCTGGCTGGGCCCACAGCGGCGCGGGTGCCAGCAGCGAGAGTCCGCACAGCAGGGCCACGGCGCGGGCGCAGGCGGTCTGGAAAACAGGTCGGGTGGCATGGGTTGTCATAGTCATTTCCGTACGCTCCTGGCGCTGCCTGGCATCAGAAGCGCAGCCTTGTCACGTTGTTGTCTCGTCGTCCCAGCAGGCTCAGCAGGCTGGTCAGTTGCGTCTCTGCATCGGGCTCGGCATGGGCGGTGCCCTCGAAGCGCGCCTGCCGGCCAAGCGTGCCGCTACCCTCCAGGTGCAGCGGCCCGGCGATCGTGCTCAGTTGCAGCTTGCCGCCGCCGGCGCCGCTCCAGTCGATCTCGGCGCGGTAGCTGCCGAGCGGGCGCAGCCGGCTGACCGCGGACGACACCTGCTCGATGCGCAGCGTGACATGGCCGCGCATGCCATTGCCATTTCCGCTGCCGCTTCCGTTGCCATTCCGGCCGGAAAAGCGGCCTTGCAGCGTCGACCAGTCCGCGCGCATCAGGCCATCCGGCCGCAGCGTATTGAACGGCGCGCCGATACCTTCCAGCAGCGATGCCGGCAGCCGCATCGCCCCGGACTGCACGGTCCAGCCGCCCGGGGTCGCGGTGATCGCCACCGGCGCGGCCATGGCTTCGGTGTGCGTCACCACCGCGCGCGCGGTGCCGGCCAGCAGCGGCCAGAAGGCCAGCGTCCATTGCAGCCGGCCCGGCAGTACCGTGGCGGTCTGGCTGCCGGCGCCGGCCGACAGCGCCAGCGTGGCGCTGCCGCGCCACAGCGAGCCGCTGGCATCGGCCAGCAGGATCCGTCCCTGCGTCTGCGTGGCCACGCGCTCGGCGATCCACGCGGCCGGCAGCATTGCCACCACCGTTACCGCGGCGCTGGCGAGTCCCAGCGCGAGCCAGCGCAGGCGTCGCCACACACCCGGCTGGCGCAGCTTGCGGCGCGGCAGCCGCAGCGTTTCCAGCCGTACCATCAGCTGCGGCCGCCCGGACCCTGCAGGGTCGCGCTGACATTGACCAGCGCCGTGGCGCCGACATAAACGACGCGGGCGTCGATCACTTTCATGCGCTGCTGCTGGCGCACGTCCTGCAGCCAGCTGCTGAACGCGCCGAAGGGCACCTTGTCGAGCTGCACCTGGACATTGTTGTCGGCAGCGGCGGCGAGCCGGGTCGCCTTCAGGCCATGCTGGCCCAGGCTGTCCTGCAGCGCCTGCGTCAGCGCGTCGCCGCGCAGCGCCGGTGCCGGCGTGGCCTTGAGGCCGCGCGCTTCCTGCGCCAGCGTTTCCATTTCGGCCAGGTCGGCGCGCATCTGCGGCAGGCTGCGCGCCAGGCGCTGGCGGCCTTCGGCGGCCGGCTCCCACAGCAGCGTGTATCCGATCACCAGCACCAGCACCGCGGCGCCGCCGGCCAGGATGGCCTGCTCGCGCGGGTTGCGCGCGGACCAGAACGCGTTGAAGCGTTCCTGCCAGGCCTGCGGCACGCTCGGGCGCAGCCGCGCCAGGCGCGAGCGCACGGCGGTGGTGCTGGCGGATCGGGCTTGGCGGGAGCTCTGGTTTCGGGCGGAGTCTTTCATGGCGTCCATGCGTATCGTGCTGCCGCGCTCACAGGCCTGGCCTGACGGTCCAGCGCGAGCCCGGCGTCACCGGCGTCGCGCCACCTGCAGCACCGCCTCCTGCACTGCCCGGTGCGCTGCCGCCGGTCTTGTCCTCTTCCATCTGCAGGCCGGCCTGGCGCGCGGCATTGCGCAAACTGGCAATGTCCGTGCCCGGCTTGAGCGTCACCACCAGCATGCGGCCGCGGTATTCCAGCGCCTGCAGCGCATCGGGCGGCAGCCGGCGCGCGGCCTGGGCAAAGCGGTCGGCCAGCGGCAGGAAGTCTTCCGGCGTGCTGCGGCCGCTGGCGATGCGCAGCTGCTCGACCTGCCGGCGCATCTGCAGCGGCGCGTCGAGGATGGCCTGGGTCTGCGGGAAGGCGCTGCGCAAGGCCTGCTGCTGCGCGGCTTCCACGCGCTGCTGCTCGTTGCGCAGCAGCAGCCAGTGGATGTTCATGCCCAGCACCTGCACCAGCACGATGCCGGCCAGAAGCGCCAGCGGAATCCGCCATGCAGCCAGGTTCCAGCGGTCGGCGCGGCCCTGCGCGAACTCGAACTGCGCCAGGTCCAGTGCCGGCTCGCGCAGGCACGCCTGCGCGCCTTCGATCCACAGCGGCCAGCCGGCGCGGGCGGCGTTGCGCAATGCGGGAACCGGCGCCGCGGCGGCGGCATCGGCGTCGGCGTACCAGGTGCCGTCGGGCGCCAGCGCTTGCCAGGCCGCGAGCGCGTCGTCGCCCAGCAGCAGGCCGTAGCCGGCGTGTGCGCCGGTGCGCACGGTCAGTTGCCACTGGCTGGCCAGCGCAGGGGCTGGCCCGGTGGTGCCGACGGTGGCGCTGTCGAGCAGTTCGCCGCCGGCGGCCAGGGCGCTGGCGGCCGCCTCGACCACCAGCGTTGCTGGCTCCTCCCGTCCGGCTTCCTCCGCCGGGCGCAGCGTGGGCTCGGCGCCGGGCGCCTCGGTTGCGGCTGCCTCTGCCTCTGCCAACGGCAGGCACAGCTGCGCCGGCAACACATGGCGGCGGCGATGGCGGTGTTCGGCAAAGGCGTCGAGCACGGCCCGCAGCCAGGCGCGGTCGGCCACCATCAGCAGTCGCCGGCGCGGGCCGCGAACCGCGGCGCTGCCGTCGAGCGCGGGCCCCACGCCGATATGGCAGGGCTGGGCGTCGGTGGCGAGCGCGTCCTCGATCAGGTTGGGCAGCGCCTGTTTCAAGCGCGCCGGCGGCAGCGGCGGCACGGTGGCTGTGGTCAGCAGTACGTCGCTGGCGGCCAGGATCAGCACCAGCCGTTCGGCAGCGGGCAGGTCGGCGATGCGGGCGTGGCCTTCGCGCAACACTTCAGGGACCGTGCTGCCAGCCCCGCGCCGTGCGGCATCCGTGCCAGTGCGCGCAAGGGCGAACGGCAGGGCGCCGAACTGCCAGGGTTGCGGTTGATCGTGCGGCCGGTGCGGCAGGCGGACGTACAGGGTGGTGCTCAAGTTTTCCTTAACGTGGCGTCAGTGGCGTCAATGGCGTCAGTGGCGGGACATGGGGGAAAAAACCGGGGAAGGCGCATTGCCGCGTGGCGCCTCGCTCGCGCCAGCCTCGCAGCATACCTTGCCTGTGTGACTAAACCGCGTCAATACCATTCTCCCCGGTTGCCAATACCCCGCAAATTGCGTCGCCTATGCGGGCTGCGTGCGCGTTGTATCAGACATTCAGCGCAGGTCCGGCAGCCGGTCGGCGTCCTGTATCCAGACCACCCGCGTCGTATTGGTGGCACCCAGTGGCTCGCCACGGAAGACCAGCGACACCTGCAGCCGGCTGGCGCGTTCGTGGCGAACCAGCCCGTAGACCAGGAAATAGTGCGTGCGCACGTCGATCATATTGGCCAGGCTGGCGCTGTCGGCCTGGGGCGCGACCGCTGCCAGCTGGGTCTGCACGTTGCCGATGTTGTTGAAATAGGCGCGGTCGCGCTGGCGTACCAGTTCGCGGGCGCGCTCCAGTGGCAGCTTGTCGATCACGGCGGCCAGCACCTCGGCCTCGGCGGTGTTGGCGTTGACCAGGGTGCGTGCGGGCAGCACGGTGACAAACGGCTCCAGCACGGCGACCATTTCCGGCGTATAGCCGGGCAGGGACAGCAGCCCCTGCACGCTGTCGAGCGGGCGCGGCGCCGCTCGGCCGCCGCCATCGCCGCTGCCGCTTTGCGCCGCCTGCAGCATGGCGCGCGCGGTGGACTCGGCCAGTTGCGGGTTCAGGCCTACCGTCTGCAGAAGGCGGCGGTAGGCGGCCTCGGCCGCGGGATCGACCGAAGCGGCGCGCCCCTGGCCAGCGGTGGCGGTCCAGATCACCAGGTTGGCGAGGTTGAAGCGGGCCTGGGCATCGAGAATGCGGCCGGACAGGAACGAGTTTTCGCCGGCCACGTCGGTGCGCAGCGAAGCGCCGAGGAAATCGGACAGCCGGGTTTCGGCGATCGGCACCGCCCAGGGCTCGCCGAGCTGGTCGACATTGGTGCGGCGCTGGTCGTCGCGCAGGATCAGCCGCGCCCAGTCGACCGCGGCGCGCTCGATCCAGGTCGCCTGCGCCAGCAGCCGCTGGTTCTCGATGGCACGGATCTGCACCTGCTGGCGCCACAGCATGCCGGACACCACCACCACGGCCAGCGTCACCATCAGCAGCGCGGTGACCACGGCGGCACCGCGGGCGCGGCGCCGCGCGAAGGCCGGGCGGGAGCGGACGGGGACGCGCCTCATAGCCCGGTCATGCAGATCTTCTGGAACTGCCGCGGCGCGTCGCCGTCGCCCATGCGCGCGAGCACGGTCAGTTCGACCGCGCGCACGGCGGTGTCGGGCTGCGCCGTGCCGGCGTCCGAAGCCGCCACCGCGCTGGCGGCATTGCCGGCGAACAGGACGTTGCGGATGCGGCCGGTGTCGGCCTGCCAGCCGGCAGGCTCCACCCAGGCGCGCGCGCTCATTCCGGCGACGTCGGGCAGCACGCGCCGCACCTGCGCCGCATTGTTGCCGCCCTGGCGCAGCGACAGCAGCGCCGACTGCAGCCCGGCCCGGTCGGCCACCGGCGGCGCGGCCACCCGCACCAGCGTATTGCCATCGATCTGGTATGAGAGCACCTGCCACGTGGGCGGCTGCCCCTCGTCGCGGCGGTCGCGCACCAGCAACAGCCGGTCCGGGCCGACCTCGACCGGGCTGCCCTGCAGCAGCGTGGGGTTGGCAAGATGCTCGCAGTCAGCCTGGAACTGGCCGTAGAGAATCTTCAGCGCATCCAGGCGCGCATCGTGGTCGGTCAGGCGCTCGCGGCTGCGCGTCAGGCTGTCGAGCGCGCGCCAGCCGATCACCGCCATCACCGCCAGCAGCGTGATCGCGACCAGCATCTCCAGCAGCGTGAAGCCGCGGGTGCGCTGGCCCGGGCGTTGGCGCTCAGAGCACGTTGCGGGCTTCATTGGGAACGATGGTGACCAGCCACGCCAGCCGCACGGACTTGTCGGCGGCGGATGGGTAGACCGCGATCTCGACGCGGCGGAAAACCGGGTTGGGCGTGCCCGAGACCGATTGCTCGCAGTACAGCGGGGTGCCGCCTTGCGGGCACGCATAACCGCTGATGCCGGGCTCGGGCCAGGTCTTGGACAGGCGCAGCGCGGCCAGGTGGTTCTCGGCGCTCCATTCGGCCAGCATGCGGGTCTGCAGCGCGGCGCCGGCGTCGACCATCGAGCCCATGGCGCGCATCGCCGCGGTCAGCGCGACCGCCAGGATGGTCAGCGCGACCAGTACCTCGATCAGCGTGAAGCCGGCGCGGCGGCGGCGGGGAGTGCGGGTCATGGCGTGCTGGCGAAGTAACGGCCGCCACCATCGCCGGTAATGTCCACGCGGATATCGCCGCGCACCAGGACCAGCCGCTGTGGCATATCGATCAACTCGCGCCCGAAGACCAGCCTCATCGGGCCGCCGGTGCCGGTGGGCCGGCCGCCTTCGGCAACCACCACCTGGTCCAGCGCCAGCCGCCAATGGCCCGGCGCGAACACGTCGGTGCGCATGGGGATCCAGCCGTTCGGAGTCGATTCCAGGAAGCGCCAGCCGCCGGCGTCGCCTTCCCAGGCGATCGGGCGGGCGCCGAGCTGCGCCTCTTCCTGCGCCAGCTCGAACAGCCGCGCGATGCGCTGGCCGTCATCCAGCACGCGTCCACGCTCGTTGGGCGAGGCGTTGACCGCAACCAGCGAGATCACGATGCCGGCGATCACCATGACCACCAGCAGCTCGAGCAGGGTAAAGCCCCGGCGCCGCAAGGGCGCGCGGCGGTGCGGCGCCGTGGTCATGGGTCAGGGAAGATGTGGGCGCGGGATTTATTCCCAGTTGCCGATATCGGCGTCGTTGCCGTTGCCGCCGGCCTGGCCGTCGGCGCCGAAGCTGAACACGTCGATCTCGCCGCGCACGCCCGGGTTCAGGTACTGGTACGGATGGCCCCAGGGGTCCTTGGGCAGCTTTTCCAGGTAGCCGCCGCCCTTCCAGTTGTTCGGCACCGGCTCGGTGGTGGGCTTGGTCACCAGCGCTGCCAGGCCTTGCTCGGTGGCAGGGTAGCGGCTGTTGTCGAGCCGGTACAGCTTGAGCGCCTGCATGATCGACGAGATATCCTGGCGTGCCGCGACGATGCGCGCTTCGTCCGGACGGCTCATGATCTTGGGCACTACCAGCGCCGCCAGCACGCCAAGGATCACGATCACCACCATGATTTCGATCAGGGTGAAGCCGCGCGCGCGGCGGGCGCGTGCCGGCCGGGAACGGGCAGGGCTGGCGGAACGGGTAGGGAAAATGCGCATCGTCTGTGAACCTCGTTGCTGGAATGGCTGGGCTCGCGGCCGGGCTGGCGGCGGGCCGGTTTCGCCAGTCAGTATAACCGGCGCCACATGACTGTTTTATGGGGGGTGGCGTCGGCGCCGCAGCAATGTGCGATGCAAGTCACTACCTGTTCCCTTTGGCCTGATTTAACTTGCATCCTGAATGCATATTTTTTAAGATTGCCGCCACGATGCAACTGACCCGTTTTTCCGACTATGCACTGCGCCTGCTGATGTACGTCGCCCGTGGCGACGGCAGCCGGCCCATCACCATTGCGGAAGTGGGCCAGCAGTTCGACATCTCGCACAACCACCTGGTCAAGGTGGCGGCGCGGCTGTCGAAGCTGGGCTGGATCACGGCCACGCGCGGCCGCCACGGCGGCCTGCAGCTCGGGCCGGGTGCCGACAAGCTGACCATCGGTACCATCCTGCGCGAGCTGGAAGGCCACAAGGCCATCATCGACTGCGACAACCCGCCTTGCGCGCTGAACGGCAACTGCCGCCTGAAGCGCGCGCTGGACGTGGCCGAGCAGGCGTTCTACCGCGCGCTGGACGATGTCACGCTGGCCGATGTCACGGGCAGCAAGACTGCCGAGTCGATCATCCGGCTGCATCGCGATTTCCTGAACCGGCGTTCGGCCTGAGTGGACTTTGTCCGTGCAGGCGCCCACGAGCGCCGGTTTTATTGTGCGAAAAAACATGCATATTGCATGCATGAATTAAACGGAGTGTTATTTGATGCTGTCCGCCGCTTCCCGCCCCTATATCGATGCGAGCGTCCCCGTGCTGCGCGAGCATGGCCTGGCCATCACCACCCATTTCTACCGCGAGATGTTCTCTGACCGGCCTGAGCTCACGCAGATGTTCAACATGGGCAACCAGGCCAACGGTAGCCAGCAGCAATCGCTGGCGTCGGCCGTGTTCGCCTACGCCGCCAACATCGACAATGGCGCCGCGCTGGCGCCGGTGGTCGACCGCATCGTGCACAAGCATGCGTCAGTGGGTCTGACTCCGTCGCATTACCCGATCGTCGGCCGCCACCTGCTGGGCGCGATCAAGGCCGTGCTGGGCGATGCCGCCACGCCGCCGCTGCTGGCTGCCTGGGACGAAGCCTATTGGCTGCTGGCCGGCGAGCTGATCTCCGCCGAGGCACGGCTGTACCAGCGCACCGGCGTTGCCGCCGGCGAGCTCACGGCGGTGCGCGTGGTGCGCCGCGAAGCGCAGGGCGAGCAAGTGGTGTCGCTGACGCTGGCGGCCGCCGACGGCGGCCCCCTGCGCGACTTCCGCCCCGGCCAGTACATCAGCGTCGAGGCGCGTCTCGATAACGGCACGCGCCAGCTGCGCCAGTATTCGCTGTCGGGCGAGACCGGCCTGCCCACCTGGCGCATTTCGGTCAAGCGCGAGGATGGCGACCAGTCGACGCCGGCTGGCGCGGTTTCCAACTGGCTGCATGCGAACGCGCAGGAAGGCACCGAGCTGAAGGTCAGCGCGCCGTTCGGCGATTTCACCCCGGCGCTCGACGGCCATCGCCCCCTGGTGCTGCTGTCGGGCGGCATCGGCATCACGCCGATGATCTCGGTGCTGCGCACGCTTGCCGCCCAAAGCTCGCAGCGTCCGATCCTGTTCGCCCACGCCTCGCGCAGCGGCCGCCACCACGCACATCGCGCCGACCTGCAGTGGGCGCGCGAGCGGTTGCCCCAACTGGTGACGCATATCAGCTATGAAGAGCCCGAGGCCGGCGACGCCATCGGCCGCGACTACGATCACGCCGGCACCATGCCGATGGCCGAGTTGCTGGCCCGGCCGGAGCTGCAGCGCTTCATCGACGGCCGCTTCTACCTGTGCGGGCCGCTGGGCTTCATGCAGGCGCAGCGCCATGCGCTGGTCAGCGCCGGCGTGCCGGTGGCGCACATCGACCGCGAAGTCTTCGGCCCGGACCTGCTCGACCACCTGCTCTGAGCCCGTTGCCACGGCTTGGCCGGTGATGGCGACAGTGTCATGTGGCTCTGGTACGCTTGGCGCGATCCTCCAATCCGCGTCAGGGGTACCGTTCCCGTGCAACTCTCCCTCCGGCCTGTCCTTCGCTTCAACGCCGCGGCGCCGTGGCTGCCGCGCCTGGCGAGCGTAGCGCTGTTTGTCGCGCTGTGCGCGCTGGCCACATACTGGGTTCTGACCTTCAGCGCGATGCGCACCCTGCCGGTGCCGCAGAGCGCGCGTGTTGCCCAGACCGAGGCTGTCGAGACCGGCGCCGTGGCGACACTGTTCGGCGGCTCGGCCCAGGGCGGTCCGCGCGACGTGCAACTGCTCGGCGTGGTGGCCGAAATCGATGGCGGGGCCGGCGCGGCGATCGTTTCACTGGACGGCGGGCCGCCCAAGGCGGTGCGGTCCGGCGCCGAGCTGTCGCAGCAGATCCGGCTGGTGGAGATCCGCCAGCGTTCGGTAGTGATCGACCGCAGCGGCGTGCGCCAGGAGATCGCGTTGCCGGTGCAGCAGGGCGCCGCGCGCGCACCCGCCGCCGGTGCGCCGGCTCCCGCGCTGCCGACGCCGCCAGCCGGCGCCGCCGCGCCTATGGCGACGCCGATGCCGCCGCCGGCTCCGGTGGCCCCGGTGGCAAGCCAGCCGGCCCCGGCGCAACCTATCCAGCAGGCCCAACCCATCCAGCCGGCTCCAGGCCAGCCCCCGCAGCCGCAAGTCCAGACCCAATCCCAGCCGCAACCCGCGGCCCAGCATCAGCCCATGATGGCGCCGCCGCCCAGCCAGGACGGGATGCTGGTCCCCAAGAAATAAGCTGGCAAGGCCGCGAATATTCGCCTCCCGTTGCGTTCCCTTACGGGCCGCCAGCCTTTCTGTGAGGCGGGTAACATCGTATTAAAAGCGCCAACCTCCCTGCATCGTCTGCGTTCTAATCCGTACATGCCAACGTGATGACAAGGAGCAAGACATGCAACGCAATCACAAGCAGCAGATCCTGAAGCAGTTCCTGGCCGCCTCGGCCGCCCTGCTGGTTGCCGGCGGCGCCTTCGCCCAGGCCAGCGCGCCCGCCGCACCGGCCGGCAAGCCCGGCCCCGGCCACCACCATATGGGCCATGGCGGCGGCTGGATGAAGGCGGTCGATACCGACAACGACGGCACGATCTCGAAGGCCGAGGCCGACGCCTACTTCAACAAGCTGGACACCAACCGTGACGGCAAGATCGACAAGGCCGAGATGGACGCGCACCGCAAGACCGTCATGGCCGAGCGCCACGCCCGCATGCAGGCCGCCTTCGACGAGAAATTCAAGGCAGCCGACAAGAACGGCGACGGCGCCCTGACCAAGGCCGAGGCCAATGCCGGCCTGCCGCGGCTGGGCAACCGCTTCGACCAGCTCGACGCCAACCGCGACGGCAAGCTGACCCGCGACGAAATCCGCGCCGGCATGCAGAAGATGCACCGCGACCACCATCGCCGTGGCCCGCAGGGCCAGGGCGCTCCGGGCAGCCAGCCGGCTCCCGCGAACCCGTCTTCACCGGGTGCCCCATCCACCAGCGGCGGCTGATGCCGCAGCAGGACGGTCATGGCTGTCCTGTCCTGAAACCGCTGTTCAGCGCGCGTGCCTCCGGGCCGCGCGCTTTTGCTTTGGCCCGGTCCGTCACCGCGTCGGACCGTGCGTCGACCAGGAAGTATCTGACCCCGGCGGCAAACGCCCGTAGAATGCCGCTTCCCTGTGCGGCCGGCTTGGCACCATCCTTGCCTTCTCGGGTCGGCGCAGGCGCGACCGCAACACCGCGGCCGTGCCGGCAGACAGGTTTGCCCAGCCCGACCGGCTGCAGCGCGAGTGACCCAAAAGGCTGCCGATTCGTCGGAAAACCGGCCCGTAGCGGACGCAATCACACAAAAAATTGCGTACTTGTGCACGGCTTGCTAAATTTGCGCAAAAAAATTGCCAATAAACATATTGCGGAGCAACAATATCGTGAGCAAGGTGGAGTTGGACAAGATCGACCGGAAGATCCTGGAAGTGCTGCAGACCAACGGCCGGTTGACCAACCTGGAGGTGGCCGAGCGCGTCAACCTGTCGCCCAGTCCCTGCCTGCGCCGCATCCGGCGGCTGGAGGAGATCGGCGTGATCCGGCAATACGCGGCGCTGCTGGAGCCGAACAAGATCGGGCTCGGCCTGCTGGCCTATATCAATGTCCGGCTGGAGAAGCACGGGGGCGCGCCCAAGGGCAAGGCGCCGCTGGACCTGTTCCGCGCTTCTATCGCGGTATGGCCCGAGGTGGCGGCATGCCATGCCATGACCGGAGAGATGGACCTGCTGCTCAAGGTCTATGTCGAGGACATGGAGCACTTCGCGCGCTTCATGCAGGAGCAACTGCTGGCCCATCCGTCGGTGATCGACGTGCGCTCCAGCTTTGCGCTGGAAAGCATCAAGGACACCACGGCACTGCCGGTTGGCGGCGCGGCCTGAGCGGTCCGGGCGCACATGCAAAAACGGCGCATCGTTGCGATGCGCCGTGGTGGCCGTGCGGCGAAGCGCGCTCAGGCGGTGTGCCTCAGGCGGTGTGCTTTTGCGGCACCATCGAGCGCCAGAAGCGCAGGCCGAAGCGGCGCGCGTCGCGCAGGTTGCGACGGACTGCATAGTCCAGGTCGGCCATCTGCTCGTCCAGCGCCTCGGTCAGGCGGCTGACGGTGTCCGCCGGCGGCAGTTCCAGGTACGCGTCGGCCTCGCCGTAGGCGTACTGGACCTTCATGCCGGCCTTCTTGGCAATGTGCATCATCGCGGCGTTGCGCGACAGGCAGTGCATGTACAGCGTGCGCACGCTGGTATTGCGGCCATGCATGGCCGCACGCTCGAACAGCGCGCTGCCGATACCGCGGCCACGGGCGCTGCGCGACACCGACACGCCGAACTCCGCCACGCGGCCCTGGGCGTTGTCGCGCAGGTTGGCGAAGTGGCCCACGCCGACCAGCTCGAGCTTGTCGTCGTAGACGCCGAACACGGTGTCGTGGTCGAAGTCGATGCTGTCCACGTAGGCTTCGATCACGTGGTCGCCCACCGACTGGCCGAAACGGAGCAGGCGATCCTCCTCGCCCAGGGCGAGGAAATGCTTCAGCAGGCGCGAACGGTGATGGGCCGCCAACTCGCGCACCAGAACGGTGGCGCGATGGGCGGCCTGCGTCGCTGCAGCTGCCTTGCGCAGATCTTCGTCGGTCAGTGCGCCGACAGCCTTGCTCAGTTCGAGCGGGTTCACGTTAATTCCTTCCTGGTGCGATCACAGATAAAAATAGGCACTGCGTTGGTGTTCCGCCAGGCACTTTTCCCTGGCTCGGTGCGTGATTCGGGGAAACACCATCTTGATGCAGCGTGAAAAGTATTGTAGTGGAATTGTCAGTCTGGCGTAAGCTTCCTGCGCCGCAGCAGCCGGCCGCGCCGCCGCATCGCTTCGAAAAATGCAATAAAATCAATGGCCTAACAAAATGTGATGAATTGTTGCGCGGGATCAACTGTGGATATGTTGCAACGCCGCAATCGAGCCATGCTCGCGCCACGATCCACCCTCCCTTCGCCAAGCCGCCCCGTCTTCGATGACCGAGTCTCCCATTGCAGTGATCTACGCGCATCCCACGCCCAGCCGATCGCGCGTCAACCGGCCGCTTGCCGACGCCCTGGCCTCGCTGCCGCAGGTCCAGGTACGCGATCTTTACCGTTCCTATGTGGATTACGACATCGACGTCGTCGCCGAGCAGCGCGTGCTGGCGGTCGCGTACACCGTCGTGTTGCAGTTTCCGGTGCGCTGGTACAGCGTGCCCGCGCTGCTCAAGCTATGGCTGGATGAGGTGCTCGAGCACGGGTGGGCCTATGGCCCTGGCGGCACGGCGCTGCGCGGCAAGTCGATGCTGGCGGTGGTCAGTACCGGCGGCAGCGCCGATGCCTACGGTCCCGACGGCAACCATGGCCACCCGATCGGCGAATTCCTGTTGCCGCTGGAGCAGACCGCGCTCCTTTGCGGCATGACCTGGCTGCCGCCGGTGGTGCTGCATGGTGCCGACAACGCCGATGCGCAGGCCCTGGCCGATCATATCGCGCACGTCTGCGGGCGCCTGGGCGCCGACGCCATGCCCGCGGAGGTGCGCGCATGAACCAGCATGACTTCCTGATTGCGCTGCTGGTGTTCCTGGTAGCGGCGGTGGTGGCGGTGCCGCTGGCGCGGCGCAGCGGCCTGGGCGCCGTGCTGGGCTACCTGCTGGCAGGGGCGGCGATCGGCCCGTTTGCGCTGCGCCTGGTTTCCGATGTCGAATCGATCCTGCATTTCTCCGAGTTCGGCGTGGTGCTGATGATGTTCGTCATCGGCCTGGAACTGGAGCCGCGCAAGCTGTGGGCCTTGCGGCGGAGCATATTCGGCTACGGTGGCGCCCAGCTTGCCGCCTGCGCGCTGGTGATCGGAGCGGCCGCCGCGCTGGCGGGGGCGTCATGGCAGGTGGCGCTGGTCGCGGGCCTGGGCCTGGCGCTGTCGTCCACCGCGATCGCGCTGGCGACGCTGACCGAGCGCAACCTGTTCGGCACGCCGGCCGGTGCGGCCAGCTTCGGCATCCTGCTGTTCCAGGACATTGCCGCCATCCCGATGATCGCGCTATTGCCGCTGCTTGCCGTCGAAGGAGCCGAAAGTGCCGGTGCCGGCGCCGCCGGCTGGCTGGCGGGCGTGAAGGCAGTGGCGGTGATCGGTGCGGTAGTGGCCGGCGGCCGCTACCTGGTGCGGCCGGCGCTGCGCTTTATCGCGCGCACCGACATGCGCGAGATGTTCACCGCGTTTGCGTTGCTGCTGGTGGTGGGCATCGCGCTGATGATGGATGCGGTCGGGCTGTCGATGGCGCTGGGGACCTTCCTGGCCGGCGTGCTGCTGGCCGATTCGGAATACCGCCATGCGCTGGAGGCCGACCTGGAGCCGTTCAAGGGGCTGCTGCTGGGACTGTTCTTCATGGCGGTCGGCATGTCGATCGACTTTGCCGTGCTGGCGCGCTCGCCCTGGCTGGTGTTCGGGCTGGTGGTGGCCTTCGTCGTCGCCAAGACCGCGGTGCTGATGCTGCTGGCGCGTGAGTTCGCCATCGCGCGTGGCCAGCGGCTGCTGTTTGCGCTGTTGATCTCGCAGGGCGGCGAGTTTGCCTTCGTGGTGTTCGGCGTGGCCGGCGGCGCGGGTTTGCTGCCGCGCGAGACCGAGGCCTTGCTGGTGCTGGTGGTGGCGCTGTCGATGGTGGCAACGCCGTTGCTGCTGCTGGCCTATGACCAGCTGGTGGCGCCTCGGCTGGGTCGCGCCAAGGCTCGTCCGGACGAGGCCATCACGCCGCAGGACAACCCGGTGCTGATCGCCGGCTTCGGCCGCTTCGGACAGATCATCGGGCGGCTGCTGTATAGCCAGGGCATCGGCGTCACGGTGCTCGACCACGATCCGGACCAGATCGAGTTCCTGCGCCAGTACGGCTTCAAGATCTTCTATGGCGATGCCACGCGGCTGGACCTGCTCGAAGCCGCCGGCATCGCCCGCGCGCGCATCCTGGTGGTGGCGATCGACGGCATGGACGAGAGCCTGCAGCTGATCGACCGGGTGCGCGAGCGCTATCCGCAACTGCAGATCTATGCGCGGGCGCGCCATGTGTCGCATATCTATCAGCTAATGGACCGCGGCGTGCAATTGTTCGAACGCGAGATGTTCGAGGGTTCGCTGAGGATGGGGCGGAGTGTCCTGGAAGGGCTGGGCTTCGACCCCGCCGAGGCGCGCAACGTCGCGCTGCGCTTCCGCCGGCACAACATCCAGGCGATCGACCGCTTCTACCCGCACTACACCGACCAGAAGAAGCTGGTCTCGCTGGCGCGCCAGGCCCGCGACGAGCTGGAGGAAATGTTCAGGCAGGACCGCGAGCAACGCCGGCAGCGCGAAGAGGCAGGGTGGTCCTGACGATGGCGGGGCGGGCCGCGGCGGGCCCGCCTGCGTCAGCGGATCGTGGCGGCGCGGCCCGGCAGCCCGCCTTCGAGCAGGTCGAGCACTGTCTCGGCAAAGTCCGCGTACGACAGCCGGCCGCCCGGCTTGAGCCAGGTAAAGGTCCAGTTGATCATGCCGAACACGGTCATGGTCAGGGCGGTCTGGTTATCGCGCGTGACACGCTCCGGGTAGGCCCGGCGCAGCAGGCGCGAGAAGGCCGCCACCACGTCGCGCTCGCGGCCCAGGATCACGTCGCGCTGGCTTTCGGCGAGGAACTTGACGTCGTTGATCAGCGCGATATGGCGTGTCTGCGAGGTTTCGTATTCGGCCAGGAAGGCGCGGATCAGGTTGGCGAACGCCTCCTTGTCGGTGCGCGCATGGCGCTCGGCGTCGGCCTCCACCTCGGTGACCAGCAGCATCAGCCGCCGCGTGTAGCGGTCCAGCAGGTCGAACAGGATCGCTTCCTTGCTCTCGTAATAGTGGTAGAGGCGCGCCTTGGACGTGCCGCAGGCGGCGGCCAGGTCGGCCATCGAGGTGCTGGGGTAGCTGCTGTTGGCGAAGGCGGCGGCGGCCAGGTCCAGGATCTGTTCGCGCTGGGCCTCGAAATCGGGTGCCTTGGTACGGGCCATGTGTATCGGGGTTACTCGCCACCGCCGCCGGCGCGGCGGCGCAACTCGCAGGTCTCGAGCGAGTCGGAATTGCCGCGCAGCACCATCTGGCCGGAGGCAATCAGCTCGCGGCAGCGCCAGAACACGAACCAGTCGCTGGCCAGCAGGCCTTCGATCGCCCCCATCACGCTGCCCACCACCTGAGCCGCGGGGGTCCATTCCGCCGGCGCGCGATCCATGATGATGTCGTCGATGGTGTGGTAGGCGGCGGGAACCAGCGTGTTGCCTTTCCACAGGCGGACGTCGGCATTTTCCTTGACGTTCTGCTGCCACTCGTAGCCCAGCCGTCCCAGCCGCAGCACCGAAACCGGCGCGATCGTGGAAAAGCGCCGCGCCAGCCGTGCCGCCGAATACATGCCGATGGCGGCCAGGTTGCCTTGGGCGGGCATCTCCAGCTCGCGCAGGTCCATCGCGACTTCATTGATCCGTTGCGGCGCCTGGTACAGGTGGAACACGACCCGGCGCAGCATCAGCTGGTCGGCCGCGCTCTGGCCGTGCCAGATGGCTATTTCCAGTTCGTCCTGGCGCAGCCTCTGGAGCTGGTCCAGCGCCTGGCGCATCTCGGCGGCGAAATCGATGTCGGTGTGCGGGGCGACCCGCTGCCAGAAGCCGGAACGGATCAGCCCGGTGCTGTCGATGTCGGCCAGCGGCCCCACGGCCAGGTCGTCGCGCAGCACCACGACAGGGTCCGGCCGCGCGGCCTGCGCCAGCGCCTGGCGCAGGGTCGTGCCTGCTACATCACCGTTGACGACGTGGATATATTGCATGGCCGTGATTGTATATGGGTGGGACGGTTCGCTGGCACCGGGCGGCACCGGCGCCACAGTCGGCGGGTGCTGCCGTGCAAGGCCATGCGCAAGCCGCTGTTTTACCCCCCCCGCAAGCATCGCGCCAGGCCGCTGCCGGCCTGCCGTCATTGTAATCACGGCCGGGCCTGGCCAATGGCGGCGAGCGTCGGCACGCGCACGGGGCGCCGGCCGCCTGCCGCCGCGTACCTGGATCAGCGTTCGTCGTAGCTGACCACCACCCGCGGCGTCAGCGCGCGCGCCTGGCAGGTGAGCACGAAGCCCTTTTCCATCTCCCACGGCTCGAGCGTGTAGTTCTTCTCCATCTCGACCTTGCCTTCCAGCACCTTGGCACGGCAGGTGCAACAGACGCCGCCCTTGCAGGCGTATGGCAGGTCGAGCCCGGCGGCCAGCGCGGTATCGAGCACGTTGGCGTCTTCCAGCGGCAGGCGCATGCTGTGCTGCTTGCCGTCGAGCACGACCACCAGCTCTGCGGTGCCCGCGTGGTCGGCATGCGTGTGCGAAGGCTTGGGCCTGGCCTGCGCGAGCGGCACGCCGAAGCGCTCGGCGTGGATGCGGTGCGGATCCACGCCAGCGTCGCGCAGTGCCGCCTCGGCTTCGTCGATCATCGAAGCAGGCCCGCAAACGAACGCCGCATCGATGTCATCCACCGGGATCAGGGTCTGGAGGAAGGCGGTGACGCGGTCGTGGTCAAGCCGTCCGTGCAGCAGGTCGACCTCCTGCGGCTGGCGCGACAGCACGTGGTACAGCGTGAAGCGCGAAAGGTACTGGTTCTTCAGGTCTTCCAGCGCCTCGGAAAAGATTATGCTGTCGACATTGCGGTTGCCGTAGACCAGCGTGAACCGGCTGCGCGGCTCGGCTTGCAGCGTGGTGCGGATCAGCGACAGCACCGGCGTGATGCCGCTGCCCGCGGCAAAGGCAACATAGTGGCGCGCCGTGGCCGGATCCAGCGGTACATGGAAGCGGCCGTCCGGCGTCATCACGTCGATCACCTGGCCGGGTGCGATGGAGTCATGGAGGTGGGACGAAAACAGCCCGTCCTCTACCAGCTTCACCGCCACGCGCAGTTCGCCCTGTGCGTCGTAGTCCTGCACCGCCGAGCAGATCGAATATGAGCGCCGCAAGTCCTTGCCGTCGACCGGCGCCTTCAGCGTCAGGAACTGGCCCTGGGTGAAGCGGTAGGCGGCGCGCAGCGTTTCCGGCACCTCGAACGCGATCGAGATGGTGTCGGCAGTCTCGGGGCGTACCTGCGCCACGCGCAGCGGGTGGAACTGTGGGGTCATGGCAGCCTGGCTTTGGCCCGGCGGGGCTCAATAGGGTTTGAAATAGTCGAACGGCTCGCGGCAATCCAGGCAGCGGTACAGCGCCTTGCACGCCGTCGAGGCGAAGCGCGAGATTTCCTGCGTGTGCAAGCTGCCGCAGCGCGGGCAGGCGACGCGGTCCGGGGCGCCGGCGCGCGCGGCACGCGGGACGAAGCGCAACGGTTGCGCCGTCGCCGGTGCGTCGCACTGGCCGGGCGGCGCGATACCGAATTCGCGCAATCGTTCACGCGCGGCTGGGGTGATCCAGTCGGTGGTCCACGCCGGCGCCAGCACGGTGCGCAGGCGCCACGGCGCCAGGCCGGCGGCGTCGAGCGCCTGGCCGATGTCTTCGGCGATCTGTGACATCGCCGGACAGCCGGAGTAGGTGGGTGTAATCGTGACTTCCAGCGTGCCGTCGGCATCGGCGGCGATGCCGCGCAGGATGCCGAGGTCGCGGATCGACACCACCGGGATCTCCGGGTCGGGAACCGCTTCGAGCGCCGCCCACGCCTTCGCGACGCGCGCATCGGCGGCAGCTTTCGCTGGGTGGGGCAGGGTGGTGACGTTCATGCCGGTCAATCCTTTGCGGCGAAGCGGGCGCTTACCATTGGGCGCCCGGATGGGCTCGCGCCAGCCCCTGCATCTCGCCCAGCAGGTAGCTCATGTGTTCGGAATGCACGCCGAGCTTGCCGGTCGAGACAAAGCTGCTCGCAGGCGGTAGCGCCAGCGTGGCGGCTTGCAAGGTCTCGGCAACGGTCGCATCCCAGGCCGATCGCAGCGAGGCGGTGACGATGCCGATTCCCTGTGCCGCGGCTTCGGCTTCCACCGGGTCTTCGGCAAAGCACTCATTCATATAGGGCAGCAGGTGGTCCAGGGCCCGCTGCATGCGGACGTGCGACGCTTCGGTGCCGTCGCCCAGGCGCACTACCCAGCCGGCGGCATGGTGCAGGTGGTAGCGCGCCTCCTTGACTGACTTTGCGGCGATGGCGGCGAGTTGCGCGTCGCCGCTGGACTGCAGCGCTTCCCACAACTCCACCATCAGCGCGCTGTACAGGAAGTTGCGCATGATGGTGACCGCGTAGTCGCGCTCCGCGGCGGCGGTGCCGGCCAGCGGGCCGCGATGGGGCAGTTCCACCAGCGTCCAGTTGCGGAAATCGCGCTCGGCGCGCCAATAGGCATAGTCGTCTTCATGGCGCGGCAGGCCGGTCAGTTCGCCTTCCAGTTCGCCGGCGCGCCCATACAGCAGGCGCGCCTGGCCGATCAGGTCGAGGCTGATGTTGGCCAGCGCAATGTCTTCTTCCAGCACCGGGCCGTGGCCGCACCACTCGGCATTGCGCTGGCCGAGCACCAGCGCGTTGTCGGCCAGGCGCAGCACGTAGCGCAGCGCGGCGGCGCGGGCCGGCGGCAGATGATCCAGGGAGGCGGGTTGCGGGGACGCGGTCATCGTGCGTGGCCCTTACATATGGTTGACTTCGTCGGGCAGCTGGTAGAACGTCGGATGCCGGTAGATCTTGTCAGCCATGGGGTCGAACAGCTCCGGCTTTTCCTCCGGCACGCTCGCCGTAATGGCGGCGGACGGCACCACCCAGATCGACACGCCTTCCTGACGCCGCGTGTAGACATCTCGCGCCATGTGCAGCGCCTGTTGCGCATCGGCGGCGTGCAGGCTGCCGCAATGCTTGTGCTCCAGGCCTTGCTTGCTGCGCACGAACACTTCCCACAGCGGCCATTCCTTGCGGTTCATTGTTGTCTCCTCAATCCTCGTGCCCGGGATGCAGCATTGGTCAGGCGGCGGCGCGGCGCTCGCCCGCTTCGCGCTCGGCCAGCTTGGCGGCGTGGGCGAGCGCGGCTTCGCGGACCCAGGCGCCTTCCTCGTGCGCCTTGACGCGCGTGGCCAGGCGTTCCTTATTGCAGGGACCGTCGCCGTTGATCACGCGCCAGAACTCGTCCCAGTCCAGCGGGCTGTAGTCATAGTGGGCGCGCTCGGCGTTCCATTGCAGTCCCGGGTCGGGCAGCGTCACACCCAGCACCCGCGCTTGCTCCACCGTGGCATCGACGAACTTCTGGCGCAGATCGTCATTCGAGATGCGCTTGATGCCCCAGGCCATGGTCTGCGCGCTGTTGGTCGAGGCCGCGTCGGGCGGGCCGAACATCATCAGCACCGGGAACCACCAGCGGTTGACCGCGTCCTGCACCATCTCGCGCTGGGCGTCGGTGCCACGCATCATCGCGAGCAGCGCGTCGAAGCCCTGGCGCTGGTGGAACGACTCCTCCTTGCAGATGCGGATCATGGCGCGTGCATACGGCCCATATGAGCAGCGGCACAATGGGATCTGGTTCATGATCGCCGCCCCGTCCACCAGCCAGCCGATCACGCCGACGTCGGCCCAACTCAGCGTCGGGTAGTTGAAGATCGACGAATACTTGGCCTTGCCGCTGTGCAGCGCGTCGACCAGCTCGTCGCGGGAGACATCCAGCGTTTCGGCCGCGGAGTACAGGTACAGGCCGTGGCCGCCTTCGTCCTGCACCTTGGCCAGCAAGATCGCCTTGCGCTTGAGTGACGGCGCGCGGCTGATCCAGTTGCCCTCGGGCAGCATGCCGACAATCTCTGAATGCGCGTGCTGGGAAATCTGCCGCACCAGTGTCTTGCGGTAGGCCGCCGGCATCCAGTCCTGCGGCTCGATCTTGCCGTCGGCTGACATACGCGCGTCGAAAGCGGCCTGGCGGACGTCATCGTCCCGAGGGGTGGCGATCTGTGCGGAGTCCGAGTGGCCGGGAACGTCCAGGCTTTGGGTGTACATAGCGCCTCCTCTGGCGGGGGCCGCGGACGGTGGGGGACCGTTGGCGCGGCGGCTGGCCCTATTATATATAAGCCGACCGGTCGGTCAATTTAAGGCGAGCCGGGTTGTGCTGACTGTCGCCGTGGCAGCGCTGGCGCGTGACGGTCTGCGCACGTGTAGTATCTAAGGCGGAGCGGCCTTCTGCCGTCCAACTCCTTATTCCCTTTGTCTACGGAGGTTACGCAAATGGCAAGCGCGGCATACAGCAAGATCGTGGTGGCGGTGGATGGCAGCAGCACGTCGGGACTGGCGCTGGCCGAAGCCATCCGCGTAGCGGCACCGGGCGGTGCCATGGTGCTGGCGCTCTATGTCGTCGACACGGGTACGCCGATGTTCGACGTCGGCTACTACGATCCGAGCCAGCTGCAGAAGGCATTCGAGGAAAGCGGCCAGCGCGCGCTGCAGGACGCCGCGCAGCAACTGTCGGCGGCCGGCGTGCCGCATGAAACCCGGCTGGTCAGCGAGGCGCCGGTGCCCGGCGATATTGGCGCATCGATCAACGAAGCCGCGCGCCAGTGGGGCGCGGATCTGCTGGTAATTGGCACGCACGGGCGGCGTGGCGTGCGCCGGCTGGTACTGGGCAGCGTGGCGGAAGCCGTGATCCGGCAGTCGACCACGCCGGTGCTGCTGGTGCGTGGCGAAGCCAAGGCCGACTGAGCATGCGCAAGACGCCGGGCTGGCCCGGCGTCTCGGCTTGGATGCGGTGTCAATCGCGGCGGGTCAGCCGGCGAAGCGGAAATGGCCACTGCGCAGCACGATCTCGCGCGCCTGTGTCAGCTCGAACAGGCTTTCGGCGAGGCTTTCGATGCGCTGGCGATTACTGGTGAAGGCGGCAACCAGGTCTTCCTCGCGCGGCGAGCGCGCACCGAAGTGGGCCTCAAGGGCTTCCGCGGTGACGGAATACTGGGTCGGGCTGCCATTGACCGTAGCGGGACAGGACAGCGTGAGGCTGGCTGCGCAGTAGGTCGGGACGCTGCGAGGGAACGTGATCTCAGGCATGGCGTACCTCGTGCTGGCGACGGACGTATTCGATTATTGTAGGTCGCCGTGGTCTCCCGTAAAGGTCCTTGAACGGACTGCGCGGACTGTGCGGACTGCGGTGCGCCCGGCTGTCATGGGTTGGTGCATTGCAGCAAAGGCGGCGCGGGTGGAACCGCGCTGCCATGCGACACCCTGGGCGGGCGTGTCAAAAGGCATCCGTGGTGCGTGATGCACAAAGCGCGGGCCTTGCCGGCGCTTGCTGCGCAATGTTTTGTTGCAATGGCCGGTTTCAAGAAAAAAAACCCACGCAGGTTATGCGTGGGTTGGAATCCACCGAGGTGGTGGAGGAGACAGACTTCACTATACATGGTTTGCTGCGTCGCACCAAGCTCAATTGTGTCAATGTCTGGCGATGCACACAATGATGTTGTGCCCGTACAACAACGATCGAATCGCCGGCGCTATCGAAACAAATAAGCAGCGCCTACGGCAGAAAAAATGCCGACGGTGTCGGCCACCAGTGCGCATCCCAGCGCATGCCGGGTATTCCGCACATTGATGCTGCCAAAGTAGACCGCCAAGACATAGAAGGTGGTTTCGGTCGATCCCTGGATGATGGCCGCAAGGCGTCCCTGGAATGAGTCGACGCCATAAGTCGTCATCACATCGACCATCAGCCCGCGTGCGCCGGCACCTGACAGGATTTTCATCAGGCCGACCGGCAAGGCCGGGACAAAATCAGTATTGATGCCGAGATGCGCAAAGCCCAACGTCAGCCACCCCATCAACACGTCCATGCAGCCCGTCGCCCGGAACAAGCCGATCGCAACCAGAATGGTAACCAGATAAGGGATGATCTGCACGGCCACGCCGAAACCTTCCTTCGCGCCATCGATAAAGGCCTCGTAGACGTTGACCCTCCGCAGGGCACCGCAGACCAGGAACAGCGTGATCAGCGACAGGATAAAGCCCGCGCCTGCCAATGCCGTCACGCTGCCGACCTGCTCGGGCGGCGCATGCTTCAGCCAGGCGAACATGCCGGAGAGCGCCGCAGCAACCATGCCGAAAGCGACCAGCACGGCGGGCCGCAGCAGATTGAGCCGCTGCACCCAGGCGACAGCCAGCAAACCGGCAAGGCACGAGCCACCGGTAGCCAGCAGCGTCGGCAGGAAAATGTCCGCCGCATTGAAGCCCACCAGCCCCTGCTTGACGGCAATGGCCTGTCGGATCGCGATGACCGAGGTCGGGATCAGCGTTAGTCCGGCCGTATTCAGCACGATGAACATGATCTGCGCATCGGTGGCCACGTCCGGGCGACGGTTCAGCGCCTGCAGCTCGCGCATGGCATTCAGCCCGAGAGGCGTCGCCGCGTTATCCAGGCCCAGCAGGTTAGCCGACACATTCATCATCATGGCGCCTTGCGCCGGATGGCCCTGCGGCACACCGGGGAAAAAATGCCGCAGCAATGGATTCACCAGCCGCGCAAAGGCGTCGACGACTCCGGCGCGCTCGCCGACGCGCATGATGCCCAGCCACAGGCTCATCACGCCCGCCAGTCCGAGCGCAATCTCGAAGGCCGTGCGGGAACTGTCGAACAGGCTCGACAGCATGGCGGGGAAGACAGCCAGGTCGCCGCTGGCGAGGCGAATGCATGCGGCGGCAAAGGAAACCAGGAAAAAGCCGAGCCAGACAACGTTCAGGGCCATCGGATTGCGCAAGCGAAAAGGTCAAAGCGGGAAAGTCACCCGCCAGGCAGGGCCGATCAGGCGATTTTTGCGCCGCGCTCGGCCAGCAGTTCGCGCAGGACCGACCTGTGGCAGTGCGCCTCGTCTTCGCAATAGCAGCCAAGTGAGAAATTGGTCTGGTGCGACAGCGCAGCCAGCAGGTCGAGCGTGCG
This sequence comes from Cupriavidus phytohabitans, assembly GCF_017815025.1. Taxonomy (NCBI): domain Bacteria; kingdom Pseudomonadati; phylum Pseudomonadota; class Betaproteobacteria; order Burkholderiales; family Burkholderiaceae; genus Cupriavidus; species Cupriavidus phytohabitans. The sequence continues at coordinate 150,099 of NZ_JAGIQB010000013.1, forward strand.
GCTCGGCTCCGGCTCGCCCATTTCCTTGCGGAAATGGCGGACGAATGCTCTCCATGCCTTATCGTCTGTGGCGCCCTGCGCCTGTGAGACCAACTCTGGGGTAGGAGACAGGGCAGGGTACCAAACATCGTAATAGTCACGGCTGGCGAACTCGGACTTCGGCACGCCGCGTGGTGGTCGCCGCACTGTACCGATGCGAAGCCCTTCGTCAGCTGCGCGTGGTGTTCCCAGTCTTACGATTCGGATGGTCATGGAGGAGGTCCCGCGGTCCGGACTGCCTGCGCGGCTGCGCGAGGCTGAAGACCAGATCATGAATCATGGGGTCGTGCATGACAAACATCTGCACGTTTCTGTGACGTCTATATAGGAGGACGCTCCTGTGCCATTAAGAGCAGCTCGAGCCACGATTGTGATCGATTCGAATTATTTCCTGGAACCCCTTGCCAAGCCCCTCGGCGTCCCTTAATATTCGCCCCCTCGCAACACAACGCGGCGCTGCAAGGCAGCACTG
>NZ_JAGIQB010000137.1:0-3953 GCF_017815025.1 Cupriavidus phytohabitans
GGCTACATAATAGTCTCAAAAATAGCCGAAACCCAGCGCCGATGCGGGTTCCGGCTATTTGGGAAGTCAAAGTTCGGACTAAAGGAACAAAGCTAATTCAGCCTAGTTGTGCAGGGAAATAACTTCATGCTTCATTGATGAACTTCCCCATACACCTCACGCTGACAAAACTCTACTGCCACTTCGGCGCGACAGGCATATTCGGCGGCGGCGACATTTAGCAACTATGTGTGGGCGGGCGAGACGCCTCACCTCATCCTTACGGTGCGCACAGCGGATCGACACGGGTGGCCGGCAGGCAAACTGCTGATCGGCAACCTGGCTCGTCGGGCTGTTTGGTGAGACGGACGACTACGGGCTCACCCTGGAAGACCTCGACGCGGCGGTGGAGGCGCCTCCACCGGAGCCGGTGGTCTGCTATCGCAACGCGGAAAGGCTGACCTGGGACGGGCACGGCCCATCATCCACCTTTTTTGCATCGCACCGACGGCCAGCCGGCCCAATCGCGGCGTGGCCCGAGGAGGAAATCATGAATCGATGGGGGCTTCTAGGCAGCAGGCGTAAACGAGATTCCGCCACTCTCGTCGAGCCACTCGTCCATGCGATTCATTGTCCGCTGCGCCGTCACTTCGGCGGAGTCACGTCGTGGGTATGGGCCCCCATCGGGAAGCTGAACGCCAAAGATGGGACAACCGTAGGGGCCTTCAATGAAGATTGGTTGCAATGACATCGCCTCAAGCCGATTCCAAAGGGCAAGAAGGGCAGGGTTTCGAACGACGGACTTCTCTTGGTATGGGTTAACAGTTCTCCACCCGCCGCCCTGAGTACTGTGACGCTGATGATCAATGCAGCAGACCTTCCCAAGGTCCACCAGGCCCGAAGAATCAACGCATATAAGTTTGAGTTCCAAATAGCCCTTTCGAGCAGCAACTCGCAGGCGCATCTCCAGCCTCTCCGAGACCTCGGCAAGCTTTGCCTCGAATGTCGCCACATCGGCCTGCAAGCGCAACTGACGCTCAGCCTCCTGCTCCATCTCGCCAATCGACCGCAACGTGCGTAGTTCATCTCGGTTCGTCACATTTAGCTCCTTCTTGGTGCCTTCTTAGGGATCGCCTCTAGACGGGGTCAGTACTTTCCGTATTTTCTGGGGGTATGCCCCGGAAATGGCTTATCTATCAAGAGCTTACAAATAAGTTGGCGGCTAGTGAACCAGCTGGAAGCCGCCCGCGCTTACTTCAGCGTCTTCAACCGGTTGTTCGCCGCACGCGCGCCTTCGGTACCGGGATACTTGGCCACCACTTGTTCCAGCGTTTTGCGCGCAGCAGCCTTCTGGCTGGACTCGAGCTGATTATTGGCAACCGCGATCATGGCGTCCGGCACCTTGGGATGCGTCGGGTTGGCATCGATCATTTTGTGCAGCACCCAGGTGGACCCCTTATAGTCGCGCTGCGCGTAGAGCGAGTTGCCGAGCCAGTACTGCGCCAGCGGCAGGTAGGAGCTCTGCGGATATTTCTTGATAAACGACGAGAACGAATTCCCGGCGCTCTTGAAGTCGCCCGCCTGGAAATGCTTGAGCGCGGCGTCGTATTCGGGCTTCTCGCCCGGCGCCGACGTGCCCTGGCGGTCTTCGACCGAAGCGTGCTGCGGCTCGAACTTCTTCAGGCGCGCATCCAGGTCGGCGTAATAGTCCTTCTGCTGCTTCTGCAACGTCGCCACCGTGTTCTGCAGCACTTCGTTCTGGCCGCGTAGCCGCGCCACCTCCTGGCGTAGGCCTTCGAGTTGGTTCTGCAGGTCGAGCGTGGTGCGGCTGTTCTGCTCAATGCGCTGGGTCGCCGTGGCCTGGAAGCTGTTGAACTGGTCGCGCAGGTTGATGACCGTTTTGCGTGCCTGGTCATCGTCGAACACTCCGGCATGCGCCGGTGTGGTTGGTAGCATGCCGCCGCTAGCAATGGCGGCGAGCCACAACAGGGTGGAAACGTGTACTTTCATGGATGGGTCGTCGTTGGTTGTGTCGGTTAGCCCATGTCACATCCCCATTGGACAGAGGGCCGAATGCCTCGGCGGGCCTATCCCACCCGGAAAAATTCCACGCTCTGCCCCGCATGGACCGCCCGCTTGAGCCACGAGGGTATCTCGCCCTGCCCGTCCCAGGTCAGCCCTTCCGCGTTGCGGTAGCAGACCACCGGCGCCGGTGGTGCGGGCGGTGGAGGTGGCTTGGGTGGGGGCGGCGGCGCGAAGCACCCCGCCGCGTCGAGCTCTTCGAGGGTGAGCCCGTAGTCGTCCATCTGCGCCTGGATCCAGCGGATCGCGTCCGCCCGCTCAGTCTTTGCTGTCATCGCTGCCGTCACTGCTGTCGTTGCCTTCGTCCGGGTTGTTAGGCAGCGCTGTCGCCGCCGGGTCGTTGCCCGGCGCTTCCCGTTGGGCTTCCTGCGCAGTGGCCGCCGAACTTCCGGCCTGCCGAATTTGCTGGTCAGAATTGGGGCGGACCGGCCCCGCCCGCCAACCTGTCGTTCAGGACAAGAGATCGATGAGGAAACGCTCGCGCTTCTTGCCAATCCATGCGGGAGCCCGACCGCGCCCCGACCAGGTCTGGCCCGTCTTGGGGTTGCGGTACCTTGGAGGCGGCGCGGCCTTCGTCTTGCTCGGAACAGCGCGGGCAGCGGGCTCAACACTGGGCTTGCCCGCAATGTCCTCAATGTTGAGGTCGTACTCCTGCATCCACTGGCGAATCTCCTCCACGACCTTTGGCACTTCCGTGGCTCGCAACTGCTCAAGTTGCGCATTGACAGATGCCAGTTGAGCGAGCAGTGAGGATTGGGACGGGATTTGGGTGGCGGTAGGCGCTTTTTGCTCCTGTCGCGGTTTTCGGGTTTTCGTCTTCTGAGTCGGCGCTTCCGGGGCAGCCTCCACGCCAGGCAGTGTTCTCTGCTTCGGCCCGCGCTTCTGGGTTGGGGGCTCTTGAGTCGTGACTTCCTGAGCCGCAACTTCAGCTAGGATTTTCGGCTTCCGACCGCGCTTTGGGGCCCGCCTCGCTTCCGGCGCTGCTCCCGGAGTGGCAGTTTCCGCTTCGCCGCGCTCGGCCCGGCGCTGCGCCGTCGCGAGTTCCGCCTGCACGGCCTCCAGGTCGCTCGTAGCCTTGCGCTGCGCCTGCTCGGCCACCGCGAGCCGATCGGTCAGCGCCGCGGCCTGCGCTTCGAGCTTGGCCCGGCCCTCCGCCTGCGCCACGGCGGCATCGCGCGCCTCGCTGCGTGCCGCCGCCAGTTCGGCGCGCAGGTCGTCGGCCGTGCGCTCGCTTTTCTGGCGCGCGGTGCGCTCCTGGTCCAGTTCGCGCAGGCTGCGCCGCTCGCTGGCTTCGGCGCGTTCCTGCGCCAGCGTCACCGCCTCGCGCGCCCGCTCCAGCTCGGTCGAGAATTGGGTGCGCAACTCTACCAGCTGGCGCCCCGCCTCCTCCAGTTCCCCCCGCCCCGCTTCCCAACGCGCCCGCGTCGCCGCGTGCGCCTGGCGCTCGGTCGCCAGTTCGGCCTGCACCGCGTCGTGCGCCTGGCGCGCTTCGCCCAGCTGCGCCGAGAGCGCCAGCGCATCTTCGCGCGCGGCCGCGGTGTCGGCGCGCGCGGCATCGCGTTCCGATTCCGCGGCATTCGCCGCGTCACGCGCTTCGGCACGCAGCGTGGCGAGCTCCGCCGTCGCGGCCGCGTTGGCCGACTGCCAGATGGTCTGCACCGCCTCGGCGGCGATCTGCTTGAGCGCATCGGGCAGGTCCGGGTGGTCGATCGTGACGCGCGTGCGTCCGCGCAGCTCCTGCCAGAACGCCTGCAGCACTTCGGCGGGCGTGCCCATGCTGAGGGTTGGCCGCAATTCGTGAAAAATCCGCCACATCTGTAACTGCTCAATAACCCGGGGCGAACGGCGGCACCCTGTTCAAGCAGAGCGCAGGAGGCGTTGTTCAAGCAGGT
>NZ_JAGIQB010000138.1:0-3880 GCF_017815025.1 Cupriavidus phytohabitans
GCCGAGAAAACCTGGCGCCGCATCAACGGTGCCGAACACATCGAACTGCTCTTGAAGGGCATTCCCTTCAAGGACGGAACTCCGGCGCATGACAATCCGCCGGATCAGCAGAAACTCGCCGCCTGAGAACCGGCCACGATCAGCCCTCGTACACCAAATTTGACAATACCTCTGAATGAAGAGCACTGCTAAAGTTAGCCGTTTGGCTGGCTTGAGCGACTTGAGCTCAGCAATGTCAAGCGCCCGGGCCTCCGTCACCAGTTGCGTGCGTTTGGACACGGAAAGCAATGCTGGTGCCTGTGGGAGGCCGTCGGCCAGGCTTCGCAGGGTCTGGATGTGTTTGAGGAAGCTGGCGATTTCGCGTGCGGCGGGGCGCTTGGGCTCGCGCTTCAACTGGTCCCAACCGGATTGCTCGCCCTGACCGTTAAACAACGCCTCAATCCGAGCGATTTGCGAGTCGTCGAGCGCGTCAGCGATGGCACGATAGATGGCTTCATTGCACCGGCTGCGGGCCTGGGTGGCCATTCGGTGAAGACTGGCTAATGGCGGTAGTTCGCACCGTAGCCGGATCAGTTCTTCGATCAGCACGTTGATAATGTCGGGCAATTCGACCTTGGTGTGCGCCGCTTCGGTTGCGAGCGCCTCCAGCCATTTCAGCGTGTTGGCTTCGACCGGTCGAATGTGGAGATACCCGCGTAGCAACTTCTGATGGCGGGACCGCGTGCCAGAGGCATCGTAGCGCTTGACTGTGGCGCGGGGTAGGGCAGAGGCGCGCAGTGCTGCGCGCACGTGATCGATCACGATAGGAGGCACCTCAGCCAGCATGGGGAAGTAGCCAAGGCGCTGCAGCAGTTTGAGCTGCACGAGAATCAGGACCGTCGTTGAGGTGCGACGGGACTGGCTGCGCGCGAAGCGGATCTCGGTCGGTGTCGGTGTGAACGCAGCTTCCAGTTCGGCGGCGGTAAGCTCAGCCGGCAGCGCCGGATAGGCGGTATCGTGGATCGAGGGCATCCTTAGTGCCGCACAACGTCCAGATTGATGTGCCCGATGTTCCGGACCTCGTCATCATTGCGGATTGTGCTGTCGCCATTTGAAGCAGCCAAAGTTCTCCCCCTGTTTTCCAAATCCGCTACCTCCCTTGGGTCCGGTATCGGAGCCCCTCGACAGCGTGCGTGCCAGGATGTGGAATTTGCCCGCCTTTGATGACAGATCGACGGGCCAAGCGCTCCCGACCTCAGCCCATCTTTGCCGATTTGTGCTGTTTTGCGCACTCATTCGCAATTTGAGCTCCCTCTGGTCGGGGCCGCAGCTCGCGACGTTATCCGGGGCGCTGGAGGCTAGATTCCCTCGAAAAATCAATGAGTTGCCGGAGATGTGGCGGATTTTTTGCGAATCCCGGCCGACCCTCTGGAGCGACGGGAATCACTTGCCATTGCTGTGGAAGCCTTTCAAATCATGGCGTGCGGCAATATTCCAGATGGCGAAAGGGCTGCGCTTCGTCGCCGCGACCGAAGACTGCCGACTGCTCAAGGCGTTGGACGTCGTGCTCCAGAACGAGCACCGCAAGAACGAATGGCTCGCCGACGAGGTCGACCTGTCGTTCGCATCCGAGCGCTGGCGAAAGCTGGTGCGCCGCTCGCATGGCCTGGGCAACCCGACGAATCGGCGCTACCTGGAAGTGTGCGTGTTTTCCCATCTGGCTGGCGATCTGCGCTGCGGCGACGTCTGCATCGAAGGATCGGGTAATTTTGCCGACCTTCGCCAGCAATTGATGCCGTGGCAGGAATGCCAGGCATTGTTGCAGGATTATTGCGACCGGATCGGCCTGGCGTCCGATGCGCAGGGCTTCGTCGACGACCTCAAGCAGCTGCTGACCCAGACGGCCGAACAGGTCGACAGCGAATTCCCGCTGCATGCCGGCGACGTGACGATCAGCCCGAGCGGCGAGCCAACGCTCAAGCGCGTCGAGGCGCGCGAAGTCCCGCCGTCGGCCATCGCCTTGCAAGCCGCCATCGACAGCCGGCTCGTGCCACGCAACCTGCTGGACATCCTCGCCAACATTGAACACTGGACGGGATTCACGCGCAATTTCGGACCACAGTCGGGCGACGATCCGAAGCTGCGCAACGCGCGCGAGCGCTATCTGCTCACTGTGTTCGCGATGGGTTGCAACCTCGGCCCGAACCAGGCGGCGCGGCACCTGTCGAACGGCGTGACGCCGCATCAGCTGTCGTACGTGAACCAGCGCCACATGGGCCTGGAGCAGTTGGACAATGCCTGCCGCGACCTGACCGAACTGTATCTGCGCCTCGATTTGCCGAAGCTGTGGGGCGAAGGCAAGAAGGTGGCTGCCGACGGCACCCAGTACGACTTCTACGAACAGAATCTTCTGGTCGGCATGCATTTCCGCTACCGGCGCATGGGCGCCGTGGCCTACCGGCATGTGGCCGACAACTACATCGCGGTGTTCCGCCACTTCATACCGCCAGGCGTGCTGGAGGCCATCTACGTCATCGAGGGCTTGCTGAAGGCCGGCTTGAGCGTCCAGGCCGACACCGTCTATTCGGATACACACGGCCAATCCGAGGCCGTCTTTGCCTTCACCTACCTGAACGGCATCCAACTGATGCCGCGCATCCGCAATTGGAAGGATCTGCGCTTCTACAAGGCGGCGAAGGGCATCCGCTACAAACACATCGACCGTCTGTTCACCGATGTCGTCGATTGGCAGCTGATCCGCAACCACTGGAAAGACCTGATGCAGGTGGCGATCTCGATCCAGACCGGCCGCGTCGTCTCGCCGATGCTGCTGCGCAAGCTGAGCCATGAGGGCCGGCACAACCGGCTGTTTGCGGCAGCGCGTGAGCTCGGTCGCGTGCTGCGCACGGTCTACCTGCTCCGCTGGATCTCGCGGAAGGACATGCGGCAGGAGGTGACGGCGACCACCAACAAGATCGAGTCGTACCACGCCTTCACCAAATGGCTCGACTTCGGCGGCGACGTTATTACCGAGAACGATCTGAACGAGCAGCAAAAGCGCGTGCGTTACATCGATCTGGTGGCCTCGGCCGTGATTCTGCAGAACACGGTCGACATGATGCGGATCCTGCAAGACCTTCACGCTGCCGGCGAAGCGGTGTCCGCGGCCGATGCCGCCTTCATGAGCCCGTATGGCACGACCGGGGTTAAGCGGTTCGGCAACTACCACCTCGATTGAAGCGGCCGCCGGAACCGTGGCTCAAGGAGTCCTTGTTCCGCCAGGCCTTGAAGCGCGCCCGCTCGGACGCCGGCAACGGCAAACGCAGCGAGAACAAACCGGGAGCATCAATATGAGCGATTCCGACGAAACGGTCGAAACGGCCTACGGTCGCCTGGACCGGGCAGCATTGCGGCAAGCGCAGGACACGTATGACACCACGCTCCTACTGCGCATGGTGGACGAGCTCGATGCCATGCTGGCCGAAGCCCGCGCTGAGGATGGGCTGCGCGATACGCTGCTGCGTCTGCACGGGATGGCACATACGGTCATCAACGGCGCAGGGATGACAGTCGCAACCGGCGAGGAAAGTTTGCCGGAATTGGCGTTCGACACGCTGGCCGAAGTGCTGCGAATCGTCATGATGCTGCAAGGCTGCTCCGACAGATCGAGCCGCTGGAGCAACTGACGCCGCGCAACTGACGCATAAAAGCCACGTTCTTTATTACTTTTGGGCTTATGACCCCGGATCCGCTCCAGCATTGTGAGCCACGTCCACAAGTCCTGTCAGGTGCATGCGTTGCCACAAACGGAGACTCATGGATTTCCCTAGGCTCTCCAATCTCCAAGGCTGCTGACCCGAGATGTCAATCGGCCGCGTACTGCGCCTTCAATACTCTGCCC
>NZ_JAGIQB010000139.1:0-3524 GCF_017815025.1 Cupriavidus phytohabitans
GGCGGCCTCGGCTCATCCCGCCATGATATCCGAGGCGACTAATTATTCAACCTATTTACGGGATGTTGTACTAGCCATTCCCGAGCTGCCGCGAAATCCGAGACCTCAGCCAAAACTTGAATGCCTTCCCGGGGGCGCGACGGCATACGCACGATGCTTATCCGATCGTCCTCCATCATCGTCACGGGGCGATCCCGTGTTTTCCGCCACCAGGCGAGCTTCTCGTTGGCAAGCTTGACCGTGGCATCCATGTCGTGCGCAATACCATACCAGGTTGACCGATCCCACGCACCGCCGTCGAGGCACCGGATCTCCAAAGAGCCCATCAGGCCGGGGTCAGGGCAAACGGCCGGTCCCACCAGGCGAGGATCTCGGCCTCTTCTCGGTCGTCGTTCGGTGTGGCGTCGAATTCGGGAGGCAGCTTCGGGTCCAGCGGCAACGCGAAATTGTCTGGCTCGGCCGACGGGACGGCAGCAGAACTTGCGCTAAGTAGAGCGTGCCAGCTCCGATAGTCAGCCTCGGCGGCCAGTCGTTCCAGTGCTTCACTATGGGAAATTTCGCCTGACCGGGCGAGTTACTTTGCTTCGCGTTTGATTTTCGCGACGAGCGTCGCTGTGGCTGCCTTGGACATTGCGGTCTCCACGCGGGAAACGACGGCCCACTAGTCGTTCCTGCGCCGCAAAGATAGGAGGGAATTCAGCCTTCCCGTCGAAACGGATTCCGGCGCAGGCATGCGCCATCGCAGTGATTATGTTTGTCATAAGCCGCATAACGGGCGTCAATCCACTCGCGTCCAGGCCTTGGCGATCGCAGCGAACACAACCGGCAAAGCATCATGCCCCTAGAAAGACGCGGGTCGATCGTCCTTCGGGTAGCCCAAAATTGCTGGCGCTCGCATCAACCGAAGTATTTGCGGACTGTGTTTGCCGCTGCTGGCCACATCGGCCAGCACCTCGTCCTCAATCTTATGAAGCAGCCTCCAAGTCAGATGACCGCTCTCACGGTGATGACGAATGGTCGGAGGCAGTGCTTGAATGACTGCGTCTTCGGCGGAACGAAGAATGTCGAGAGCGGGCGGTGGCACAGCGGGCATCGGCAAAGGATTGGCGCAAGAAAGAGGCGCGATTCTACCGTGCGCGCCTCTCGGCGCTCGCCCCACGAAATACGGTGACACTGAGCGCGCATGACGGCCGCGCGCTCGCGGCTATTACCGCTCCAACGACTTTTGGATCCTCTGCGCAGCCGACTGAACTGACGACTTGAACAGCTGCGCCAGGTCTTCGTCTTTCCTGACAGGATGATCGCTGCTACTACGTGACAACGACCGCCCTACCTCCGGTGCCATCGCCGTGGTCTCGTCCGCTGGAGACACACCTGGCAGGAATTCGACACCGGTGCGCTCGACCAGCTCGCGATAGCTGATCGGCTTGCTGGGGTGCGCCTCATTGGTGTTGGCAATCCAGTGCGCCCATGCCCGGTTCGTGGTCTGATCGTAGACCAGCTTGAAATAGTACTCGGGTACCCAAACGCGGCCCTGGCCGATGGTATCGGGCCGGTCGCCGAAAACAGGACCGGAGATGACATAGACATCGCCCTTTGCCCGCATCACGTACTTGCGGGTGGCCGATTCGATCGCACTCCATGCTTCGCGATTGTTCTTCGGCGCTTGTGGGGTCATGTTGGCTAAGCTAAATGATTGCGCCATGGCCTGCGCTGTAGGCTGATCGCCCGCAGGAGCGAGGTGCAATACCCGGTGGAAAACTATACTCAAAGTGTGGGGTAGCTTCCCGCTGATAGTGAATGCAATGCAGGAGCGTACATTGCAACCTGGGTGCAGCGGGGTGGCGGTTTGGTCGCTCATACGGCACGGTCAGTTGAAGAAACTGCTGAAGCTTCTGTCGGCGAACGCAGGATAGACTGAATAGCGGTGACAAAGGCTGGCGGGAAAAGCTTATCTCCATGGTCGTTCTGGATGCTGCCGTCCTCCCCGACACGTAGCCCTTGTTGAGCCAATCTCGAATGATCAATGCCTTTGCTGAGCGCAGCTTTCGGTCTGGGAGCAAGCGCACCTTCGGCCACGATGGACGCTGGTAGCGATGGCATGGCTTCCGCTGCGGGCGAAGACATTAGCGAGGCTCCGACCCGCAGTGTCTTGAATGCGGCATGAAGATTGAGGTCAGTCGGAAAAAGTGGATGCCAACGTTTCGTACAATCTCGAAACGGAGAGCATCATGAATCGAATTCCCAAGGCGACTTACACGAAAGAGTTTCGTGAAGAGGCGGTGAAGCTGGCGCACGACGTCGGCAGCAGTGAGGCGGCCAGAAGGCTGTCGATTTCCATCAAGACGCTGGCGAACTGGCTTCGCGCAGATAAGACAGGCAAGCTGGCCAAGGTGGGAAACACCCAGCGCCCGCTGACGGAGGTTGAAGTCGAGCTCAGCCGCGTTAAACGCGAGCTTGCCGAGGTCAAGATGGAGCGTGACCTGCTGAAAAAGTTTGCGGCGTATTTTGCGAAGGAGTCGCGGTGAAATACGCCCTGGTCAGCGAAATGCGACCCCAGTATCCGGTCCCTCCCTTGTGCCGCCTGCTCGGCGTTTCTGTCAGTGGTTACTACGCCTGGTGCAAGCGTGCAGCTTCGTCTCGCCGGCAAGCCGAGCCAAGCCAAGCCTGGAGGCAGAGATACAGGCTGCGCATGTTCGCACTCGTGAGACCTTTGGCCCTGAGCGCTTGCAAAAAGAGCTTGCCGGGCGCGGGGTTGAGGTGGGTGTGCACCGCATCAAACGATTGCGGCGCAAACTTGGACTGCGCTGCAGGCAGAAACGCAAGTTCAAGGCGACGACGAATTCGCGCCACAATCTGCCGGTGGCCCCGAATCGACTCGACCAGTCCTTCAGCGTTGACTCGCCGAACCGGGCCTGGTGCGGTGACATCACGTATGTGGCCACCGACGAAGGCTGGCTTTATCTGGCGGGATTGAAAGACTTGTATAGCGGCGAGATCGTGGGCTATGCGATGAGCGAACGCATGACCAAACACCTGGTTATGCAAGCCTTGTTCCGGGCGGTGAGCGCGCATCGACCCGCGCCCGGGCTAATCCAGCATACCGACCGTGGCAGTCAATATTGCGCCCACGATTACCAGGCGCTGCTCAAACAGTTCCAGATGCGGGCCTCAATGAGCCGGCGCGGCAATTGCTACGACAACGCTCCGATCGAATCCTTCTGGGGCACCCTGAAAACAGAACTGGTGTACACCCGCCGCTTTGCCACACGCGCGCAAGCCCAGCAAGCGATCACCGAATACATCGAACTGTTCTACAATCGCCAACGCACCCAGGCACGTCTCGGCTATCTATCGCCGGCGACATACACCGCTCGCTATTACGCAGACAGAATGGCAGCCTGAGATCCCCCATCCGTTGGCATACACGGATTCCGACCGACCTCAGTACCGCCTCAAGACGCTGACGGGACACAGTCTGTGGGCGCGCGAAATCGGGTCGCAGGCCACCGAAGTGGCCATCC
>NZ_JAGIQB010000140.1:0-3441 GCF_017815025.1 Cupriavidus phytohabitans
AGGGAAGTTCTCCGGCTTCCCTCATCGTTCTTGATCAAATCTCCCAGATTCGGCATCACGAACGCCGCTCATGCTCAGCTTTGCACCTCGTCCTGCAGCGGCTTCGGATAGGGCGAAGGCGCGTCGTCTTGCAGGTGCCGGGAGATCGCCCAGATGACGGGCAGCGGGGGTGCCAGTGCGTACTTGCGCAGCAAGGCCCGCAGCGACTTAATTTGAGGAGACACGAGCGACACCGCAAGTGGGGATAGACGGCATTATCGCCGACCGCTTGCCCCGGGCCATGGGCGCCACCGGCAAATCGCCGACGCTGCGAGGGCGGCCGGTGGTCCAGCCGCGCGCGGGATCACGTCGATCGTGGCCAAGGCCCACGGCCGAACATACTGACGTCACGACGGGCAATCCCCGGCCTGACGGAGCGCCGCCCGTCTCGTAACGCCCGAGCTTTCCGGGGGGGCGGGCGCGCAGGATCCCCGCACCCATGCACTGCGCGCCGGTCACCGCCCAACTCGGCCGTCGCCGGCGTGCCGCCCGCGCGACAAGGGCGTCGGCTTCAACGCTCAGCCGTGGCCATACAGGCCGGCCATGCGCGCCTCGGTCAGGTGCCACTTGTCGGCGAGTGCGGCCGCCAGCCTGATGCAGACGAACCTTAGACCCCGCGTTGAATCGCCTCGCGCAGCGCCTCCCACGCCTGCCCAAAGGCTTCCGTGGCCGCGACATTGCTGAGCACGTATTCCTCATTGAGCCCGGCAGGCGTTCGCAGAGTGATCTGGGCATATTGCATGATCGGGATCTGGTAGTTGTCACGAAAGCGACGATCCGGCGACCCATCCTTGTTGGTCTTGGCCCAAGTGGTGCCGATCTGCTGGGCATCCTTGGGGAGGTTCTCCTCCTCATGGAAGCGGGTGCGTGCCACCCGCAGCTGAAGCTCGCTGTACTCGATCAATGCGTAGTTGGTCGCGGCAGCCAGATAGACCAAGAAGCCGGGGTAAAAGTAGAGGTCCCCGCCGTTGGCGTTCTGCAGGCAGGGCACGGACATCGGCGTATCAATGATTCCGCACTTGCGCAGCGAGAAGGACACCGGCTGTCGCTCCACGACACGCCCTGCCGATGTGCGCTCGGCCACTTGGTTGGCCGAGCGTGCGGATACGAAATCCCAGATGCGGTACGAACCGGCACACACCTTGAAGGCGTCACAAAAGCCCGCGAACGCCTTGGCGACGCCGTCAGGCATCTCGAACTGGGTGTGGAGCTTGGACAGATCCAGCTGTTGCTCCAGTTCTTGCCGCATGGCGGTGGAGGTTTCCGCATCTTCGCAGATCTGCGCAAAGCGGGCCTTGCGCACATGCCGGAAGAGCCAGCCCTTGGCCCAACGGTCATGCAGCGCGACCTTTACCTGTTCGGTATGCCGGGCACCGTTGAGGGCACCTTCGATCGAGGCGTACTGGGTCTGGGCCTCCGCGAGGGATTGCTTGAAGGCGGCCAGTCCCGCGCTGGTCAGCACCGCTGAGCTGGCGCTGCGGATCTCGGTCATCGCCGGCATCGCGGAGACCGGAGCCATGGGAACCGCGGGCGGGGCCAGCACCGGCCCATCGCCGCTTGGCTCATTAGCCCCGGCCGGCGAGGTGCCGAGGGGCTGCCGGTAGGACAGGCCGGTCCCGAAGAGATTGGCAGTGACGGCGGCCCCCTGTGGGCCGTGCGTCAGCCGCACCGGGCCGACCCCAACGGACGTACTGAGCCCACTTGGCGAAATCGTTAGCCGGACTCCCGGAATCGGGCTGAAATTATTGCGAAATCGCCATCCCATCGCGGCCCCCTTGTTGTGATTTGGCGCCGATTGTAGGGAGCGGATGGGCGCCTGTACACCGCGCGGGAGAGGGGCTTAGGCCTCCGCGCCATCTTGCGTAATCAGGAAGCGCTTGGGGTTCTTGCCCAGCCAGCTCGGCGTGCGACCGCGACCCGACCACGTCTTGCCAGTCTTCGGGTCAAGGTATTTGGGCGGCAGAGTCGAGGCAGGCTTGGCCGAGCCCTTGGCGGGGCGGCCGCGCGCCCGTCGCGGCGTCAGGTCCTCCACCGTCAGCTCATAGTCCGTCATCAGTTGACGGATTTTTGCGACCACGTCCGAGACTTCTTGGGCACGTCGGCCAGCAGGGCCTCCAGTCGTGCCTTTTCCGCGACCAGTTTGCTTATACGTTGCCATCGTTATTCCCCTTTATGCTGGTCGGTAGGTGAGAGTTGCTGGTTAATGCCGGCGAGATTTCACCCCATGCAAGTTGGCACGAGCGATTGACGTTGCACGACAAGTCACCCATCAAAGCGCTTGGGCGTCATCGCATGAATCCGGTAATGGCCGAAGTTGACCGGAATTCTCGGATAGCGAGCGCTATCATAATCCTGATGCGCGGTCTGGTCCATTCGTTGCCCCTTCGAACTCTGCTTTTATATCCGTTCGCATCTGGCGAGTATCATATGTCGGATACTCCCCCTGTCGCAATAAAATCGGCAACCCGCGGCATTATCGAACCCTCGACCAGCCTATGACCTCTGAAAACGCTCCTTTGACTGAACTGGAAACCGCTCGGCAGGAAGTTCTTCGCCGCTTGGGGCGTAACCTATTACTGTTCCAGCAGATCGAGTATTGCCTTAAGTTCGTGCTGGCAAGGCATAAGAATGGCGGCACTCTCGCGAGCTACCAGGACAATCTGCAGCGACGGGTGGATGGAATCAACAAGCAAATGCTTGGCAAGTTGGTGGAGCAGTACGGCCGTGATGTGCTGCGGGACGCCGGTGAGCCAGTCCCGGAGGAGGAATGGCCGGACGACTGGTTCTCCTTCGTCTTTCGCCTGTCAGGGTCGACCGAATTTATTGGAGGGCTGCGGCGAGATCTGAAGCTCATGACCGACGAGCGCAATGAGCTCGTGCATCATTTCTTGCCGCGATGGCAGCCAGCGTCAGCCGACAAGCTGAGCGAGGCGCTGCTGTATCTTGATACGCAACGCGAGAAAGTGCTCCCGATGCATGAGCATCTGAAATTGATGATTGATCAGTTGATCAAAAGTGGTGAGAACGCGGCGGCCTATTTCGGTAGCCCGCAATACGCGCAGCAATCGGAGTTACTATGGCTTCAAGAAAGTCCGTTGGCGACGTTTCTGTGCGACGTCGCCAAGCAGGTGCGTCGAAAAGATGGCTGGACTTATCTCGCGCATGCCGGCACGCTGGCGGCCAAGGAAATTCCCGAAGAACTCAAGCACCTCAGAGAGCGCTATGGCTTTAAGACCTTAAAGAACCTGCTTGTGGGTAGCGACCTATTCGAGATCTACGACGAACCATTGGCTGGTGAGAGATTCCGGACGCTCTACCGACTAAACCGAACTTTGAGCTGGCGGCGCGCATAATGCTTTGATTTCTCACGGTTATGTGCGCGCGAGCGAGTCGATTACTGGG